>NZ_RAWI01001368.1 GCF_003612125.1 Corallococcus praedator
ATGTTATCATGCTCACCGGCGATCGTTCCGTTGATACCTTCTTTTGCTAATAAAATCGTTCCTTTAATACTTTGGGCTTGACAATAATAAAGGATTATGCTTTGTTTTTCGGCAAAATCAGGCAAGCTGACAAATTTATAGAATGTTGCAATTAATTGGGTCATTTTTCTTTTCCCCTTTTGTAAAAGAACAATATAATTTAAAATACTAATGGTAGTTTAATAGGACTTACGTAAAAATTATTTAAAACGAACCGCAGAGGCGCAGAGAAGCCAGTGCGTTGCGGGGGTTCCCCCCGTTATAGCACCTGGCGCGACACAGAGTTTAGGAAAGTTTGAGAGGTTTTTGCGTAAGTCCTATTTAAGTTATCTACCTTTTTAAAGATGTTGAAAGAC
>NZ_RAWI01001369.1 GCF_003612125.1 Corallococcus praedator
TGCTCCACATGCGCCCTACGAAAAGGAGGTCGAGCTCGACCAGGCGCCCTTCGGCATCCTCGGGTTGGAGACGGAGTTTGCGATTTTTTGCGAGGTGCTCGTGCATCAGCGCAAGGCGATCGGCCTGCCCCGGCTCATCGAACTGCTGACGATCAATCCCGCGAAGCTGCTGCGCATCGACCGCGGCACGCTTTCCGTGGGCGCGCCGGCGGACGTCACGCTGCTCGACCCCGATCTCGAATGGACCTACGACCTGGGCCGGACCTGTTCGCCATCGCGCAACTCGCCATTCCATGGGCAAACCTTCCGTGGGCGCGCGGTGCGGACGATTGTCGGCGGCAGGACGGCCTGGAAATTGTAATATTCACGCCGTGCATCCCGGCACAAAGAATTGC
>NZ_RAWI01001370.1 GCF_003612125.1 Corallococcus praedator
TTATCCGACAAACTGTCTGGCCGCAAACTGTCTGGCATTGTAAAAGCTATCTATTTACCGTTAGCAGCGCTAATTATGCTGATCAGCGGCGTGATCGCCTGTAATCTGGGTAGCGCGCCGGATAATGCACCCGCCGGAACTGATCCCCAAACGAATTTACGTACAGATCCATTTGCCGTAACAGCGCCGAAGGGTTCGCTTGCGCCAGTCATTACTGCGACCCCAATGCAGGGCGGATCAGACCAGAACACGTTACAAAATAATTCACCGCAAAGCACATTGATGCCCATATCTTCACCTGTCCCCGTGATCAATGCGTGCGGTGAGGATACGCGGCAGGCGCAGGCACAATATACTATTCAGGCTGCTATCAGCGCCGGACGGCAGTATCTGAC
>NZ_RAWI01001371.1 GCF_003612125.1 Corallococcus praedator
GTGTTCGAACGTGTGTACGGTCGAAGCATGACCGGGGGATCATTCATCGAACTCGCCGACCTGGTGGTCGACGAGTTCGGTTCACAGGGAACAGTTGTCGCCGATGTCGACTCCGAGATCGTCGCCGCCATCCGTGGCGCCGTCGCTCTCCGCGCGGTGGCCGACGGGATGCTGGCGCGGTTGGCATCCCAGGCCGAGCGCGTCGGGGTCGCGACACACTGCGGGATGTCGTTGCGAGAACTGTTGGTCGCCAACGGTGTCGCGCCGGCGGTGGCGTCACGGTTGATCCGGCTCGGACGGGCCGTGGAGGTCCTGCCTCTGCTCGCTCGGCACTCCCGCGACGGTGGCATATCGGCCGAACATCTCGACGCTGTCGCGCGCGGAATCGAATATGT
>NZ_RAWI01001372.1 GCF_003612125.1 Corallococcus praedator
GAGTCATCTTCTGCAAGTCGGCTTCAGTGCCAATGACCGGACGACCATACGGCTGATTGGGAAAAGCGGTTTCAAGAAAGGCTTCGATCATTTTGCCGATCGGCGAATTATCCGTCCGCAGCCGTCTTTCCTCCAAAATTACGTCTTTCTCTTCATAAAATTCGCGAAAGACGGGATCGAGAAATCGTTCTGACTCCAGCGACATCCACAGCTCTAGCTTATTTGACGGAAAGCTGTAGAAGTAGCGTGTCGCGTCTGCCGAGGTCGTCGCATTCAGACCCACACCGCCAGCCTGCTCGACAATCTGCCCGTACTCGTTTTGCTTAACGTACTGGGCGGCTTCGGCGCGGACGCGATCGAACTCGGCCTGAAGCGACACCACTGCCTCTGTATCG
>NZ_RAWI01001373.1 GCF_003612125.1 Corallococcus praedator
GGCCAAGGCCCTCGCCCCGTCGCGGGCGCGTCGCGTCGCGTCGCGTCGCGTCGTCAGTTGGCGCGGGCATGGAGCAGCGCCAGCGCCGCGTCGAGGGGCCCGGGGCGCGGACCCCGGCGTCGTGGTCGACCTGCCCCTCCAAGAGGGCGCCCGCGGCCATGAACGCCTCTTCCTCCTTCAGCGGCTCGGTCGCGGCCTCGGAGATCTCGGGCGACCGGTGGAACACGCCGTCGGGGGAGGTGGCGCGCACCGACTCGATCGGGCGGCCGGTCTCCGCCGCGACGATGCGCGGCGCCTCCTCCGGGTTGGCGTCGGCCCAGCCGGCCCTCGCCGGCGCCGATGGGTGGCGCGCCGCTCGATCCAGACGAGGGCGGAGTTGATGCCGAGGCCGACG
>NZ_RAWI01001374.1 GCF_003612125.1 Corallococcus praedator
GTTTATGCGGATTTCGTAACGTATTTACCAGAAGATCTCTTGGTAAAAGTTGATATTGCTTCTATGGCAGTAGCGCTTGAAGGCCGCTCCCCTTTCCTCGATCACGAATTTCTTGAACTTACTGCTAAAATTCCTTTTCGTCTTAAGCTCAAGGGCGCAAACAATAAAAAATATATTCTTAAAAAAGCGCTCGAAGACCTGGTTCCGAAAGAAATTTTGTATCGTCCAAAAATGGGATTTGGAGTTCCTTTGGCTCACTGGTTTCGCAATGATTTAAAAGAATATGCATCACAAAAACTTCTTTCACCAAAAGCGCTTTCACGCGGTATGTTTCGAGAACAGTACATTCGCTCCATGCTTCATGAACATGCCACTACAACAGTAAATAGAAGCC
>NZ_RAWI01001375.1 GCF_003612125.1 Corallococcus praedator
GACGCCTCCGCCTTGAAGAGGATCACTCCGTCCTCCTCCCAGAGCCACGAGCGGCCCTCGTCGATCTGCGCCCGCGTGCGCCAGCGAAACCCGTCGGCGTCACGGCGCAGGGGATCGATCCCGAGCTCGCCCTCGTGCGCGAGAGCGCAGGCGGGTACGAGCAGCTCGAGGTCGGCGAACGTTGCGGCACGGAGGCCGCTCCCGCCCGGCTCGGGCGCCGCCGAGATCGCGTAGACGGGCTGGCCGGGACGATCCTCGCGGGCTGAGGGGAGCCGCTTCCGCGCCGCCTCCCACAGGTCCGAGACCGCGCGCTGCTCGCCGATCAGCATCCGGGCGCGTGCCCGGACGGCGACCGAAGCGAAGTCCCCGCACCCCTGTCCGGACGGGACGACAT
>NZ_RAWI01001376.1 GCF_003612125.1 Corallococcus praedator
CCTCCCGAGCGCGCGGCGCCCATCCGGCGGCCCGCGCGCGCGGCCCCGAGCGCGCCCAGGTCCAGCACCAGCGTCGGCTGGCCGTCTCCCAGGTCCGTGGCGCCCGCCACGCCCGGCACGCGCACCAACGGGTCTTCCAGCGGACGCAGGACGATCTCCTGCTGCCCCAGCAGCCGGTCCACCGCGAAGGCCACCGGCTCCCCGCGCTGCCGCACGATGAGCGCCTTGGTGCCCCGCGCGCCGCCCGCGTCCTGGGGCGCCGTCCGCTCCAGCAGCCGCGCCAGCGACAGCAGGGGCACCGCCGCGCCCCGCCGCTCCACCAGCCCCATGCCATCCGCGCCCGCCGGGCGCACCACCTTCAGCGCGTCCACGTCGATGAGCTCCTCCACCGTCC
>NZ_RAWI01001377.1 GCF_003612125.1 Corallococcus praedator
GCATTTCGGGGATAAATGCGCCGCCGAATTCTCCGTAATATCCATTTTCGTCTGGGTTTTTATAATTTGTTTTAATCATTTTTGTAATTAATTTCTGGTTGATGTTTTATTTCAAAATTCAAAGAGTTGGCAATGAAGCAATATTCATTTGCTTTTTGATGCAGCTCAATTGCTTTTTCAATCATATTCTTTTCTGCAACTAAAATTTTAGGTTTAAGAATTATTTCAGTGAATTTGCCACTTCCATGTTCACTTTCGATCATTGTTCCTTCAGCAAAATCTATATATTCTAAGACCAAAATCTTATTGACCGAGCAAAAATGCAGATACCATAATAAATGACAGGATGAAACAGAAGCCAACAATAAATCTTCAGGATTGTGAAGTTCGGGAT
>NZ_RAWI01000137.1 GCF_003612125.1 Corallococcus praedator
GCCCCGTCCACCTCCACCACGTCGATGTGCGTGTCGGGCAGCACCGAGCGCAGGAACATGGGGATGGCGCCCCCGCCCAGCCCCACCGCCAGGATGTTCTCCGGCCGGGGCACGAACGCCAGCGCCACCATCGCCATGCGCGTGTAGGGCAGCTCCAGCCGCAGCGGGTCCCCGGGCCACACCACGCTCTGGCGCGCGCCCCCGTCCCCGAAACGCAGTGAGCGGCGCCCCTGGTCGTCCTCGGTGACGAGGACAGGGCCCGCTCCTTCGCTGCGCCCGTCTTCTGGCAGGTCTTCTGGCGAAGCCAGGACGCGTGCTCCTACTTCGCGTCCGACACCGGCAGCGGGCCACTGTCCAGCACCCGCTGCGCCTTCACCACGGGCCCGTACTCCGGCGTCTGGACGGCCGTGCCCTGCGCGTCCTTGCCCGCGTGCAGCGTCATGGCGTCCGCGTCCGGCAGGTAGCCCACGCGCAAGGAGACCTCGCGCACGTCCGACAGCTCGCGCGTCTGTTCGGGGCCCGTGGGGTACGGCAGGGCGGTGCGCAGGGGCAGGGGCACCACCGCGCGGCGGCTCGCCGTGGCGCCGGCTTCCACGCGGCTGACCGCGGGCACCTCCGGCGCTTCCACCATCAGGTCTTCCGGCACCGGCAGCAGCATCCGCGACAGCACCACCCGGCCACCGGACAGGTCCACGTAGGCCCGCTCCGGCGCCAGCGTCAGATGCCCGCTGAAGCCCACGTCCCACAGCCCGTCCACGAGCAGCACGGCCCGGGACGTCCGGTTGTGCACCGCGTAGGTGACCGCGAGCGTGTCCGCCTCGCGCGCCACCGACTCCACCTTCAGCTCCACGTCCGCCTGGGCCACGCGTTGTCCTCCGGGATTCGCGGGCCGCTCCGGCGCCCGCGCGCAACCGACGATGACAGCCAGCACCACCCAGGCGCCAGTCCGGAGGAGGGTTCGCATGCGGCTAGTAGCGCGGACGGGTGGGCAGGTTCAGGTCGTCGCGCAGGACGTTCTCCCCGGGACGGCCGCCCTGGACGACGTCCGGCGTGGCCGCGTTCTGGTCCAGGTCGATGGGCAGGCCCACCGCGGAGGTCTCCAGGTTGCGCGTGCCGTTCTTCTCGCCCAGCGCCAGCGTGCCGTTGACCATGTCCGAGGCGTGCACCAGCTCGTGGAACAGGCCGACGACGGGGGGACGGTTCATCCACTCCTCGGTGCCCAGGGAGATGCGCGTGGTGTTGTAGTTCACCTGCGCGTCCGTGCCCTTGCCCGCCGTGCCGTCCTTGTTCATGAAGCCATCGTTGAAGTTCGTGCCGCCCGCGCTGTTGCCGCTGGCCGTCTCGCGGATGGTCGTCTTCTTGCCGCTGGCGTCCAGCGTGCGCAGCAGCTCCTGGCCCGACGGCAGCGAGCGCATCGCGTCCAGGTCCGACTGGGTGCGCGCCTGGAACTCCGCGCTGCCCGTGACGGAGACGGACGAACCGCGCTTGTCCGCGTCCGTCATGTCCACGATCTCCCGCTCACCCTTCGCCGCGTCGGCGGTCGTCTCGTTCTCTTCCACGTACAGCTTGTCGGTGCCCTCGCCGCCCTCGACGGTGTCCGCGCCCGCGCCGCCCGCGACCGCGTCGTTGCCCGCGCCGCCGCTCAGCGCGTCGTCGCCGCGCCCGCCAATCACCTGGTCGTCGCCCTCGCCGCCGTCGACCTTGTCGTCGCCCGCGCCCGCGTCGATGTAGTCGCGCTCCCCGCCGCCCGACATCGCGTCATTGCCGTCCAGGCCGTAGAGCACGTCCCGGCCCGCGCCGCCGTCGATGCTGTCATCGCCCGCGCCGCCCTCCAGGTAGTCGTCGCCGTCCAGGCCGCTCAGCGTGTCCTTGCCTTCGCCGCCGATGACGGTGTCGTTGCCCGCGCCGCCCACCAGCGTGTCGTTGCCCTTGCCGCCCACCAGTTTGTCGTTGCCCACGCCGCCGTCCAGCGTGACGTCCTGCGTGACGCTCGCGTCCAGCGTGATGGAGTCGTCGCCGGCGCCACCGTTGATGATGGCGCCCTTCGCCTGCTCGGCCGTGAGCGTCACCGTGTCCTTGCCGGACGTGATGGTCAGCCCGCCGTCCGCCGACTGGGAGACCTTCGCGGTGTTGTTGCCCACGCCCAGGTCCACCACCGTGTTGCCGGCGGCGTTGGTGCTCACCTGCGGCGTCGTGGCGGCCGCGACCGCCTTGGCCACGTTCTTCACGGCGTCGCTGATGGCCGACCCCAGGCCGCCAAAGAGGCCGCCGGCCTTCTTGCCCTCACTGCCCGGAAGCGGAGGCAGCGCCGTCCCGATCTCCTTCGTGCCCTGGGGCCGCGACGCCAGCGTGCGAGGCCCGGCGTCGAAGCCGTCCTTCATCCGCTGGGAGACGGCGGCCTTCACCGCGTTGGGACGCACCGCGGGCGTCGCCGTCGTCTCCGGCTTCACCACGGGCGAGGGACGCGAACCGGTCTTTCCAATCGGGGCCATGACGCTTCTCCCAGGTGACGCGAGGACACCCGATGCAGTTCCCGGCGACGGGGCGCCAGGCGTCGGGCGAACGCCGACATTCCAGATTCTCGTGAACGTTTCGCCCGGGTTGCGTGCTCCGGACGAAAACGACACGGCGCGGCACGGAACCCCTTGGAATCGTTGCGTTTCTCAACTTTCAATTCCTGGGACAAAAACAACTATTTCATGTATTACAGCTTCCCGTCCCCCACCCCATTCAAGGGGATAGGTGGGTCGGGCACGGGGGCTGGTCCACCGTTGGGCCGGGCCTCCGGCGAGGCAGTGTGACGACGGGAGGAGGCACCCATGAAGCTGAAGACGTTGATGTCCACCGTGGCGACGCTGGCCGCCGCGGTGGGGGCCGGTCCGGCAACGGCGGCCACCGCGAACGGCCCCATCTGCGACACGGCGGCGTACGTGAACTCGACCACGTACTACAACTGCACCGGCAGCAGTCACACGGCGCTGGACATCGGCAACGGGTCCTGCGGCGAGTGGAACCACCGGGGCATGCTGGTGGGCAACTACCACTACTATTACTACGGCGGCTGCGCGGCGGCCTGCTACGGCTCCACCTGCAACGGCGGCGCGGGCAACTACTACGTGGTGTCTGGCGCCAGCGGCTGGGACTTCCGACAGCTGCACTTCTACGCGAACGTCAGCTCCGGCACGAAGACGTGTGACCGCTGCGCGCTGGGGCTCGTGGGCGGCACGGGCAGCGCCACCGGTCCGCACGTGCACGCGGACAATCGTCAGTACGGCACGCGCAAGTCGGCCTGGTACACCAGCGTCGGCACGACGTGCGGCACCAACGCTTACTGCAACAACCGGCTGGGCGTTCCCACGCTGTAGTCCCCGCCGTGCGCGAACCTTCCGGGAGGGGCCGGCGCTCCGGCCCGCGTCCCCTGCCCGGAGGCCCGTCCCCATCGTTCCCCCGTGATGCGCGGTGCGCGCGGGGGTGCGCCCCTTCTTGCGCGTGAGCCTCCTTCCGACATGACCTCTCGTCCCTCCTTCAAGGTCGCGCTCGCCGGCCTCGTGCTCCTCCTCGCCGTGGGCGTCGTGTGGTGGCGGGGCGCGGCCCGCTCCGATGACGCGGACCCTCCAACGCCAGGACTCACGGGCCCTTCCGTTCCGACGGCCGCGCCCGCGAGCAGCGCTCCCGTGGCCGCCGCCTCCGCGACAAGCAAAGCCCCGCGTGAACAGATTCCCATGCCCGGGTGCTGGGACGGGTTGGCGGCGCTGGACCGGTCCGCGACGCTGGAGTCGCTGCACGCGGCCGTATCCGCCGCCATCCAGGCCCGTGACACCGCGCTGGTGGCCTATCTCCAGGAGCGCCTGACGGAGCTGGTGGGCGAGGATCCGGACCGCGCGCTGCAACTGGTGACGTGGGCGATGAAGGCCGCGCCGCCGGAGCCGGCCATCTACCTGGAGGCCCTCAAGGCGGCCCCCGCCGTGCGCCACCCGCGCGTCAGCGAGAAGCTGCTGTCGGTGGCCGAGGACAAGAGCCTCGCGGCCCCGGACCGCGCCTCCGCGCTGGATGCCCTGGAGACGCAGCACCGCTTCACGCCCGACATGCGCAACCGACTCAAGTCCATCGCGCTGGACGACTCCGCGGACGCCGCCGCGTGGATGGCCACGCGCACCCTGGGCCGGGTGATGAAGGAGGACTACCAGCGCACCGGCACGTATGCGCCGTACTGGAAGGACCTGCTGGACATCGGCACCACGTCCGAGGATACCGCCGTGCGGCTGCTCGCGCTGGAGATGCCGTCGTACTCCGACCCGCTGATCGATTCAGGCTCCATCGACACGCTGGCCAAGGTGATGCGCACCGACAAGGAGCGCGACGTGCGCGAGATGGCCGCCTTCCGGCTCGCCGTCACCGAGGATCCGCAGAAGGCCCTGGCCGCGTTCCGCGCCGCCTTCGACGGGGAACATGATTTGTGCGTGCGCTGGGCCATCCTGCGCTTCGCGGTGCGCGCGGCCGGCGCGGACGCCCTGCCCCTGGTGGAGGAGTTCGCCCGGAAGGATCCGCGCCTGCGGCAGGACTATCTGGACTTCAAGGCCCTGTACGCCACCGGCACGACGGACTTCGCGCGCATCTGGCTGGGCAAGAAGGAACACCACGATTGCGTCGTCGAGGAAGGAGCGCCGCACTGATGGGCCCGCGAATGAAGAAGACGTGCGTGCTCTGGCTTTCGCTGCTGCCGGGACTCGCCCTCGCGCAAGGCGCGCCCATCAGCATCCCCGCCCCGGCGGCCTGCACCGTGGAGGGCATGCTGGACGAGGTGCGCGTGGCGATGAAGACAGGCTCCCCCGCCTACCAGCGCTATGCGCGCCTGCGCCTGAAGGAAGCCGCCATCGCCATGCCACCGGAGGCGTTGGGCCGAGCGGTGAGCCAGGAGCGCGACCCCGCCGTGCTGGAGGCCGTGGGGGCGGCGCTGGCCACCAAGGCGAGCAACGCGCAGAAGCCAGAGCTGCTCCAGCCGCTGCTCTCCCGTGCGAAGCAGGACGTGGATCCGGGCCTGCGCGCGGCGGCGGTGCGTGCGCTCAAGGGCGCGCCGTCGGTGGAGTTCATGGCGAAGAACGGCGACGTCGTCACCTACGAACAGCTCGTGCGCGACAGCGCGCCGGAGGTGCGACAGGCGGTGGTGGAGAACCTGGTGACGGAGAGCGCAGGCATCTACTTCGGCCACAACGCGGAGCTGGCCGAGACGGCGGTGAAGGCCGCCGCGGCCTCCGGTGACCCCTCGGTGGCCACTCGCCTGCTGGGCGAGGTCTCCATGGAGGCCGCGAGTCCGGAGGCGGTGCGCCAGCTCACCTCCCAACTGCGCTCGGAAGACCCCGGCATGCGCGCGGCGGCGGCGAAGGCCCTGGGCGGAGTGCCCGGCACCGAGTCCCCGGGTGCACGCCGCTCGCTCACCGCGCTCTACCGGAGCGACAGCGACCTCGCGGTGCGCAAGTCCGCGCTGGAGGGTTTGGCACGCCTGGGCCAGTCCAGCGCACGGCCCCTGCTGGAGTCCCTGCGCGGCGTGGATCCGCGCATGGATCCCGAAATCGATGCGTGGCTGGGCGCCCTCAAGCTGAACCTCCAGGAGTGGCACCTGCTCCTGCGCGAGAAGCAGCGGCTCCGGCCCTGATACGTGCCCGGCCCCCTGGTGAACCACCTGGCAGCCATCGCGTCCGCCCCGGGCGGTGCCGGTCGCCCTGCTCCGTGACGGGTAACCTCGCCCGGGGCGCGGTGGAAAAGGTGGCCGTGCGCGGCGGAGTGGGACAGGTTGGAGGGCCATGTCCGACAGCGGTTTCGGCACGTCCACCCTCGCCCTGGCGCTCGCCGGCAGCGCGGTCACCATCCTGTCCACCAGCCTGGGCGCGCTGCCCGCCCTCGCGGCGCGCGACATCTCCCGGCGCTCCAAGGATGTGCTGATGGGCTTCAGCGCGGGCGTGATGCTCGCGGCCACGGCCTTCTCGCTGGTGGTGCCCGCCATCGACCTGGGCGAACAACGCTACGCGTCGCGCTTCACCGCCGCACTGGTGGTGGGGGGGAGCATGCTGGTGGGCGGCCTGTTCCTGCACCTGTGCAACCGCTACATCCCCCACGAGCACTTCATCAAGGGGCAGGAGGGCAACGCCCAGGCCGCGAACCTGAAGCGCATCTGGCTGTTCGTGCTGGCCATCGCGCTGCACAACTTCCCGGAGGGGCTCGCGGTGGGCACCGGCGTGGGCAGCCGCTCCATGGAGATCGCCGCGCCCATCCTCGTGGGCATCGGGTTGCAGGACATCCCGGAGGGCTTCGTCGTCGCGCTGGCGCTGATGGGCGTGGCGTACAGCCGGGGGCAGGCGGTGCTGGTGGCGCTGTACACGGGGCTGGTCGAGGGGGCCGCCGCGCTGGTGGGCTTCTTCGCCACCTCGTTCGCGTCCGGCATCCTGCCGTGGGCGCTCGCGTTCGCGGGCGGCTCCATGCTGTACGTCGTCAGCGACGAGATGATCCCGGAGAGCCACCGCCAGGAGTACGCGAAGGAGGCCACGGCCGGGCTGATGGTGGGCTTCGTCCTGATGATGTTCCTGGACGTCACGCTCAGCTGACGGCCCGGCTCGCGGTCGCCCATGTGTTCACCGCCCCCGTGGTGCTCCGCCCGGGGTGGCCCGGACGTGGTAGCTTGATTTGCATGTCTGTGTCGGATCGAACCCGCGTCGACGGGGCCCCGGGAGAGCACAAGGACAAGGGCACCCTCCCGGAGGAAGGGGAGGCGGAGGCCGCGCTGCATGTGACGCTGCCCTACGAGCAGGCCCGCCGTCCGGGGGACCTGCCCGTGGTGCGTCGCTTCCGCCTGTCCGTGGTGGAGGGTCCGGGTGCGGGCACGGTGTGGGAGTCCACGTCGGACACCTGCTCGGTGGGCTCGCATCCGCTCAACGACTGCACGGTGGAGGACTCCACCGTGTCGCGCTTCCACTGCGAGGTGAAGATCGGCCCCAAGGGCCCGCAGGTGAAGGACCTGGACAGCCTCAACGGCGTCATCGTGGACGGCGTGCAGGTGGTGGAGGGCATCCTGCGCAGTGGCAGCCTGCTCCGCCTGGGCCGCGTGGTGCTGCGCTTCGACTTCAGCGCGGAGAGCAACAAGCTCCCGCTGTCGGACATGACGCACTTCGGGTCGCTCGTGGGCACGTCGGTGGCCATGCGCGGCTGCTTCGCGATGATGGAGCGCGCCGCCGCGCGCGACGTCACCGTGCTGCTGGAGGGCGAGACGGGCACCGGCAAGAGCCAGGCGGCGCTCGCCATCCACCAGGCCAGCCGGCGCAAGGACGCAGCCTTCCTGGTGGTGGACTGCGGCGCCATCCCCGCCCACATCCTGGAGAGCGAGCTGTTCGGCCACGAGAAAGGCTCCTTCACCGGCGCGGTGAACCGGCGCGCGGGCGTCTTCGAGGAGGCCGACGGCGGCACCGTCTTCCTGGACGAGATTGGCGAACTGCCCCCGGAGCTGCAGCCCAAGCTCTTGCGCGTGCTGGAGAACCGGGAGATCCGCCGGGTGGGCAGCAACACGTACCTGCCGGTGGACGTGCGACTGATGGCGGCCACCCACCGCGACCTGCGCGCGGAGGTGAACGCGGGGCGCTTCCGCTCCGACCTGTTCTTCCGGCTCGCGGTGCTGCGCATCGGAATGCCTTCGCTGCGCCAGCGGCCGGAGGACCTGTCCATGCTGGTGTCGGGCATCCTCAAGTCGCTGGGCGCGGATCCGGAGCGCACGGGAGCACTGCGCACGCCGGAGTTCCTCTCGCGCCTGCGGCACGCGGCGTGGCCGGGCAACGTGCGCGAATTGCGCAACCACCTGGAGCGCTGTCTGGTGTTCGAGGACGCGCTGCCGCTGGCGGAGGAGGACTCGCGCCCGGAGGGCAGCCCGCTGGAGGTGGACCTGTCACGTCCGTACGCGGAGCAGCGCCGCCGCGTGGTGGACGACTTCGAGCGCCGCTACCTGCGGGCGCTCCTGGAGAAGCACCAGGGCAAGGTGGCCCAGGCCGCCATCACCGCCGGCATGGACCGCGTGCACTTCTACCGGCTGCTGCGCAGGCACGGCATCAAGCCGTGAGGCGTTGAAGCTCAGCGCCGCGCCGTGAGCCGCCAGCGATCCGGAGCGCTGGCCACCGGGCTGGAGACGAAGTCCGCCTCCAGTCCGCGCAGCGCCGCGCCGGTGACGACGAGCGCGCCGTCCGCCCCGTCCTGGATCCACGAGGGCAGGTGGAGCAGGCCCCCTTCCCCACCAGCGTCATCCCACGCGGAGGCCGCGGCATCCTCCCATCCGTGGGCCTCATCGCGGCCCACCAGCCGGTCCACGTGCACGGTGACGGAGAGGCCCGAAGGCGCCTCCCCCCGCGTCAGCGCGAGCCCCACGTCCAGCACCCGCGCCCGCAGCTCCCGCTCGCGAAGCACATCATCCGGCAGGCTCGCCAGCGCCAGCAGGCATGCGCCGCCCACCACCCGGACCTCCAGCCCCGCCTCCAGCGCCAGGGCGTTCGCGCGCTCCAGCCCCGCGTCCAGCGCCTCCATCGTCAGGGCGTCCGGTTCGCCGGGAGTCCGCCCCTCCACGTACAGGCCCAGCGCGCGCGGCGCCTCCACCGGCGCGGCCCCCCCGAGCACCGCGCCGCGCAGGTCCTCCAGGAGCGCATCCACGTTCGGGTAGCGCTCCTCGCGCTCCTTGCGCAGACACTTGAGCACCACCGCATCCAGCGCCGCGGAGACAGGCGCGTGTTCCCCCGGTCGTGGCGCGGGGGCGTGCAGGTGCTGCTGCTCCACCTCGTGGCGCGTGGTGCCCCGGAAGGGCGGCATGCCCGTGAGCAGTTGGAACAAGAGCACGCCCACCGCGTACAGGTCCGTGCGCGCATCGGGCACCTGCCCGCGGATCTGCTCCGGCGCCATCGACAGCGGCGTGCCCAGCACCACGCCGGTGTGCGTGAGCGACGAGCTGCCCGGAGCGCCCGGCACCAGCCCCTTCGCTACGCCGAAGTCCACCAGCTTCACCGCCGGCCCGCCGCGCCCCTGCGCGAGCCGCACCACGTTCTGCGCCTTCAGGTCGCGGTGCACCACGCCCGCCGCGTGCGCCACCCGCAGCGCGGCGCCCACCTGCTCCATCACCGCCAGCACCTCGCGCGGAGACAGCGGACCGCGCGTGGCCAGCTCCGCCGCCAGGTCCTGTCCCTCCAGCCACTCCATCGCGATGAAGGGCCGGCCATCCGACAGCTCGCCGTACCCCAGCACCGTGACGATGTGCGGATGCCGCAGCCGCTGCAGCGTGGCCGCCTCGCGCCGGAAGCGCCTCAGCGCCACCGCCGCCGTGGCCACCTGCGGGTGCAGCACCTTCAGCGCCGCGGGCACGCCGGTCTGCGCGTGCCGCGCACGGTACAGCGCGGACACGGGGCCCACGACCTGGACGCGCTCCACCACCCAGTCGCCCACGAGCGCGCCGGGCCGAAGTTCCTCGCCGTAGAGCGCCTCCTCGCCGTTGCCCGCCATGGCTCAGCGCTTCCCCGGCTCCTTCGTCGGCAGCGGCTCCTTCGTCGGCAGCGGCTCCTTCGTCGGCAGCGGCACGGGCGTCGGCACGGGCACGGACACGCGGCCCGAGGTCTCCCTCCGGGGCGTCTGCGCTTCCGACCAGCGCGCGCACAGGTCCGTGTGCTGTGCATCCACCAGGTCGCACGGACCATTCAGGAACACGGTGACGGGCTCCTCCCAGGTCTCATCGGCAGGATCGCGGCACGCCACGAAGTCACCATCCCCCACGAACAGCGGGCCGTCCTGCGCCGCGCACTGCTTCGGGCCCTCGGCCGCCCAGCAGGGTCCCGTCACCGTGGCCGCGCAGTCCTCGTGCGTGCCGGGCAGCGCGCACACGCGATAGGTCGCGTAGGCCAGACCGTGCACCCAGCCCGGGTCGTAGCAGGAGTAGAGGTCGTTGAAGATGGGCTTCGACTGGCCCGGTTCGGGCCGCTTGATGACGTACCGGTCACGGGTCACGTTCAGCACCTGCACGTTGATGTCATCGCGCAGCGCGCCGGGCCCGAACATGTTGCCGTAGAAGGCCCCTTCGCGGATCCGGTACACGCCCCGCTCGGAGAGCGGAAGCTGCGCCGTGCCCGTCACCGCCACGGTCACCCGCCCGGTCGTCGCGTTGTTCCAGGGCGCGACCATCACCGTGAAGTATCCGCCCTGCGCGGGGCACGTGATGTTCACCGAGGGGTTCGTCATGGCCGTGGGCCAGGGCGACGTGGAACCCGGCAGGCAACCCTCGCTCGCCGCCATCAGCTCCGCGGACGTGCTGTCACACCCGGAGATGCCGCTGCACACGCGCATCACCATCCGAGCATCCGAGCTGGAGCCCAGCGGCGCCCCCACGCCACACGCCGAGGGTCCACCCGTCGGGCCACCCGCGCCCACCGACACCGTCTGGCCCGCGGGGCACCACCCCACCGAGTGCATCGTCCAACCGCAGTCGCGCCCCGCCCCCACCGCCGCGCCGGAACAGGGCGCGGAGCTGTTCCGCGACGTCGTTGAGCCCTGCGCGTAATTCAGGGGCGCGGCCCAGGAGTCCAGCGCGAAGGGCTCCGCGATGGCCAGCTCGGGCTCGTGGATCTCCCCACGCATCGACAGGCCCACGCGGTAGCCCAACGCGTTGTTGCGCGCCAGCAGGCAGGCCGTCACGCGCTTCAGGCACGCGGAGTCCTCCGCCGGAGCGCTGGTGCGCCACTGGGGGCACAGGCCCGCGCCGCCCTTCCATTGGCTGAGCTGCGAGCCCGCGGGCTGCAACGGGTTCATCCACGCCAGGGTCTCGCCTTCCTCCAGCGCACAGCTCACCAGATACGCCATGAACCGCTGGGCATACGGATCACGAAGCTGGTTGGCGATGAGCGCGCTCTCCGCGCTGGGAATGATTTCGCCGGGGTCGAAGAGCGACTCCAGCGAGTTCGACGCCAGCGCTTCATTCGCGGCGTGGTTGGCCGCGATGGCATTGACCACCAGCTCCTGCGTGGTGAGTGAGTTGGCGATGCGGATCTCCGCCTCGCTCGTACCCAATGCGACGTCGGAGCCTCCAGCTTCGGCGCCCTCCGGAAGCGCGGGCTCGCAACCGGCCAGGGCCAGCAGGAGGAAACACCAGGGGACTCGGGAGAATGAGGAGGCCATCGCGCGAACGCTCCTAGACAGGATTCGGGGGACGGGGCGGGCCGGACCAAGCACAGCCCCCACCCCCGAAGGAAACCTCACACGTGCCCTTCTTGTCTTCCTGTAGCGCGAAACGTTACGGCGACGGGCAGGTGTAGCGTTTCGCGCTACAGCGATTCACCGGCGAGCGCGGCCTTCAATGCGTGGAAACGCGTAGACCACAGGGGCGCCTCGGCCACCGCGCTTCCCGCCCGCTCGAGCCACGTCCGGGCCTCCAGCACCGCGCCCGTGCGTCGGGCGATGCCGGTGGCTTGCAGGAGGATTTCAGCCTTCTCGTCCGGAGAGGCCAGGGCGTCCGCTTCGGTGAGAAGGGCCTCCCACTCCGACGCGAGGAACGCGCCCGCCGCCTGTTGATGGACCTGGAGCTCCACCAGCCGCCGCATGATGGCGGTGGGAGGCAGCGACTCCGGAGGGCAGCGCCGCTCAATCCAGGCGAGCTGCCGGGCCGCCGCCGCTTCGTCTCCCGCCGCGGCGTGGATGCGGGCGATGAGCAGCGCATCCACGGGCACGGGGTGTTCGCGGAAGAAGCGCACGCCCAACTCGTGGGCGCGCTGGGCCAGGGGCAGCGCTTCGTCCAGGCGGCCCTGCATGTAGAGGACCTCCGCCAGGTTGAAGGTGGACCAGCGCTCCATCTGCGCATGGGCCAGCTCGCGCCCCAGCGCCATGGCGCGACGCAGGTCCTCTTCCATCCGCGCCACGTCGCCCTGCCGCAGCCACAGCAGGACGCGGTTGCTCAGCACGGCGGCCTTGTGCAGGCCATCGCCGGTGGCCTCGCAGCGCTGCAGCGCTTCATCGAAGCGGGCCGCGGCCTCCGGTGCGCGGTCCAGGAACGTGAGCGCGGCGCCCAGCAGCGCCAGCGACACCACCAGCGTCTCATGGTCCCGCGCGCCCTCTGCACCCTCGGCGGTGGAGGCGAGCACGCGGGCCGCGGCGGCCCACTCGCCCTGACGCACGTGCAGTCGGCCCCGGGCCAGTCCACAGCGAAGGGACAGGCGCGGCGCATCCAACGGCTCGATGGCCTCCAGCGCCTCCCGCGTGCAGACCGCGGATCCGTCCGAGTCCTCCATCCAGTCGCGAGCGGTGGCCTCCTCCAGGAGCAGGTCCACCTCCAGCGCTGCGTCATCGAGGGCATGGGCGAGCGCGCGCGCCGACGACAGGTCCGCCAGACTCTCGCGGAAGCGCTGGAGCCGGTGGCGCACCCGGCCGCGTCCCGCCAGGGCCTGCGCGCGGCGTGCGTCGTCGGACTCCGGAAGCAGCGCCAGCGCGCGCGTGTAGTGCTGCTCCGCCTCCACCGACAGATGTCCCGCGCGAGCCTCCTCCGCCAGTGCCAGGTAGCTCCGGGCCGCCTCCAGGTGGGCACCGCACGCAGCGGCGTGATGGGCGCGGCGGCGGCGCTCCACGACGTCATCGCCCACGCTCGCCTTCAGCGCGGCGGCGTGCAGGGCGCGACGGGGCGCGGGAGGAAGCAGGGCCTCCAGCGCCTCGCGAAGCAACGGATGACGGAAGGCGAAGCGCCCGGGCCCGGAAGGGCGCAGCAGGCCCGCGCGAGCCAATCGCTGCAACCCGGCCCCGGCATCCAGGGTCGCGGCGCGCGACAACTCCGGTCCCGACGCCAACTGGCGCAAAGCCGCGTCCACCCGGGCCACGTCCACCTCCGTGCCCAGCACCGCGCACAGCCGCGCCAGCACGCGGTGCACCTCCGGAAGGCCCGCCAGGACGCGAGGGGCCAGCCGTTCGAAGAGCGGCGTCACCGACACATCGAGCAGCGCATCCGGAGCGACGTACCACCCACCGCCCGGAGCCGAACGCAGGGCCCCCGCGGCCCGGAGCGCCCGAGCCAATTCCACCAGCGACAAAGGCACGCCCTGCGCCAGTTGCTCCAGGCGTGCGAGCACCGGCTCGGGGATGTGCTCCGCGGGGCGCAGCAGGTGGAGGAGCACCGCGCGGCTCGCCTCAGGAGGCAGGGGCGGCAGCGGATGCTGGGAGGCGCGGGCACTGCGCTCGCCCAGGTGGGGACGCGCGCCCAGCAGCGAAGGGCGCCCGGCCATGCAAACCCACAAGGGAGCGCGAGGCCCCGCGAGCGTGGCGCGCTCCAACGCATCCAGGCTCTGCGGATCCGCCAGGTGCGCGTCATCCAGCAACAGCACCAGGGGAGCTTCACGGGCCTGTGCAAGGAGCGCCTCGGCCACGACACGAGGCTCCGCGGACGGGCGGCCCACGACGGCACGCAAGGCGTCGAGAAGCGAATCCGCCACCGAGGCATCAGGAGCAGGCGCGCGCAGTCGCACCACGCGCGCAAGGCCCTCCGCTTCCAACCGCGAGGCAAGCGCCTTGAGCAGCCGCGACTTGCCATGCCCCACTTCGCCGGAGAGCACGCCCAGCCCCGGCACCGCATCCGCGATGCTGCGGCCCGCGTCCATCGCCAGTGCATCCATCACCGCGTCGCGGCCCACGAACGGAGGAGGCTCCCCTTCGACACGAGCCCCCTCGTCGTCGTGGAGGCGAAGGCGCAAGCCCTCCCCCTCCGAGGGCTCGGTCCATCCAGGCTCCATGCGCGCGGAGGCCTCCGGCGTCACCCGCACCTCCCCCTGCGCGACCGCCCTGGGCCACCAGGACTCCGGCCGTTCCAGCGCAACGCCGGCCACGCGAGGCAACGTGGTCCCAGGGTGCACGTACAACACGGCGAGGTGGAGGACGGCCATCGCCGCGCCGGACTCCACCAATCGCCGGGCCGCGAGCGCGCCCGCGCGAAGGTTCGCCTCCGCGGACAGCGACTCGCAGAAGACGAGCAGGTAACCGCCGTTCGCGACCCGGGCCAGCACCCCGCCAAACGGTTCCAGCGTGGCGCCCAGTCCCGCCACCGAAGCGCTCGTGCGCAACCCCAGCACCGCAACGGGCCGGGCCCCCGAGAACGTCGCCAGGGCCGCACCCGTCCGAGGTTGCGCCTCCGGCACCCCGATGACGTCGGGAAGCGATGCCTGCGCGCACGCGGCATCGAAGGCAGCGAGCACGTCCGGGGCGCTCGCGAAGCGTTCAGAGGGAACCTTGGCCAGACACCGGGCCACCACGGCATCGAGCGCGACGGGCACGGGGGCGCGCTCGGAGACGCGAGGAGGACGCCGACTCACATGGCCTTCGCGCACCTCGTCCGGACTGCCATGAAAGGGCGGCGTGCCGGTGAGCAGCTCGAAGATCAGGACACCCAGCGCGTAGATGTCAGCGGCAGCGCCCGCCTCGCGAGCGTCCAGGCACTGCTCCGGCGCCATGTAGACCGTCGTCCCCGCGCGGTTCCCTGCCGCCTCGGAGTCCTCCACCCCGTCCTGCAGCCACCGCGCGAGCCCGAAGTCCAGCAGGCTCAGCGCGCCGCCCTCGCGAAGGAAGAGGTTCTCCGGCTTGAGGTCCCGGTGGGCGAGCCCCACCGCATGCACGCGAGCCACCGCCGGACACAACCCCGCGAGCAGCTCGCGCACGCGCGCCAGGGACGCGGCGCCGGAGCCGGGCAGCGCCGCCATCCAGGCCGCGAGCGTCTGCCCCCGCAGCAACTCCTGCACGAGGAAGGGCCTGCCACCGACGCGGCCCTCCTGGAACACCGCCGGAACCGTGGGAGGCCCCACGCGCCGGAGCGCCTCCGCCTCATGAGCGAAGCGGGCGTGATGGGGGCCCAGGCCCACCTTGAGGGCCACCTCGCGGCCGTCCACCTCCCGCACCGCGGCGTAGACCTGGGCAAAGCCTCCCGCGCCCAACAAGGCGACGCCGGACAAGCCGGGGACGTCCGGAAGCGCCAGCAGCTCCGGAGGGGGGCCGGGCTCGGCGGGGACGCCATTCACGGGACACACCGCGCCAGGAGTGAGGCGGCGGTAACAGACCGGACAGCGCATGCGGGTGCCGAAAGGCTACCAGAGCGCCCGCGCCAGGACGATGCCAACCCCGACCAGGCCCTCTCCCGCGATGAGCCCGGCCGCCAGCGTCACCCCAGGGCCCTCCGAAGCGGGCCTGAGCCGCCGAGCCACCTCCCACCCCAGGCCTCCCAGGAAGAATCCCAGGCAGGTGGACGCGGGCAGCAGGAAGGCCAGCCCCACGCCCACGACGGACGGAGTCCAGCGCCGGAAGCGCTCCGGGAGTGCCTGCTCGCAGAGGGTGAGGACGGCCGCGCCCAGCGCCGCCCAGCCCATGGCGCGCCGCAGGTCTGGAGACACCGCGTCCAGCCCGGAGGCCAGCACCTGGGCCACGCCCGCGGTGACCGTGGCGGCCGGGGCCGGAAAGCGCTCCGAGCCCAACACGGACGCATCCGGCACCAGCAGGTAGAACAGCGGCACCACCACCAGCGAGCCCACGACACAGCCCAACAACTGCGCCAGGAACACGCGGCGAGGATGCGCACCCAGCAGGTGGCCCGCCTTCAGGTCCGTGAGCAGGTCGGCCGCGGACGAAGCCGCGTTGACGGTGATGCCCGCGGTGGCGAGGTTCGCCTGCACGTTGCCAGGCAGCAGCACGCCATACGTCAGCTGCGTCACCTGCCCCAGCGCGCCCACGGGGCTGACGTCCGTTTCCCCCGTGACGCGGCAGGAGATGAGACACAGCACGAACGACAGCGCGACCGCGAGCAGCGCATGGGGCACCGGCACATCAAAGCCCACCCAGGCCAGCGCCACCGTCGCGGGAGTCAGCACGAGCAGCCCCGCGAACAACCACCGCCCGGGAACCTGGAGCGCCTCCACCGGATGACGCGCTCCCTGCCCCCGGGCAAACAGCCCCCGAAGCGCGCGGCCCCACACGCGGCCCTGGAGTGCGAACTGCAACAGCGACGCGGTGGTGAGCGCCGCCGCGCCCGGCCACAGCGCCCAGGCAAGGAAGTCCCCCTCTACGGGGACCACGCCCGAAGCCATCAGCCGAGGAGCGATGACGCCATGGACGAGGAGCGCCCCCAGCAGCATCGATGCGGTGATGCGAACGCCCAGGAGCGCGCCGCCGCCCACCGGCATCAACCCCGTCTCCAGGGCGAATCCCAGCCGTTCCAGCGACACCCCACCGAGCGTCCCCGGAAACGCCCAGGCGTAGGGAAGGCGTCCGAATCCATCACGGGCGAGTGTCAGCACGCCGGACACAAGGCCCCCTACCCCCAGCATGCGCAGGCGGGGCCGTGACGCAGCGCCCCCCGCATGCAGCGCGCGTACGGTGGCCGCGGCGGCGGTGCCAGAAGCAAAAGGGAGCTGCTCGCGATCCACCAACTGGCGCTTGAGCGGCACGGCGAAGAGGACGCCCAGAGCGGACAGCAGGAATGTCCACGCCAGCAGCGTCCAACCGGGCAGGTGATGTCCCGTGGTCAGGAGCCAGGCGCCCTGCACGGACACCAGCGCGCCCCCCGTCGCATACCCGGCCGACGAGGCCACCGTCTGCGCGCACCCCATCTCCAGCAATGACAACGGAGCCCCCGCGACCCGAGGGACAACGCGGCGAAGGGCCCCCTGTGTCGCGGAGGCCAGCAACGCGGCGGTGATGGCCACACCAAACACGACGCCCGTCTTCAGGCCCGCGTAGAGGTTGGTGGCGCAGGTGAGCACGCCCAGCCCCGCGCCCAGCGCCACCGCGCGAAGCGTCAACTGCGGCATGCGGTCACCCTGGTACACCCGGGTGAGCCAGAACGTGTCCGCCTCCGCCTGCGTCGCGCCGGGAATGCTGAGCAGCGTCAGCGAGGCATCGGTGGGAGCGCGTTCAGACATGGCCGGCGAGCATCCTCCCCGTTCGTACCTTCCCGCGCCACAATCCCCAGCCCGCGTGTTGCCGGAAAGGCCCAATCCCTCTCACTCATCAGCCTTTGAAATCCACAGATACAACCCCGGCATCCATCAGTACGACCGATACACCAACGACAGCCTGGGCTGACCTTGGTGGGACCGGAACTGGATGACGGGCTGCGGTCGGCATGATCCCGCAAGAACACCGGCCTCGAAGCCGCCAGCACGCGCCAGGAGCAAATCACCCTGGACCAGGAAGCCCAGCCCAGCTCAGGCGCCGGAGTGCCGCTGACGGAAGGGCGGTCTCACCGCCCGTGCCTCACGGTTCACGCAGACGCATCAGGTAGAAAACGTAGCCGTAGCTGTCTCCGTGGCGACGGAACAGGCCCACCTCCTGTTCCGTCGCCGCGATGACCTCGCGCAGCGCGGGGTCCGCGGAAGGACGCAAGCGTTCGATGCGCTGGAGCAGCGGTGTGTAGTACTCGTCCCACCACGCGGACGCGGGCAACGTGAAGGTGTCCAGCACGGTGAACCCCTCGGCCTCCGCGGTGGAGCGGTTGTCGGCGATGGACGCCATGGAGGGATACGCGTCCGACCAGAAGCGGGCGGCCTCCGGGGGCCGGGCGTCCGTGAGCCACGAGCACTCGGTGACGGCCACCAGTCCTCCCGAAGCGAGCAGCGGCCGCCAGCGGCGCAGGCCCGGCCCGAACCCCATCAAGTAGATGGCACCCTCGGACCAAAGGAGGTCCACGGAAGCAGGAGGCAGCGTCAGCGCGCCCATGTCCTCCTGTCGGGTCACGATGGCATCCACGAGGCCCCTCTCCCGAGCCTCGCGTTCCAGTTGTTCCAGATAGGGCCGGTGCAGATCCACGGCGGTGACACGGGTCCCCAGCGTCTCAGCAAGCACGAGCGTCTGCCGGCCGGTGCCGGAGCCCAGATCGAGCACGCGAGGTGAGAAAGAAAGCGGAGGCAACCGACGAAGGGCCTCGCGGGTGCAGGCATCGCTGCCAGGGCCCAGACGGGGCAGCTCGCTGTAGAGGGTGAAGAAGGCGTTGGCCGCCTGCCGCAGCTCCCCTGCGCTGCGCTTCACCCCGCCCTGGAGGAGTGGAACCTTCTTCCAGTGCTCCTCGATGCGCTGCTTGAACACCTCCGGCATGGGCAGCTCCGCGCGAAGCGAAGACCAGGTGTCGAGCGCGGATTCGACGGCCCCTCTCACCACGGGAAGGACATCGTCGTCGGACAGGCCCAGCTTGCGCGCCAGTCGCTCGAAGCTCTGGAGCGACACGTCGTCGAAGCGCTTGGACTTCGCCAGGTTCAGCGCGAGCTGATCCTGCGGCATGTACTGGATGGTGGAGACGAAGTCATACGCGGGCGACAGCGTGGGACGGGTGCCGTCCGGGTAGAAAAGCGACCAGTTCTTGTGGTGCGCGTCGCCATTGCCGCACGCGATGATGAACACCATTCGCCGCAGGAACTCCTGGAGTGCATCCAGTCCCGCGACCTTGAGCAGCACGTTGGCGATGGTCTCGTAGTTGTACTTCTTGTACTTCTCATCCGAGTACAGCCCCAGCACCTGCGCCAGGTCCTCCATGTGCACGCGGCGCCCGGGTGACGGTCGGTCGAAGCGGCGGATGGCATACGCCAGGTCCTCGCGAAGGGTGATGCCCTCGGGGAGCCCATGGAGGTCGGAGACCTTGAGCAGTTGCATCTCCGGCACGTCGATGCCGGTGGCGCGGGCCCACGTCATCACGGACAGCTCGTTCTCCGGCACGCGGTCGTAGCGGTTGTCCGGAAGCTTGACGATCCAATCGCCGCCCTTTCCGCCCATGGGCAGCGTCATCCCCCGGTCGCGGCGCAGCATGGAGAATTTGAGCTGCACACCCGCGAGCGAGAAGCGCAGCGGCTCTCCGTCGGGGGTCGCGGACTCGGAGGGGGTATCGACCAGGGAATGGTCGCGGACGGGGAGCTCACCCGCCGGTCGGACGATGACGGCGCCGGAGAGGTCCTCGCCCAGGTGCGCGATGAAGAAGAACTCGCGCTGCCGGGCAATCTGCTCACGCTCGGAGATGAGATCGCGCAGCGGGCCTTCGGGCAGGAGGTTGGAGAAGAACGGCGGCAACCGCATGCGGCTGATGTGCCGGCGCGACAGGTCATCCTCGAAGAACTGGCCCAGCACGGGACGCGGGTAACGCTGGCGGTACTCCTCGGAGACGCTGAACTCGATGCGCTCGTCGGCGAGCAACGTGAGCGTGCCGACGTACACGTCGCCCATGAGGACGTCGAGGACACCAGTGGTGGACGTAGGCGGCCTGGGGTCCATGTCAGTCGTCTCCGTCGTCGATGATCATCGATTGGAGGGAAGGACGGTCCGAGTCATCCCAGCGCGTCCGGGCTTCGATGAACTGTCGCACCACGGGCTCCAAGTGGGCCCGCCGCTGCCGGAGGAAATCCACAGCTTCGCCCCGCCGCAGGTATTCGAGCATTGCGGGCGTCAGTCCATGGCTGACCAGAATCTCCTGGTCGGGAAGCGAGCCCTGTTTGAGCAGTTCCAGGACGGACGTCCCCGTCAGGGAAGGATGGAAGAGGGAGTTGAAAGGGGCCAGGAGCTGGAATGTCCGTTGGAAGCCGCCCCCTCGCACCGCCCACTCCGGAGCGCTCTCCATGGGGAGGATGTCCAGGAAGCCTTCGGCCCCTGAATCCAGCAGTTCACCAGGGTCCAGCACCGCGCCCGTCAGCAGGTGCCGTGGAAGGAGGGACACCAGGACGATGCGCATCACGGGAGGCGGCTGGGCCACCTCCGGATTGGGGATGACGGGAAGACCCGCCTCCAGCCACCAGGGGATCAGGGGCGAAGCCACCTGGGCCAGCATCGCCTGGATGGAGCGTTCCTCGTCGGAGCGCATGGCCGCGACGAGTTCCAGGGCCTCTGCGGGCTTGAGAACCCAGCCGCCGAAGACGACGTGCCGCCAGAACCAGCGGGACAACAGCTCCCGCGACCGGGGAGAGGGTTCCGGATGCAGTTGGAAGAACCGCGTCAGCAGCACGAGCGAGTTCTCGGGCGACGGCAGCAACTTCAGATGTGGGATGAACGCATCGCGCTTGAGGAACACGATGGCATCGCGCAACGCGCGCTCGGTGCGCTGGACGGTCTCCGTGAAGTCGTCGTCCTGATGCAGTTGCTGCTGATAGCTCCGGGTGAAATCCAGACCCCGCACGGCCAGTACGGCCCGCAGCAACAGCGACTCTGGAACGGCGCCAAAGCCCAGCTCCCGCAGCCCCTGCGTCACCGACTCCAGGCTGAGCGAGCGCGAGCCCACATACAGCGCATTGAAGACCTCTTCGTCCGTAAGGGGCCGGCCCGCGGTGTTCAGCCGCTTGAAAATAATGCGCAGCACCTTCTCGTCGGTCGTGTCCACGACGTAGGCAGGCACCTGGTACTCGCGGATGGCCTTGCCCAAACGGATGGCGGCGCGGATGTGCTCCGGGTGCGCTTCGCGAGCCGGGTAGCGGTTGAGCCAGTTGAGCAGCGACTCGCTGTCCAACACCTCGTTCATCGGCAGCCAGTGCGAAGGGGGCGTCGCGTTCTTCGACGGAGGCAAGAGCTCTTCGGTCTCCAGATCGAAGTACAGGTGGAAGTCGTCGCGCCCCAGCTCATCCCCATAGGCCGGGTGGAGCAGCACGCCCGCGAGCGCCGTGACCCGCTGCTGTCCGTCCACGGCCCACAGGCCCTGGCTGGTGGACGGAGCATCGATGCGCACGGGCCCGAAGCTCACGCTGGAGGCAGGGGCCTCCCGCCGCCAGAACAACAACGTCCCGATGGGGTAGCCCCGGTAGACGCTGTCCAGCAGGTCGCGCACGTCGTCCGCGGTCCACCGAAGGGGGCGCTGGAAGTCAGGAATGCGCACCTCACCGCGCCGCACGCGATCGAGCAGATCCTCAATGCTGAACGACTTGGTCTCCGGGCGCCGCGTCAGGAGGGAGGGCATCGCGTGTCTCCTGCCAGGAGCCTCTAGCCCGAATCCACACCCGGGCGAAACGCTGAACAAGCCCGCAAAGACAAAAGCCCCTGGCGCCTTGCGGCACCAGGGGCTTTTCAAAAAGAATCCGGCAGCGACCTACTCTCCCACGCGGTTTCCCGCGGAGTACCATCGGCTCTGGAGGGCTTAACTTCCGTGTTCGGGATGGGAACGGGTGTGACCCCTCCGACATTGCCACCGG
>NZ_RAWI01001378.1 GCF_003612125.1 Corallococcus praedator
GTCTTCATGGCAGTCGTTCGGCATGTCGCATGCCATGCACCGGCCAGTCGCCGCCAACCTTCCGCACCATGCCAAGCCTCACCCTGCGCGTCAGCCTGCGCGCCGCCGCGCTGATCGCGTCGTTGCCGTTCCTCGCCCAAGCCCAGCAGGGCGACGGCACCCAGGTCGGCTACCCGGTCAACGTCTGGAAACCCGACAAGGTGCCGGCGACGCCCGAGCGCGTGGCGGCGCTGAAGGCGCCGGCCGGCTTTCGCGTCACCGTCTTCGCCGCCGGGCTGGGCAACGCCCGCATCGTGGCGGTGGCGCCCGACGGCACGGTCTACGTCAGCCGCCGCGACGAAGGCGACGTGCTGATGCTGAAAGACGGCGACGGCGACGGCCGCGCCGATGCCG
>NZ_RAWI01001379.1 GCF_003612125.1 Corallococcus praedator
GGCTACAAAAATCCTGATGATTTGCGGCGCAACTATCCCAAGTTTTACTGGAATGGCGTTTATCCTTATGTCAAGCACGGCTTGCGCTATTTGCAGCTCACGCAGCAGGGACAGCAAATTCTCGCCAATCTCTACTCAAATGTGTTCGTGGTTGAACATGATGTCGAACACGAACTCAACAAAATTCTTGCTCCCGCGCAGATAGCACAGGAGCAAGAACTCGTTCAGCCAATACACTAATTAAGCTGCAAAGCTTGCAGCTCAATCACGCTTACGTCAGCCTTGAGATTTCTTCAACCAGCTCCATCAGTTCTGGCGTCAGTCCCGGCGAAAATTCTTCAGGACGCTCAGGCAGGGTAGGAATGGCGAATCCTTCAGGCGGTTCATCAAGCG
>NZ_RAWI01001380.1 GCF_003612125.1 Corallococcus praedator
GTCCAGCTGACGGTGGAGGCGCTGGGCGGGTCGGCGTACAAGCGGAACATCACGGTGCTGGGGGCTGCTTTCAAGCCGCACTCGGACGACGTCCGCGACTCGCCGGCGCTGGACGCCGCTGTCCGGTTGCACGGACTCGGCGCCTGGGTCACCGTGACCGACCCGGCCGCGCTGGACAACGCCCGCAAGCGGCATCCCCAGCTGAACTACGTCAACGATCTCGATGAGGCCCTCTGCCGCGCCGACGCCGTCCTGGTGGTGACCGAGTGGGACCAGTACCGGCGCGAGCTCGACCCCGTGCACGCCGCCTCGCTCACCACCGGGAAGGTCGTCGTCGACGGACGGAACTGCCTGGACAGTGCCGCCTGGCGGCAGGCGGGTTGGGACTACTAC
>NZ_RAWI01001381.1 GCF_003612125.1 Corallococcus praedator
CTTGGAGCCCGGCCACGGATAATTCTCTCTATGGCACTTATCACTCTTATGGACGCCAACTGGCCTTTGGGCATGTTGCCTTGTTGGATCACGCAGGCTTTGCTCTGGAACCGGGCGAGCGCATCGGTTTGATCGGCCGCAACGGCGCCGGCAAGTCTTCATTGCTCAAGATACTTGGAGGTATCGCCAAGCCCGACGATGGCGCGCTGCATGTGCAGCAGGGGTTGCGCATCACTTATGTAGCGCAGGAGCCTGACCTGGACCCCGCCTCCACGATCTTCGAAGCCGCCTCCCAGGGGCTGGGCGATGTGATCCGCGTGCGAGACCTCTATCTCTCCGGCGCAGACGGCCTGGATCTCGATGCCCTGCAGTCCCAGATCGAGTCCTATGACG
>NZ_RAWI01001382.1 GCF_003612125.1 Corallococcus praedator
CGCTACGGGCTCTCTTGCGACACCACCCAGCAATGAGCGGCACCCTCAGACGACCCGACTCGCCCTCACCACGGCGTTCTTGAACTCCGGCATCGATGACACCGGATCGAGTGCATCGCTCGTGAGCAGATTCGCGCTCGCGCCGTCGGCGTAGTGGAACGGCAGGAAGACCGTGTCGGGGCGGATGTCGGTGCTCAGGCCGACCCGCGCGACGAGGCTTCCGCGCCCGTTCCACAGTCGCACCTGCGCACCATCGGCCAGACCCCGATCCTTCGCCGTCACCGGATGCACCTGCGCGACGAGCTCGGGCCGCGCCGCAGCGAGTTCGGGCACTCTCCGCGTCTGGGCGCCGCTCTGGTAGTGCTCGAGAAGTCGCCCGGTGATGAGCGTGAG
>NZ_RAWI01001383.1 GCF_003612125.1 Corallococcus praedator
GTCCCAGGACGACCGGCGCGCCTTCGAGTTGCTCTTCGACCGCTACTTCTTCCGCGCCGCCGAGGCGGCCGCGATCGAGCAGGGGATCGCCGAGCGACCGTCCGACGACGAGGTCAACCAGGGCGCCCAGCCGAGTGGCGACCTCGCCGATCGCCTCGACGGCGACGAGCTGAGCGAGCTGATCCGCGACGCGATGCAGCAGAGCGACGAGAACGCACTGCGCGATCTCGCCCGCCTGGCGATCGCCGCCTTCGGCCGCGAGGAGGGCTCCGGCGTCGTCGGTGTCGACGTCCAGCGGATCCGCCGCAGCCTCGGGCTCAGCGCCGGCACCCAGCCGCCGCGGGCCGACACCGGCGAGGAGCGGCCGACCCTCGACCGCGATCAGCTGACCGG
>NZ_RAWI01001384.1 GCF_003612125.1 Corallococcus praedator
GCCGGATGCTCGCGGGGCAGGACATCTCCTGGGCGGACATGCGCGACCTCGCCGACAACGGCGACGGCCTCGCGGCGATGCGCCTCGCGCAGCGCATCGAGGCCCAGAGCGACCCCTCGCTGCTCGCCGACGCCGCGCTCTACTACGCGACGGCGGCCCTCACCAACCGTGGCGGCGCGGTCCGGCCGCTGGTCGCCATCCTGCGGCGCGGCGACGTCGAGATCAGCCCGCGCCGCCTGGAGCACGTCGAGACGGCGCTGCGGACGCTGGCGCTGGCCGGCGACGAGCGCGCGGCGACGGCGCTGGCCGGCTTCTACGCCGGCGGCCGGCCCTTCGGCCCGCAACCGGAGAAGGCCTTCGCGCTGCGCCAGGTCCTGGCGCAGCGCGAAGGCC
>NZ_RAWI01001385.1 GCF_003612125.1 Corallococcus praedator
GTTCGTGGTTGCCCGCGGCCAGCGCGGCGACCACCGCGTCGATGTCGAGGGGCTCGGCGGCGAGCATCTCGACCGCCCGGGCGAGCACCACCTTGTCGGCTGCCCCCGCGGTGATCCGGTCGATCACCGCGGCCACGCGGGCGACGTGGACCTCCTGTGCCGGGATCGTCGCGGTGAGGGTGACCGGTACGCCGTGGGCCGGGACCGAGCCGGCATCGGGCTCGCGGTGCTCGAGGGTCTCGACCGCCACCAGCGCGTCGGGCGCGGCCTCGTCGAACGCGATGGCCCCGACCACCGCGACCGGGGTCCCGTCGCGGCGGCCCCGGGCGATCGCGGCGACGGCGTCAGCGGCGTCGGCGAACCGCGCCACCGGGGTGCCCGCGTGCACGGAAC
>NZ_RAWI01001386.1 GCF_003612125.1 Corallococcus praedator
CTTCTGGTGATGGTGTCCAGCCTGCGCGAGGCGAAGCCTTTGACTCCTCAATCAAACGATAACAAAGTGCCTTGTCTGCTTCAGTTGGAAGGTCTGCAATAGCAAGGTCCATTTCGCGTGAAAAGGTTGTTAGAGCAACACGGAAGTCCGCAAGGAAATCATCAAAATTTGCAGTACCATCAATACGGATACGACGAAGAACACGTAACATTTGTGAAAGCTTGTCAGTGGTACGTCCACCAGCAAGTGTGGTTGCAGCAAAGACGGGATCAAATGGAACCTTCTCAGAAACAGCCATTTCAGACTGAGTTTGTGGATGTCTATTTAAAGCAGTCTGCTGTGCAAACAAAATATTAAGTTGTTCGATGCCTGCATCATGATTGACCTTACCAT
>NZ_RAWI01001387.1 GCF_003612125.1 Corallococcus praedator
AGGTAGGATTGCACTTTGGCACCGCGATCGGCCTTGGTGCGAATTAGCTTTTGCTGAATCGAAGCGACCACCAGCGTCGAGGCGATCACAACGGGAACCGTCAGCAGAACGCAGAGCGTGAGCTGAACGCTGTAGAGAAACATGACGCCGATGTAGAGAACCGAGAAAATCACGTCCAGCACGACGGTTAAGGAGGTTCCGGTCAAGAACTGGCGGATATTTTCTAGCTCAGACAGGCGGGCAGAGAGTTCCCCGACCGGACGCTTCTCGAAAAAACTCAGCGGTAACCTGAGCAGGTGACGAATAATTTCGCTGCCGAGCAGCAGATCGACGCGATGGGTGGTGCTGGCGAACAGATACATCCGCACGATCGTCAACACGCCCTCTAGCGT
>NZ_RAWI01000138.1 GCF_003612125.1 Corallococcus praedator
GACCAGGCACCGCGTGGATTTCATCAAGAGGGCCATGGGGAAGGGGCGGAAGGTCACGGCAGGTTCACGGATTGCGGCGTGGACGCGCTCTTGGGCGCACCATCGCCCTGTCCCAGTTGGCCGCTGAGATTGCCGCCCCAGATGATCACCGCGTCATCCCGCGTGCGCGCGAGCCCATGCTGGGCCCCCGCCGCGAGCTCCACGAGCGGCAGGGGCGTGGCCAATCGCGTGGGCACGACGCGCTGGTTGGTGTCCCCGACGCCAAGCTGCCCGGTGCTGTTGAGTCCCCACGCCCAGCCCGTGCCGTCACTTCCCAAGGCCCAACTGGAGTTGTTCGCGGCCGTCACCGCCGTGACGCCCGTGAGCACCAGCACCGGCGTGGGCTGCGCACGGCCCCCGCCGAAGCCCGCATCCCCGTGGCCGAGCTGTCCCGACGTCCCCGTGCCCCACGCGCGCACCGTTCCATCCGCGAGCAGCGCCAGCAGGTGGCTGCGCCCGGAGGCCAGGTGTTCGACCTGCTCCAGGCGGGGCACACGCGCGGGGGACGCCTGCACGCGCGCCTCCGTTTCGCCCGTGCCCAGCACGCCATCGCGGTTGTAGCCCCAGACTGACACGGTGCCGTCGCGGTGCAGCGCCGCGGAGTGTTCGCTGCCCGCGACCACCTGCACCACATCGGTGAGGTCCGGCACGGCCGTGGGCTGCGGCACTGCTTCGCCTTCCTCGCCCAGGCCCAGTTGTCCGCGCGCGTTGGCCCCGAACGCCCAGACCTGACCGCTCGCATCCAGCAGCAACGCGTGGCCACTGCCCAGGGCGACGCCGACCACGTCCTTCACGCCTTCGACGCGATGGGCACTGCCCACCACGGTGCCACCCGCGTCCAGCAGGGAGGCCAGCGCGCCGCACAGCCACGCGCTACCGTCGGCGGAGATCCAGGCGGTGGTGTCCATGGCCGACACCATCGCGATGGGCCGCTGACCTTCGAGCGCGAACGCGGGGCTCGGCCGCTCTTCGGGCGTCGTCTCACAGAGCTGCCCCTGTCCATTGCCGCCCCACGTGACGAGGCGTCCCTGGCGCACCACGCCCGTGTGGCTGAGTCCACCGCCAAGCCCCGGACCTCCGTGATACGGCACGTCCTGCGTCGCCGTGTTGCCCGCTGCATCCGTGGCCGACACGTGGAGCACGTGCGAGCCGGGCGGCACCGTCAGCTCCATCGACAGCGTGGAGCCCGCGACGGACAGCGTCCGGGAGATTCCGTCATCGACCCACACCTCGACCCGGGTGGCGTCTCCCACGTCGCCGCTCAGGCGGAGGCGGGGCACGTTCAGCCACTGGCCCGGCGCTGGCGTGTCGATGCGCACCACCGGGGCCTCCGTGTCGGGCGGCGGAGGCTGTGACGGGATGACGGGGTCCTCCCACGGTCGAGGCGTCTCGCCGCAGGAGCACAGCGCCAGCATCAGGAACAGGCGGGCCCGTCTCACGGCAGGGTCACCTGGAGGGGCTCCGAGTACGCCCAGGGATCCTTGGCGGCGGGGCCGCCTCCCAGGCAACCCTTGACGTTCCAACCCCAGCCGAAGATGGACCCATCACGCCGCACGGAGATGGCGTGCAGCGCGCCCACGCCCAGGGTCGTCACGTCCGTGAGTCCCACCACGGCTGTCGAGGGCGACGTGCGCGTCACCTTGTCTCCGGTGCCCAGCGTCCCGTTGGCGTTCTGACCCCAGCCGACGACGGTGCCATCCGCGCGGAGGGCGAAGCTGACGTTGCCGTTGGCGGCCACCGAGGTGGCGTTCGTGAGGTCCAGCACCGCCACCGGCACGGCGCTGTTGCCGTCATCGCCGCTCTGGCCCTGGCCCAGTTGTCCACTCACGCCCAGTCCCCAGGAGACGACGGCGCCGTTGGCGCGCAGCGCGAGCGTGTGGTCCTTGCCCGCCGAAATCTCCACCACGTCCGTGAGCCCCGGCACCTGCGCGGGCCGCGCGTGCGGTCCACTGTCCGTGGTGCCCAGGCCCAGGTTGCCGGAGCTGTTGCGCCCCCACGTCCACACGGTGCCATCCGCGCGCAGCGCCACGGAGTGCTCGGAGCCGGCGGCCACCTGGATGACGTCGGTGAGGTCCACCACCTTCACCGGCACGTCGGAGGCGGTCTTCGTCGTGTCATCACCCAGCTGGCCCGCGCCATTGCTTCCGAAGGCCCACACCGTGTTGTCGTTGGCGAGCACCAGCGCGTGCGTGTAGCCCCGGACCGCCGTCACCGCGTTCGTCAGCGAGGGCACGCGCGCCGGAGCCCAGCGCGTCGTCACGTCCAGCGCGCCAGAGCCGGGGACGCCCAGGCCCAGCTGCGCGTTCTTGTTGTCACCCCACGTCCACACCGTTCCATCCAACCCGACCGCGAGCGAGCTGTTCTGACCGAACGCCACCGCGCCCACCGGGGGCAGCTCCGCCAAAAGCAGCGGCGACGGGGTGCTGCCCGCCGAGGGCCCCGGCTGGCCCAGGCCCAGCTGTCCCAGGTTGTTGTTTCCCCAGACGTACACCTTGCCGTCGCGCAGGAGCGCCGAGTGCGAACCGCCTCCAGTGACCCAACGGCCGAAGCGGAAGTGGACCTTCTTCTCGGTGGCGTTGCCGGACGCGTCGCGCGCCCGGAGCACGAGCGTGTTGTCGCCGCGCGCGGGCGTGAGCACGAAGGTGAAGGCGCCGTCAGTGGACACGGACTCGGGCTGCTCCGTGCCGCCGTTGAGCTGGGCGGTGAAGTCCTTCACGCCGAAGTTGTCCGTGGCCCGGCCCGTCACTCGCACCTGGTACACGGTGAGGTCCTGGCCCTCGGTGGGACTGGTGAGCGCCACCGTGGGCGCCCGGACGTCGCCGTAGGTGAAGTGCAGGGTCGCGTCGTTGGACTGGCCGGCTTCGTCTTCCACGTGGAGAGTGACGGTGTTCTCGCCCACCACCGCCTCCACGGGGACCGTCAGCACCTGCTCCTTCGGGCCGTTAAGAGGGGTGCGGTCGGTGACTGGTCCGCCGTTGTGCTTCACCGTCAGCAGCGCGATTCCACCTTCCGCGCGGACCACCGCCTCCACCTGCACCTGGGCCTGCTCCACCTGGGCGCCCTCCGTGGGTGAGGTGAAGCTCACCGTGGGCGCCGCCACCTGCGTGCCCGCGTCCGTGCCCGCATCCGTCCCAGTGCCCGCATCGAGCGTCACGCCCGCATCCGTGTTGTCCGGCGGCAGGGGCACCGGGTCGTCACCGCATGCCCCGAGCAGCATCGCCGCCGCCAACAGCCCCGCCTCCCACATCGCCTTGTGTCCCCGCATGGACCCGCCTCGCTGGCCGGTCACGGTTTTCCGCTTCGACCGGTTTATTTTGAGATTGATTCGCAAATTCGATTCGGTGCGGGGCGTGTATCGCGGAGGACGGCGTGCGCGCAAGTGGCGGGGGCCGGCAGGGGCTTCAGGAGGGATCAGACCTTCCGTTCGTGGCGTGGGTGCGCGGGACACCGTGGCGGTGCCGCGCGCCAGGCTCCTGCCAGAAAGACAGACATGTTCTCCAGTCACTGCGGGCAGCGCCTCTGGCCCCCTGGCAACGCGGATGTCGCAGCGGGCCGCGAAGAGAGGCGCGCTGATTGCAAACACGCTCGTCCCGGGTGGGACGCGGTGCCGGGTTGAAGGCTCCGTCCCGTCTGGGACCGGCGCGTGGGGCGCCGTGTCGGAAGGACAGACATGGACAAGAGCAGGCGACAGGTGCGGCGTCAGCGCGGCATGACGCTGATTGAAATCATGGTGGTCATCACCATCCTGGGACTGATTGCCGCCGCGGTGGGCGTGGCGGTGCTGGGCCAGTTGGGAACCGCGAAGCAGAAGCGCGTGGCATTGGACTTCGGGTCGCTCGGGCAGGGCCTTCAGTTGTACGTCGTGAAGAAGGGCCGGCTGCCGGACACGGCCATGGGACTGCGCGCGTTGGTGGACGAGCAGATCCTCCCGAAGCTCCCCCAGGACCCGTGGGGCCAGGACTATGTGTACACGCTGGACCGGAGTACGCCGGTCATCGTGTCACTGGGCGCGGATGGCGCTCCAGGCGGGGATGGCGACGACCGGGACCTGTCCTCGCGCGACCTGGACGCGGAGTCCGCGCGATGAGGGGATGGCTCCATGCCCGCTTCTCCTCGGATGCGCACGGCTTCCCGCGCGAGAGGGCGCAGGGGGACACGCGGCGGCGCGGTATGACGCTGATCGAACTCATGGTGATCCTCGGCGTCCTGTCATTGCTCACCGCCTGGGTGGTCCTGGCCGTGCGAGGCCTCATGGACCATTACCGAGGCAAGCCGCAGCGCGTGGCGCAGGACTTCAAGGTGATCGACAACGCCCTGCGACTGCACGTGGAGAAGACAGGTCGGCTGCCGGACCCGGACACGGGGCTGGGCACGCTGGTGGAACAAGGCCTCCTCGCGAAGCTGCCCCAGGACCCATGGGGCCACGACTACCGGTACGTGCTGCTGGGTGAGGAGGCGGTCATCGTGTCCCTGGGTGCGGACGGAGCGCCCGGTGGCAGCGGAGACGACCGGGACCTGTCCTCGCGCGACCTGGACACGGAGTCCGCGCGCTGAGGGAGGAGGGAAAAGGGTGCTGCCCGAGTGGAGAAGCCGCGATTGGGTGGCGTTTCAGGCCAGAGCGGATTCGAACCGCAAGCCCCCCGTGAAGGGGGCCGTACCAGTGCGTGTAGGGCCTCTCCGGCCGGGCAGCACGGTGTCTGACGCAAGGGCCGCGAAAATCCTGACAGGGGATTTCCGTGCCCTTTTCCTCAGCCCGCCGGGAAGGTGTCCAGCGTGAGGGACTCGGGCGGCACGGACAGTTCGCGCGGCAGCTTGAGGACGCCGTCCAGGTAGCGCCAGCCGGTGCCGTCGTGGCGGAAGTCGGAGCGCTCCACGAAGGACTGGTCCTTGCCCTTCTCGAACACCTTGGCGAAGAAGAGGACGCGGGCGAGGCCGGAGGCGTCCGGCGGCTGGTGGCCCAGCACCACGAGCCCCGGGTACTGGTGACCCTGGGCGAAGGCGCGCAGCTCGCGCAGGACGTCCGCCTCTGGACGGGCGCGCATCGGGTGGTCCGGGTGGAGGGTCTTCCACAGGTAGGCGGCGTCGCGCTGGGCGAAGGCGCTGTAGCGGCTGCGCATGAGGCGTTCGGCGTCGGGCGCTTCGGCCTCGCCTCGGTGGAAGGGGGCGCAGCACTGGCGGTAGCGCTGTCCGGAGGAGCAGGGGCACAAGGGGACGGGCGGCATGGAGGATTGAAGCCTACCCGGGTTTGGCGGGCGGACGGTCGGGTGGCGAACCGGGCGGAGGGATGGGGAACCTTCGCGCTTGCGGGCCAGGAGGGCAGGGCATATCCCTGGCGCACCGCCCCCTATGAGCCTCCTCGAAGCCATCGTCCTGGGTCTGGTCCAGGGTCTCACGGAGTTCCTGCCCATCAGCTCCACCGCGCACCTGCGCATCGCGCCGGAGCTGTTCGGCTGGGCGGACCCGGGGGCCGCGTACTCGGCCATCATCCAGTTGGGCACGGTGGCCGCGGTGCTCATCTACTTCCGCAAGGACATCGTTTCTTTGGTGGCCGCGTTCTTCAAGGGACTGGCGCGCAAGGAACCGTTCGGCACGCTGGAGTCGCGGCTCGCGTGGTTCGTGCTGGTGGGCACGCTGCCCATCGGCATCTGCGGGCTGGCGTTCAAGAAGCTCATCGAGACGCAGTTCCGGTCGCTCTACGTCATCGCGGGCAGCCTCATCGTGCTGGCGCTGGTGCTGTTCATCGTGGAGAAGCGCGCGTCGCACACGCGCACCGTGGCGGACATGACGTGGCGGGACGGCATCCTCATCGGCCTGTGGCAGGCGCTGGCGCTGGTGCCGGGCTCGTCGCGGTCGGGCACGACGCTCACGGGCGGCCTGTCGCTGGGGCTCAAGCGCGAGGACGCGGCGCGCTACTCGTTCCTCTTGTCCATTCCGGCGACGACGCTGGCGGGCATCTTCGAATTGAAGCACCTGCTGGAGGCGCCGACGCGGCCCTCCACGGTGGCGCTGGTGGTGGGCACGCTGGTGGCGTTCGCGTCCGGCATGGGCGCCATCGCGTGGCTGCTGAGCTTCCTCAAGCGCCGCACGACGCTGGTGTTCGTGGTGTACCGCATCGCGCTGGGCGTGCTGCTCTTGGGGCTGCTGCAGGCGAATGTGCTCAAGCCGATGTCGGGCGTGGAGAACCTGTCGACGCCGGACGCGCCGACGAAGCCGCCGGTTGAAAAGCAGATCACGGACTGATGGGGATGGAAGCCGTGCGCGTGGAGGCCTTGTTCGATGCGTTGGAGGCGCGGCTGAAGGCGCGGCCGGCGCGGACGTTCACCCTGCCGGGGCGGGTGTTGCGCGAGGCGGCGGTGCTGGTGCCGCTGTTCGAACGGGACGGCGTGCCCTTCATGGTCTTCACCCGGAGGCCCGCGCACCTGCGCACGCACGCGGGGCAGTACGCGTTCCCGGGCGGTGGCCAGGACGCGCAGGACGTCACGCCCCTGGAGACCGCGCTGCGCGAGACAGAGGAAGAGCTGGGCATCGCGCGCGGCGGCGTGCGGGTGCTGGGCCTGCTGGATGAGACGCCGACGACGTCCTCGTACCGGATCCGCCCCTACGTGGGCGTGATTCCGGGGGACGGGAAGTACGTGCCGAATCCGGCGGAGGTGGACCTGGTGTTGGAGGTGCCGTTCGTGCGGCTGATGGACCCCGCCATCCTCCGCGTGGAGCGCCACGCGTGGGAAGGGGTGGAGCACGACGTGCACTTCTACACGCACGGCGAGCACGTCATCTGGGGCGCCACGGCGCGCATCCTGCGCGACTTCTTGTTGCTCGTGGCGGACGTGCCGGGCGTGCAGGACCTGCTGGGTGCCCGCCTGCCTGCCGGGGGCTGAGGCGCGAGTCTCCGCGAGCCAGCAGCCCGGTTTCGCGAGGCTGCTTGTCGGACGCGGGGGAACGTCCAACACTTGATGGGCGGCTCCAGGGGGCCAGGGAGGCCGCATGGGCGCCGAGCGCCGGGCTCGGAGGGCTCTCGCCCGGGCCCCGGCCTTCCGTCAGGAGGCGTGGGAATGGTCACGCGGCTGCCGAGGCGGGCACCTGGGTGGAGTGGCGTCCAGGTCTTCGCGCTGGGCCACTCCACGCGCACGGTGGAGGAGCTGGTGGGGATGCTGTGGTCGAACGGTGTGCGGACGCTCGTGGACATCCGCACCGTGCCGCGCTCGCGCCACAACCCGCAGTTCAACGTGGACGTGCTCGGGCCGTTGCTCGCGCAAGTGGGTGTGGAGTACCTGCACCTGGCGGCGCTCGGTGGCCTGCGGCATGCGCGCAAGGACTCGCCCAATGGGGCGTGGCGCAACGCGAGCTTTCGAGGCTACGCGGACTACATGTTGACGGAGGACTTCGCGCGGGGACTCGAGGCGCTGCGCGAGATCGCGCTGCGTGGGCCCGTGGCCGTCATGTGCGCGGAGGCGCTGCGGTGGCGCTGTCATCGCTCGCTCCTGGCCGACGCGCTCTGGGCAAGGGGCGTCCAGGTGATGCACATCACGAGCCCCACGCGCGTGGAGCCGCATCCGCTCACCGCCTTCGCCAGACTCCACGGCAGGCAGGTGCTCTACCCGGCGGGCGCGGACGCCGTGTCCGAGGCAAGGTCTGGGTGAGCCTCCACGGAACCGTGCGTCCGCGCGAGGGTCGCACTGCCACGGGAGGGTGAAGGTGCGAGAGCGCGGATGCCACCAGGTGTTCTCTTGCCTGCCAGGCGCTGGATCCGGGGGGCGGGGGACAGTGCGTGCGGCAAGGCTCCTTGTCGGACGTCAGGGCACGTCCAACATTGGATGGAGGGGTCCTTCGAGGGGGTGGTGTGGAAGGTGGGCATGAGGCAGGTGAAGCCCGGCAAGCCGCGCTGGTTGCGTTGGGAGGTGCCCTGCGGGCGGAGGGCTATACCTTCACGACGGTGACGCCGGAGACGCACCGGCGGGTGAATGCTCGCTCTGGGGTGCCTGAGGCCCGCTCGCTCCGGGAGGTGTTCGGGTGGAGCCGACCCTTCAGGCGCGGCGTGCTGTCGCCTGGGATGCAGTCGCTGCTGGAGCAGGCAGGCGCGCTGGCGGACTGTGGGGACGGGACGCTGCGCAGCCGGGTGCGGTTCTCCACCTTGGGCTCGGGCCTGTACGTCCATTCGGCGTGGCCCACGTCGCAGAAGGACGCGGTGTTCTTCGGGCCGGACACCTACCGGTTCTGCGCGTTGTTGCAGCGGGTGCCGGGCACGTTCCGGCGCGTGGTGGACCTGGGGTGTGGTTCGGGCGCGGGGGGCCTGTCGGTGGCGAGGCGCAGCGATGAGGTGGTGCTCGCGGACCTGAATCCGGAGGCGCTGGTGTTCTCGCGGGTGAATGCGCGGCTGAACGGTGCGCAGGGGGTCCAGGTGGCGCATTCGGATCTGCTCCAGGGGGTCTCTGGCGCGTTCGACCTGATTGTCGCGAACCCTCCGTACCTGGCGGACACGGATGGGCGCACGTACCGGGACGGTGGAGGCACGCACGGCACGGAGTTGTCGGTGCGCATCGTGCGCGAAGGCGTGGAGCGCCTGTCGCAGGGTGGGACGCTGGTGCTCTACACGGGCGCACCGGTGGTGGAAGGTGAGGACCTGCTGCGCACCGCACTGGAGAGGCAGTGGCGGAGCGCGCCGCTCACGGACGTGTCCTACGAGGAGTTGGATCCGGACGTGTTCGGCGAGGAGCTGGAGAAGCCGCCATACGCAGGCGTGGAGCGCATCGCGCTGGTGGCGCTGACGGCCCGGCGGGCCTATGGAAAGTAGGGATAGCGCTCGAGCTTGCCTTCGGGTGACACCGCGTAGAGTTCGAACCAGTCGAACTCAAGTGCCGTGAAGTTCGCGTAGCCCGGGCACTTGTCCACGCGGCGGTTGACGCGAACGAAGTACCAGCCGTCTTGAGAGCCGACGATGACCTCCAGGGATCTGGGGGACGTCGTACAGCTTTGGCGCATGCTGGGATGGTCCCATCGCTTGAGCACTGCTTGCAGTGCTGCATGCGCCGCGACGACCGCAGGGCCGTCCAGCGTCGCCAGCGGTTGCAGGTCGTCCTGGGGCCAGGGAATGGCGGCGGAGGTTTCGACGGTACTTGCCGGCGGTCGGGCCCCGATGCATGCGATGCCCGTGCACGCCGCGACCCACCAGAGCTGTCGCCGAACGAACCTCATCCGGCGAGCGTACTCAGAACTGGAGGTACACGTACGGCCGCGCTTCCAGCGAGGCCAGCTGCCGGATGCCCAGACCGATGAGCACCAGCACCACCGCCCGCGCGGGTGCTGGCAGCTTGAGGAACGCGAGCGCCGTCAGGTCGTAGACCTTCATCGGCAGTGTGTGCGCGATGATGGCCACAGCCAGCATCGTCCACACCAGCGGGCCCACGTTCGCCACGCCTGGGATGCCCGCCAGCATGCGCTGGTAGAACTCCGCCGCGTGCGTCATGTCCGGCGCGCGGAACACCACGCGCGTCAACACCACCAGCGTGAACGTGGCCAGCATCCCCAGGCCCACGCGCACCGGGCCGGGCTCCTGCTGCTTGCCCCGGAACCACCACCAGCAGCGCACCGCGCACAACGCCACGCCGTGCACCGCGCCCCAGACGGCGAAGCGCCAGTCCGCCCCGTGCCACAGGCCGCCCAGCACCATCACCATCATCAGGTTGAACAGCACCCTCGGCTTCGAGCGCCGGTTGCCGCCCAGCGGGATGTACAGGTAGTCCCGCAGCCACGACGACAGGCTCATGTGCCAGCGGTTCCAGAACTCGAACAGGTTCTTCGCCAGGTACGGCCGCGCGAAGTTCTCCGGGAACCGGAACCCGAACAACGCCGCCACGCCAATCGCGATGTCCGAGTACCCCGAGAAGTCGTAGTACAGCTCCAACGTGTACGCGACCGCCGCCACCGCGCACTCCGCCGACGAGTACGCGTGCGGGCTGCCGAACACCGGATCCACGATGCCGCTGCCCAGCACGTCCGCGATGATCAGCTTCTTCACCAGCCCCACCGCGATGCGGAACATCGCCTTGCCACCGTCATCCGGCGACAGCGTGGGCACCTGGCGGAAGTGCGCCATCAGCTCCGACTCGCGCACGATGGGCCCGCTCACCACGCGCGGGAAGAACAGCATGTAGAGCAGGTGCTCGATGAACGAGTGCCCCGAGCTCGCCTTCCCCCGGTACACGTCCACCGTGTAGCTGATGGATTGGAAGACGAAGAACGACAGCCCCACCGGCAACAGCAGGTGGAAGGGCTCCGGGCGGACCTCCACGCCCCACGGTCCCAGCAGCGCCAGCGCCGTCCTGCGCAACAGCTCCAGGTACTTGAAGCCCGCCAGCATCCCCAGGTTGGAGACGATGGACAGCACCACCAGCAGCTTGCGCACGCCCGGCTTCTGCGCGCGGCCCAGCCCCTTCACCAGCAGGTGGTCCACCGTCACGCCGGTCAGGAAGATGAGCAGCGGCATCCCCGCCAGCAGCAGGGCCTCCACCGTCACGTTCCCCTGCGCGATGAGCTGCGGCAGCTGCGTGAACCCGGTGTAGAGCACCAGGCTCGCCACGAGCAGCACCCACATCCGGGGCCAGAAGTGCCGGTGCACCGCCCAGTAGAGCGCGAACACCACGATGACGAAGATGACGTAGTGGAGGCTGTGGGACAGCACGGCTCAGGGCGCTCCCGCGGCGGAGGCCGTCGGCTCGCCGCCCTTCTTCGTGGACTCGTACGCCGCCATCAGGTCCTTCACGAACGCGTTCGCGAGCACCGTGTAGCCCGCCTGCGTCAGGTGCACCCCGTCCGCGTGCCCCAGCGGCTCCGGCTGGCGCTGCCAGCGCTGCATCGAACGCTCGCCGCCCATCGCCGCCCTCGCGGACCAGTACGCGCACCCCGCGTCCTTCGCCACGCGTGGCAGCGTCGTGAGCACCCTGCCCAGCGCGGGCGCCTCCGTCCAACGGCCATCCGCGTCCTGCTGCATCCGGTCCGTGGGCCCGATGAGCAGGCACTCCGCGCCCGTCGCCTTGCGCAGCCGCGTCACCAGCGCCGCGTAGTCCTGCCGCAGCGCCTCCGCGTCCAGGCCCGGCAGCTCCGCCTCGTTGGTGCCGTACCAGAACACCAGCAGGTCCGGCCGGCGCGCCTTGAACTGCTCATCCATCGCCGCCGCGTCCATGTCCCGCGCGGTGAAGGCCGTGGCGCCGGGCAACCCCAGCGCGTCGTACACCAGCCCCGGCGTGTCGTACTCCAGCGACGCACCCAGCACCGTCGCGGACCCTCCACCCTCCGGCACCGTCACCTGCACCGTGTGCGCGGCGCCCGTCACCGGGAAGGAGCGGATGCGCACCGTGGGCTTCGTCAGCGGCTCCGGCGGCGGGGCTTCCGGAGCAATCTCCTCGCCGTCCACGCGGATTGTCGGCGCGGCCGCGTCCGGCGCGTCCAGCGCGTACAGGTCCAGCCGGCCCGGCGTGTCCTTGCGGCCCTCGCAGCCTTCGCAGAAGGAGATGCCCAGGCTCGCGCCGGGCGCTCCCACCGCGCGGATGCCGGTGAGCCCCCAGAGCCCTCCGGGCGTGGCGCCCTTCGCGTCCTCCACCGTCCACGGGCCGTCCAGCGTGCGCGACACGTGCGCCGCCTCCAGCCGCGATGACGGCTTGCCCGCCGCGATGAAGCCCCGCCCCGCGTCGCCAAAGCGCTTCGTCAGCGTGGCGCGCACGGTGTCGGAGAAGAAGTGCGCCGCCGTATGGGAAGCGCCGACCTGCGCGATGCCCACGCGCAGCTTCGCGCCAGCCTCGCGGCGGGCCAGGGACTCGAACGTGTGGTTCAGCGCGGGGAGCGCGTTCTGCAGGCCCGTCGTGTCCGTGCCCGGCAGGCGCGGCGGGTGCGTGCGCGCGAAGGCCCGCTGCAACGACAGGTCGAACAGGTGGCCCAGCAGGTTGGAGCCGCGCACGCGCGGGTGCACCAGGTCCTCCAGCATCAGGCCCGACTCCAGCCACTTGAGCGCGGAGCCCTCGCCGCCCATCGCCGCCAGCGTGTCGTAGAAGGCACAGCCGCCCCGGCGCGCCTCTTCTCGGAAGACCTCCGTCACCTCCGCCGAGTGCCGGCGCGTGACCAACTCGCCGCTCATCGTGCGCACGCCCGCGTCGATGGGCGACATCACGAGGCACGCCGCGTCCGGCACCGCCGTGCGCACGCGCGACACCAGCTCCTTCATCTGCGTGCGGACCTCGTCCACCGTGGTGCGCTCGCGCGACAGGAAGAACGCCTCGTTGCCGCCCACCATCAACACCACCAGCGACGGCTTGCGGTGACGCAGCTGCGCGCGGAAGGCCGCGGGCTGCGCGCGCAGGTACACCTCCGCCATGCCGCCTAGCAGGCCCACCGTGTCGTAGACGACGCCCGGCGTGCCCGACTCCAGCGCGACGCCGTGCAGCTCCGTCTTGCCGCTGGCGGTGAGCGTCAGCGTCTTCGCGCCTTCCGGGAGCTTCAGCCTCGCGAACGCGGCCTCCGCCTTGGAGCCGAACGCGCGCGTCTGGATGCGCTGCGTGTTCTTGCCATCCACCGACACCTGCACGGAGCCGCTGGCCGCCTGGGCCAGGAAGTACAGCTCCGCCTCGCGCGTGCCCTCCAGCGAGTAGCGCGTGCTCTGCGCCGGCCCGTTGGTGGAGAAGGCCACGCCCGTCCAGCCCACGCGGTCCTTCGGCCAGTGCGTGTCCACCAGCCGCTCCATCTTCCAGCCGTCCGTGCTCGCGGTGCCCGCGCGCGTGGCGCGGCCGGCGCTCGCCAGCCGGTGGATGTAGAGGAAGCCCGGGCCGCCCGAACCGAAGCGCTCCTGGAGCCGGTCGCGCACCACGTCGGTGATGTAGTCGGAGGCGATCAGCGAATCGCCCAGGTGCACCACCCGCACCGGCGTGCGCCGCGAGTCCGAGCGCAGGTCGCCCAGCGCTCGCATCAGCGGCGCGAGCCCGTCCTCTTCACACGTCCCGTCCGCGCGCGACTTGCGGCAGTTGAGCTCGATGTCCACGTGCTTCGCGCCCATGCGCTCGCGCAGGGCCTCCAGCTCCAGCGCGGTCGCCAGCGTGGGGGCGCTCAGCTCCTCCAGGCCGATGCCGGGCACCGCCGGGGCCTCGCCCACCTGGGGCCCGGCCTTCGGATCCGTGTCGGTGGCGGCGGTGTCCGCTTCCGCGAGCGCGGAGGGCGGGGCGTCGGGCGCCATCGTGTCGGCGGGCGGACGCGGGGCCTTCACCCCGCGCAGCGAGGCCGGCAGCGCGAGCGCCACCAGCTTGGGCCCGAGCGAACCTTCCTGACGAAGGCTGGGGAGGGGGCGGAACTTCTCCGGCAGTGGCGCCAGGGACAACCCCACCGTCAGCAGCACGGTGAAGGCCAGCGTCCACCCGGTGGATGTGGGCTTGAGACTCAACGGTGGGGCATGAGACTGGCTTTTCGGGGGCGGGTCAAAACTCTGCCCACATCCGCGCGCCCCACCGGCCGGGCAGCAGACAGCCGGGCCCCCTTCCTCCCACGGCGCGAAGCGCTATGGTGCGCCGCCGTCAGCGTCAGGCGTGGCCTGGCGCCCTCCAGGAGCTCAGACCCCGCGTATGGCCCTCTATCCCGTCATCATGGCCGGTGGCTCCGGCACCCGCTTCTGGCCGCTGTCCCGCCAGGCCCGTCCGAAGCAGTTCCTCCCGCTCGCCTCCAAGCACCCGCTGCTCACCGACACCGCCCTGCGCCTGAAGGGCCTGGCGCCGGTGAAGAACACCTTCATCGTCTGCGGCCCCGTGCACGCGAAGACGGCCCTGAAGCTGGTGAAGGGCCTGCCCAAGGGCAACCTGCTGGTGGAGCCCGTGGCGCGCAACACCGCGCCCGCCATCGCGCTCGCCGCCCTCCAGGTGGCCGCGCGCGACCCGCGGGGCATCCTCGCGGTGCTGCCGTCGGATCACCACGTCGCGGACGTGAAGGGCTTCCAGCGCACGCTCGCGGAGGCCGCGCGCATCGCGGAGGGCGGTCACATCGTCACGCTGGGCATCAAGCCCGCGCGCCCGGAGACGGGCTACGGCTACATCCAGGTCGGTGACGCGCTGGAGGGCGGCGGCCGCAGCGTGAAGGCGTTCAAGGAGAAGCCCGACCTCAAGACGGCGCAGGAGTACCTGGCCGGCGGCGACTACCTGTGGAACGGCGGCATCTTCGTCTTCCGCGCGGACGTGATGCTGGAGGCCTTCCAGAAGCACATGCCGGAGATGCAGAAGGGCCTGGACGCGCTCCAGAAGGCCGCGGGCAAGCGCACCTTCCCCGCCGTGCTCAAGCGCGTGTTCCCCAAGCTGCCCTCCATCTCCATCGACTACGGCGTGATGGAGAAGGCGGAGAACATCGCGGTGCTGGATGGCGACTTCGGCTGGTCCGACGTCGGCTCCTTCGCCGCCATCCCCGAAGTGCGCCCCGCGGACGCCCAGGGCAACGTCGTCTCCGGCGACGCGGTGCTCGTGGACTGCACCAACTGCGTGGTGCTCGGGGACAAGCGGACCCTCTCCGTCGTCGGCATGCATGACGTGGTGGTGGTGGACTCCGGCGACGCCGTCCTCGTCGTCCCCAAGGACAGGAGCCAGGACGTCCGCAAGGTCGTCGAGGCCCTCAAGGCCAAGAAGCGCCTGAAGCTGCTGTAGGGGCCTTGTAGGCCCGGGGCTCACCCCGCCTCCTGTTTCCCCTCACACATTTCTTCCCGGGGCTCCCTGTCATTTCTACAGGGGGCCCCGAGCCGTTTCGGGCGATTGCCGGCACCTTCGGGCGGTTGGAGTGTCCGGTGCCGGACGGAGGGCGCCCCCGGGCATGAGGCGCGGAGGTTGCAAGTCCACCCCGGGTCCGCCCCATTCAGGGGGCGTCAGGCGGGGATGGCGATGGGCTGCAAGCGCTGCGTGGAGGAACACCAGAACGGGGAGGCCTGCCCCGTCGAATCGCCGTCGTCGGTGTCCGGGGACTCGCTGGAGGGCCAGCGGCACGGGCCGCTGCTGCTGAAGCGTCGGCTGGAGATTGGCGCGGTGGCGTCGGTGTACCTGGCGGAGTACGTGCCCACGGGGCACCGCTTCGCGGTGAAGGTGCTGCATGCGCACCTGGCGGCCCGGCCGGCGGTGCGCGCGCGGTTCATCGCGGAGGCGCTCGCGCAGCGCAACGTCGTGCACCGTCATGTGGCGCGCGTGCTGGACGTGCGCCCCGGCCCTCAGGGCCTGCCCTGCGTGTTGATGGAGGCGCCGGAAGGGGAGTCGCTGAGCGCGATGCCGCTGCCGCTGTCTCCGGTGGAGGCGGTCGAGGTGTTGGCGCAGGCGCTCGCGGGGTTGGAGGCGGCGCATGCGCGCGGGCTCGTGCACGGGGACCTCACGCTGGATTCGCTGGTCGTCACGCGGGATGCGAAGGGCGCGCGGCGGGTGATGGTGCGCGACTTCGGCGCGGGCATGGTGCGGGACGCGGCGCTGTCGCGGGAGGAGCGGGCGCGGGGCGTGACGGTGGGCTCGCCCACGTTCATGGCGCCCGAGCAGTCCGCCGGCGTTTCCGGAGGGCCTCGCGCGGATGTGCATTCGTTGGGCGTGGCGGGCTACCTGCTCGTCACCGGGCGGCTGCCGTTCGGGTTGGGCCGGTCCGCGGACGTGGCGCTGTTCCCGCCGCATGCGCTCAACGCGAGCGTGCCTCCCGCGCTGTCCACCGTGCTGCTGCGGGCGCTGGCCGCGCGACCCGAGGACCGCTTCGACAGCGCGCGGGCCTTCCGCGTCGCGCTCGCGGAGGCGCTGGGCCTGGAGCCGGGTGTGCGGGATGCCTCGGCGGATGCGCGCGAGGACGTTTCGTCGGAGGTCGTGACGGAGCGCGACGCGCTGGACGACATCGACATCGTGGAGGACGTGCCGGCGTGGGGGGACTCGGCTTCATCCATGGAGGATGCGGCGCTGCGCGCGGCGGACGGCATGCCTTCCGAAGCCCGCGCGGGCGAGGTGGCCATGCGCGCGGAGGTGGCCGCGTTCTGGGCCTCGGCCGTGGCGATGCTGGGGCCCGCGGAGCGGGAGGACACGGTCGCGTCCCGGGCCGATTCCTCGGGCACTGGCGCTGCCGGTGACGCGCCGTCGGTGTCCGCCCGGGCCACCGGTGCACCCCTCGACGTGGGCCCGGTGTCGTCTGGTGACGCGAACTCCTCGTGGGCGCCCGCGCACACCCTGCTGATGGCCACGGTGTCCCCGGAGGAAGCCTCGGCGCTCCTCTCGCTGAAGAACCCGATGTCCTCGGCGGAGGTCCCCGCGCCCACCCTGCTGCTGAACCCGGCGTCTTCCTCGCAGGCGGGTGCGCCCCTCCTGCTGGTGGATCCGACGTCGCCGCTGGACGTCACCCCGGCTTCCGCGGCGCACGCGACGTCCACGCTGGGGTCCGCGGCCATTCCGTTCATGCACCTGGCGCCCTCCGTGGAGGCCGCCCCGATTCCGTTGATCCACCCGGCCTCCTCGCAGCCGCCCGCCGTGCCCATCGCGCTCGTGGACCGCGTGTCGGACAGCGCCTCCGTGCCCTTGCCGCTGGAGAACGCGGTGGCACCGCTGGAGGCCACCGCGCCTCGCACCGACGCGCCGTCGGACCTGCGCGTGCGCCTGGGCCTCACGCCGGGCGAGGTGCTCCAGCCCGTGTCCGTGAGCGACGTCGCCCCCGAGGGCCTCTTCGCCGAATGCCGGGGCTCCCTGCCGCCGCTCGCCGCGCGCCTGCCCGTGGAGGTCTCCTTCCGCGGTGAGACGGCCGTGGGCGCGTGCGACGTCGTCCGCCACGTCACCTTCGACGAGGCGCGCACCTGGAACGTGCCCGCCGGCGTCTTCGTCCACTTCTCCGACGAGTACCCGGCCCTGAGCCGGATCCTCCTGCGCGCCCTCACCGAGGACCTGGAGCCCGCGCCCGACACGGAGCTGGCCCGCATGCTGTCCCGCGCGGAGGCCGTCGCCCGGGACCCCTACACCCTGCTGGGCGCGAAGCCCGACGCGGACTTCGGCGACGTGCGCCGCCGCGCCCAGGCCGCCCTGCGCCGCCTGGACGTCTTCCAGGGCCGCGCGCTGCCCGCTTCCCAGCGTCAGGCGCTGGAGGCCCTGCGCATCCGGGTGCTGGCCGCGCAGCGGATGCTCGGCGAACCCCAGTCCCGCGTGGGCTACGACGCCACCCGGGGTAACGTGGCGGGCCTCGCCCGGTGCGTCGCCGCCGGCGTCCCCGAGCCGACCATGGAGGCCCTGCGCAGCGCCTTCCTCGCCGCCCGCCCGGAGGTGGAGACGCAGGCCCGCGCCCTGTTCACCCGGGGACACGCCTTGGAGGTCCAACGGTCCGTGCCGGCCGCGCTGGAGTGCTACGCGGAGGCCCTGAAGCTGGATCCGCTGAACACGTCGTGGCTGCGGCACTACCAGTCCCTGCGGGAGCAGCTCCCGGCGGGGGCCGGGGCCATGGCCTGATGGGGTCCATTACCCGTCAATGGGGGTAGGACGGGGGGAGGTGCCGCCCACCCCAGGAGCAGCCGGGCGTTCAAGAGTGGGAGCGGGGTGCTCGGGCGTGTGCAGCCCCCGGGGCCGCTCGTGTAGTGTTCGCCGCCCTCCGCCGAGCCCTCACGGCCGGGACAGGGGTGGGGACACTGCCATGAACGCGCACATCTTTCGCGAGTACGACATCCGGGGTCTGGTGGACAAGGACCTCACCATCGAAGTGGTGGAGCTGCTGGGCCTGGGTCTGGGCACCATGATCCGCCGCAAGGCCGGGACCTCCATCGCGGTGGGCCGCGACTGCCGCGAATCCTCCACGCGCTTCCGCGACGCGCTCGCCAAGGGTCTCACCGCCACCGGCCTGGACGTCTACGACGTGGGCGTGGTGCCGACGCCGCTGACGTACTTCGCGGCGAACACGCTGCCCGTGGATGGCCTGGCGATGATCACCGGCAGCCACAACCCGCCCGAGTACAACGGCTTCAAGATTGGCGCGGGCAAGACGACCTTCCACGGCCACGAAATCCAGGGGCTGCGCCGCATCATCGAGGCGAAGGACTTCGCCACCGCTTCCAAGCCCGGCAAGGTCACGCCCTACGACATCGTCACGCCCTACAACCACTTCATCCGCCAGACGGTGAAGGTGGGCCGCCAGGGGATGAAGATCGTCATCGACGCGGGCAACGGCACGGGCGGCGAGGTGGCCGTCCCGCTGTTCCGCAGCATGGGCTTCGACGTGGTGCCCCTGTTCTGCGAGATGGACGCGAACTTCCCCAACCACCACCCGGACCCCACGGTGGTGGAGAACCTCCAGGACCTCATCAAGGCGGTGAAGTCGGAGAAGGCGGAAGTGGGCATCGCCTACGACGGCGACAGCGACCGCATCGGCGTCATCGACGACCAGGGCAACGTGCTCTGGGGTGATCAGATCATGGTGCTCTTCAGCCGCTACGTGCTGAAGGAGGCCCCGGGCGCGGCCATCGTCGGCGAGGTGAAGTGCAGCTACACGATGTACGACGACATCGCGAAGCACGGCGGCAAGCCGGTGATGTGGAAGGCGGGGCACTCCCTCATCAAGGCGAAGATGAAGGAAGAGCACGCGGAGCTGGCCGGCGAGATGAGCGGCCACATCTTCTTCAAGCACCGCTACTACGGCTTCGACGACGCGGTGTACGCGTCCGCGCGCCTGCTGGAGATCCTGACCCACGAGAAGAAGACGCTGTCGCAGCTGCTCTCCGACGTGCCGAAGACCTACGCCAGCCCTGAGCTGCGCTTCGACACGAAGGAGGAGAAGAAGTTCGCGATGGTGAAGCGCGCCACGGAGATCCTCCGCGACGCGGGCCACGACATCATCGACGTGGACGGTGTGCGCGTGACGTTCCCGGACGGCTGGGGCCTCATCCGCGCGTCGAACACGCAGCCCATCCTGGTGCTGCGCTTCGAGGCGAACACCGAGGCGCGCCTGAAGGAGATCCAGGCGCTCATCGACAGCACGGTCGCCCAGGCGCAGAAGGAAGTCGGCGCCTGAGGCGCGGCGTTCCACGCGAAGCACCGCACACGCAACCGTAGGGAGGGAGTTGGCCATGCCGACGCTGGGAATCGACCTGGGCGGGACGTCCGTCCGGGCCGCGGTGGTGGACGCGAAGGGCAAGCTGCTTTCGAGCGCCAAGGTGGCGGTGACGGACCGCAAGCCACAGGGCGTGGTGGAGACCATCGCCCAGGCGGCGGACGAAGCGCTGAAGCGCTCCGGCGTGAAGGTGGACGGCTGCGGCGTGGGCGCGGCCGGGCAGATCCACAAGGACTCCGGCGTCATCTCCGTGGCGCCCAACCTGGGCTGGCGCAACGTGCCCCTGGCCGACCTGCTCCAGAAGCGGCTGGGCTACGCCGTGAAGGTGGTGAACGACCTGTCCGCCGCGGCGTGGGGTGAGCTGCACGCGGGCGCGGGTCGCGGGGCGCAGGACATGCTGGTGGTGTTCGTGGGCTCCGGCGTGGGCAGCGCCATCATCGCGGACGGGCGGCTGATGCAGGGCGGCGGCGGCGTGGCCGGCGAGCTGGGCCACATCAAGGTGGTGCCCAGCGGCCGGCTGTGCGGCTGCGGCGAGCACGGCTGCCTGGAGGCGTACGTGGGCGGCCACAACCTCATCGCCCAGACGAAGGAGCTGCTGGCATCGGGGCACTCGCGCATCCTGGAGTCGCTCATCGCGGACAGCGACCCGGACAGCATCACGCCGGTGATGCTGGAGAAGGCGGCGGACATGGGCGACGCGGAGGCGAAGGAGATCTACGAGCGCGCCTCCCGCTTCCTGGCGATCGCGGTGGCCAACCAGGTGACGGTGCTGAATCCGGCGCGGCTGGTGCTGGGCGGCGGCGTGCTGACGCACTGCCCGGGCATCCGGCAGCGCGTGCTGGACGGCGTGCAGATGTGGGCGTCGCAGACGTCGCGCGAGGGCCTGCTCGTCGCCGACGCGGAGCTGGGCGACGACAGCGGCATCATCGGCGCGGCGCTGCTGGTCGCGTGAAGTCTTCCGGGCGGGGGGCGTTTCCCCCGCGCCGGTGAGGCTCCAGCGTGCGCTACGGCTTCTTCGGTGCCGGCTTCGGCTCCGCCGGGGACGCAGGCACCAGCCGGGCGATGCGGCCCTCCTCACCCACGGCATAGGCCGTGTCCTGCTTGCGCCGCGGTGAGGACACGGCATGGAAGCCGGTGGCGTCCAGCGGCTCCCACGTCCTGCCGCCATTCACCGAAACGTCCGAACCCGTGGGGCCCACGGCCACGAACATCGGCCGCCGGGCGTGTAGGAGCGACGCCACGCAGGAGCGATAGCCCCCCAGCGAGGTTCCCGAAGGCACGCTCCAGGTCTTCCCCCCGTTGAGCGTGACGGCCGCGGTGCCAGCGGTCTCCTCCGGCTTCTTGTAGTTGCCACCCACCGCGATGCCCGCCTTGTCGCTCCAGAAGAGGAGCGAGAACACGCCCGCGCCTTCGCCCGTGGCCAGCGGCGTCGTCGCGATGTTCCAGTTCTGGCCCCGGTCCGCCGAGTACAGCACCCGCGCCGCCGAGCCCCCCAGTCCGAACCAGACGTGGGACGTGCCCTGCACCGCGATGCTCGTGCCGCTGGCGGCGAAGCCCGCTTCACCCGGGAGCGCGGGCAGCGCTTCCTTCATCACGGGCTTCCACGTCGCGCCGCCATCCTCGGTGGTGATGACGATGAAGCGCCCGTCCACCGGGTCACTGAACGCGATGCCGTGCTGCTCATCCCAGAAGGCCATGCCGTCGAAGAACGCGCCCGGCACGGCGTTGGTGAACTGGAGCTTCCACGTCGCGCCCCCGTCCGTCGTCTTGTAGATGCGCGACTTGTCGCCCGTGCCAATGGACAGGAGGTACGCGGTGCGCTCGCTGAAGGCATCCACGTCGCGGAAGTCCAGGCCCTCCGCGCCCGGCACGGTGGACGCCTTCCACGTCTTCCCTCCGTCCGTGGTGCGCACGAAGGTGCCCTTGTCCCCGCTGGCCCAGGCCACGCGTGCGTCCACCGCGCTGACCCCGCGCAGGCGCACCGTCGTCCCGCTCACCTGCGGCTCCCACTTCACG
>NZ_RAWI01001388.1 GCF_003612125.1 Corallococcus praedator
ACCTTCCGATCATTGACAAATCACCCTAAAAACTACAACTTTTTTATTTATCAAAATAATTCCTATTTTTATCGATTGTTTAACAAAGATTCAAATTAATTTTTATGATTAAAAAACTACAAACATTATGCATAAGCCTTGCGCTCTGCATAAATGGCTTTGCCATCACCCACAACATCAGCGTCGATGCCATAGGCAGCCCAGCCAAGGCGGCGTTCAGCCAAACGGAAGTTTTTGTAGCTCCCCAAGACACCGTTATCTTGACCAACAACACTAGCGTGCTTATTTCCTTGGGTATCCCAGGAGTGCCCCTCAGCCTTCCCATCCGTGCTGGCTACAATTTTGAATACATTGCGCAGAGTGTTGGCTATGGAACTGTAACTATTACATTG
>NZ_RAWI01001389.1 GCF_003612125.1 Corallococcus praedator
GCTGGAAGCTCGCGCCCCCGTCGGTGGAGACCGCCACCACCGCCGTGGAGCCTCCGTCCGACTCCAGCCGGAACGCCTGCACCCACAGCCGCCCGCGCGAGTCCCGGGCCAGCAGCGCCCGCGAGTACGCCGTCGAGTCGTCCGCGTTGAACACCCGCACCGCCGGCTCCGGCGCCCAGGTGTGCCCGTCCTCCTGGTAGCGCCACCACTGGAACCAGACGTCGTGCCGCGACGAGGCCAAAAGCGAAGGGGCCTCGAACGCGTACACGAGCGCCACGTCCCGCCCCACCGCGACCAGCTCCGCCCGGTCATGGTGCGACGCATCCGGCTGGATGGAGGCGAGCTTCGAGAAGGTCTGGAACCCGTCCTCGGAGCGGAACAGGTTCAACCCC
>NZ_RAWI01001390.1 GCF_003612125.1 Corallococcus praedator
GCTGCGCGCGAGGAAATCGGTCATCGCCTTGCCGATGCCGATCGGCTGGTTCGCCGCCATGCTGTCGGCGACGTTCTTGTCCTGCATGTCGCGGAACGTGTTCATGTTCTTGGTGTCGAACAGGCTGTCCTCGTCGCTGGTCAGCTTGGACTGGCGCATCGACTTCATCATCATGCCGATGAACACCTACTCGAATTTCTCGCCCGCCTTCTTGAGGTTGGCGGACGAGGCGAGGCGGCTCGTGTCGAGCGAGATGCCGTTGGTCGGCACCGCGGCGGGCGTGGCTGGCATGTCGGTCATAGGATGATCAACTCCGCTTTCAGCGCGCCGGCTTCCTTGAGCGCCTCCAGGATCGCGACCAGGTCCGACGGCGTGGCGCCGATCGCGTTCAC
>NZ_RAWI01001391.1 GCF_003612125.1 Corallococcus praedator
GACGGGGTGCCGCGCACCAGCGGTTCAGAGTACGGGGTCGCCCCGGGCCGGTCAAAACGCTCGGGTGGGCGCCTCACCTGGCCCGATGCTCCTCAGCGCAGCGGTGCGATCGTGACCGAGCCGACCGCGGCGGCGCAGGCGGCGTCGACGGACTCCCCGCGGGTGCCGGGCTGGCACCCGACGCTCACCTGCAGCGCCGAGGAGACCATCACGTACCACCGGATCGCCGCACCCGAACCCGGTGTCTCCCGGTAGCTGATCACGTCGCGATCGGCGTACCGGGTGACGGCCGAGAACTCCGACACCGTGTCGCCGCCGCTCTGCTGCAACCGGTTGCGCAGGCTGGTCGCCACCGTGGTCGGGGTCGAATCGATCCGCACCGCGTTCTGCAC
>NZ_RAWI01001392.1 GCF_003612125.1 Corallococcus praedator
AGATCATCGGCTCCGGGCCTTACAAATTCGTTCCGGGCGAGTTTGTGCCGGGCCAGCGGTCGGTCTATCTGAAAAACACGGATTATGTTCCGCGTTCGGAACCTGCCAACGTCCTCGCGGGTGGAAAGATCGCCCATATCGACCGTGTGGAATGGCGCAGTCTCGATCCCACAACGGCGACGGCCGCGCTGATCACGGGTGAGGTCGACTTTTTGCAGTCGGTCGGGGTCGACGTCATCCCGGTTCTCAAGAAAGAGAAAAGCGTCCAGGTCGTGGAATACGATCCGGAGGGGCTCACGAACATCGTGCGCTTCAATGTTCTTCATCCTCCTTTCAACAATAAGCGGCTGCGCCAGATCGTTCTCGAGGCGATGGATCAGGATGATGTTAAC
>NZ_RAWI01001393.1 GCF_003612125.1 Corallococcus praedator
GAATTAAGGCACTATGGCGAATTCCCCTGATTCCAGCAAACCGACTCCGGCAGCCTCAGACGCTCCGAAGCGTGGCCTCTTCTCTCGCAAGCCGAAGGAAGCCAAGGTCAAGAAGCCCAGCAGGCTGAAGCAGATCAACGAAGTGTTCCAGATGACGCGCCGCCATGATCCCATGGTGGTCTGGCTCATGCTCCTGGCCTTCCTTGGCGTTGTAGCCGTCAGCTTCCTGGTGGGCTACCTGCTGGAAAACTGGATCACGGGCCTGATCATCGGCATCCCGCTTGGTCTCCTCGCTGCCACACTGATCCTCTCGCGCCGCGCCGAGCGCGCCGCGTTCGCCCAGATCGAGAACCAGCCCGGCGCGTCCGGCGCAGCCCTCGGCACCCTGAAGC
>NZ_RAWI01001394.1 GCF_003612125.1 Corallococcus praedator
CCCAGCGCCCGGGGCAGCGGCACCGCCAGCGCGCGCTCCGCCCGCGCCCGCAGCGCGTCACCGACCAGCAGTCCGTCCCCGCGGTCCGTCGGCGCCACGAGCACCTCCTCGTCCCCGGGCCGCGCCGGGCGCCCCGCCTCGTCCCCCGAGTGTCCCCGGAGCGGCGGGCGAGGCACCGCTTCCCGAAGTGGTCGTCGCCAGGGCTTCACGCGTAGGGCACACTCGCCACGTGCCGTTCACCACGCCGACACCTGCCGTCGGAGCGTCGAGGTGCGGCGGTGGGTGAGCTGGTCGTCACCCGCCTGCTGCAGAACCCCCTGGGGCAGCCGGCGCCGCCCGGTGAGCGGGGCGACCTCGTCCGGGTCGGTGACGGCACCGCGACGATCTACCTC
>NZ_RAWI01001395.1 GCF_003612125.1 Corallococcus praedator
GAGCCCTTGCCGGGTTTGTCAATGATCACCTCGCCGGGCAGCGGTGCCAGTTCGTCGATCAGGTTCCAGCCCGCCTCTCCGCGCACCAGGATGCGGCCTCGCGGCCCTTCGTCGCCGATGCCGAAGCCCTCGGTGCCGATGCGGCGCGAGCGCCAGCGCTTGTTGGCGGGCAGGTCGGAGAGGTCGGGGCGATGGCCCTCGCGGGTGTGGATGATGGGGAAGCCGAGGGTGCGCAGGCGCGCCATCAGCGTCTGGATCGGGACGATGGGCGCGCGGGTCAGCGACAAGTCATAGCCCATCTTGTCGACGTAGCCGCCGACGCCGCAGAAGTCGGTCTGCATGTCGATGACGATCAGCGCGCTGTTGTCCGGGCGCAGCTCGCCGTTGTAGGG
>NZ_RAWI01001396.1 GCF_003612125.1 Corallococcus praedator
CTCAAGGGCTTCAAATCCTTCGCCTCGGCCACCACTCTCAACTTCGAGCCGGGCATCACCGCGGTGGTCGGCCCCAACGGGTCCGGCAAGTCCAATGTGGTCGACGCGATCGCCTGGGTGCTCGGCGAGCAGGGTGCCAAGGCGCTGCGCGGCGGCAAGATGGAAGACGTCATCTTCGCCGGCACCGCCGACCGGCCGCCGCTGGGTCGGGCCGAGGTGACGCTGACCATCAACAATGCCGACGGGGCGCTGCCGATCGACTACGCCGAGGTGGCGATCACCCGGCGGATGTTCCGGGACGGGGCCAGCGAGTACGAGATCAACGGCTCCTCCTGTCGGCTGCTGGACATCCAGGAGCTGCTCAGCGACTCCGGCATCGGCCGGGAGATGCA
>NZ_RAWI01001397.1 GCF_003612125.1 Corallococcus praedator
CCCTTTTAAGATATTTAGAAACCATTTCATTGAGAGGATATGGCCATTGAAGAAGACCTACTTATAACTTTTGGAGCAGACATTATCCACTTACGACAATCTGAATTGCTTTTTGAGGAAAATGCAGCTCCCGACTACTATTTTCAAATTCAGAAAGGAAAAATTAAACTGACCAACCACAAACCCGGAGACGGTGAGTTTATCCAGAGCATCCATGAGGAAGGAGATTCCGTAGGAGAAGTTTTTTTATTCTGCAAACACCACAGATATCCTGTGAATGCTGTAGTATCCGAAGATTCATCAGTATTCCGGCTGGAGCGGAGCAAGCTCCTGAAATTACTGGAGTCCGATTTTGATCTTCAGCTCAAATTTCTCAGAAACTGTGCTGAAC
>NZ_RAWI01000139.1 GCF_003612125.1 Corallococcus praedator
CTCCAGTCCCTGCGTGGTGACGGGTGGACGCGGGCTCCATCCCCTCCCCGGGGATGGAGCCCGCGTCCACCCGTCACCACGCAGGGACTGGAGAGGCTTTTGCTTGAAGCGCGTTCGCCACGGATCCGTGGGGAGGAGGACGCGACGTGACAGCCTGTCGTCGAAGGCGGAGTCGGTGCTGGCGGGGGATGGGGCTCGCGGTGTTGATGCTCGCCAGCTGCGATGCCTCCATGCCCCGGGCTCGGGTGCTGCCGGGGCCGGACGAGGACCCGGGCAACAACCCGGTGGATCCGCTGGACACCCTGTGCCGGTTCGAGTCGCGCGACCCGGGCCGCGTCACCCTGCACCGCCTCAACCGCGCCGAGTACGACAACACCGTGCGCGACCTGCTGGGCGACACCCGCGCGCCCGCGCGCGACTTCCCACCGGATGACCACGGCTTCGGCTTCGACAACAACGCGGACGTGCTCAGCATGTCCCCGCTGTTGATGGAGAAGTATTCGCACGCGGCGGAGAAGTTGGTGGAGACCGCTTGGGCGAAGGGCACGCTGAGCACCTGCGTGCTGGACCCCGCCGCGCCGGAGCCGTGCGCGCGCGACATCTTGCGCACCTTCGCGCGGCGCGCCTGGCGAAGGCCGGTGTCCGAGCAGGAGGTGGAGCGGCTCGTCGGCTTCGTCGCGGTGGCCCGGCAGCAGGGGGACGCGCCGGAGGTGGGGGTGAAGCTGGCCCTGCGCTCGGTGCTGGTGTCGCCACACTTCCTCTTCCGCGTGGAGCTGGAGCCCACGCGCGCGTCCCCCGAAGCGCACCCCATCAGCGACGTGGAGCTGGCCAGCCGCCTGTCCTACTTCCTCTGGAGCAGCATGCCGGACGAAGCGCTGCTGACGGTGGCGGAGGGCGGCCGCCTGAGAGACCCGGCGGTGCTGGAGGCGCAGGTGCGCCGCATGCTGGCGGACCCCAAGGCCCGGGCGCTGGTGGACAACTTCGCCGGCCAGTGGCTCTACACGCGCGCGCTCGACTTCTCCCAGCCGGAGGCGCGCTACGGCTTCGACGAACCGCTGCGCGAGGCGATGCGGGAGGAGACGAAGCTGCTGTTCCAGGAGTTCATCACCGGCGACCACCGGCTCAAGGACCTGCTGGACGCGCCCTTCACCTACGTGAACGACCGGCTGGCGAGGCACTACGGCCTGCCGCCTCCGGGCACCGACGCGATGACGCGCGTGGGGCTGGAGGGCCACCCGGAGCGCTCGGGCCTCTTCGGCAAGGGGGCGCTGCTCACCGTCACCGCCAACGCGGACCGCACCTCGCCGGTGAAGCGCGGCGTGTGGGTGCTGGAGCAGCTGCTGTGCAAGGGACCGCCGCCTCCGCCTCCCAACGCGGGCGGACTGGCCCCGGCGGTGGACCCCACGCTCAACATCAAGGAGCGCATGCGACAGCACCGCGTGGACCCCACGTGCTCGGGGTGCCACACGCTGATGGATCCGCTGGGCTTCGGCCTGGAGAACTTCGATCCGGTGGGCCGCTGGCGCGTGAAGGAAGAGGGCGGCGCGACGGTGGACCCCAGCGGGGAGCTGCCCGGGGGCAAGGTGTTCAACGGCGTGGTGGAGATGCGCGCCGTGGTGAAGCAGGACCCGGCCCTGTCCGCGTGCATGACGCGGCACCTGCTGTCCTACGCGCTCGGCCGGGGCGCGGAGGCGTCGGACCGCTGCAACGTGCGCGACATCTCCCAGCAGGCCGAGTCCCAGGGCGGCCGACTCACCGACTACATCCTCGCCATCGTCCGCAGCGACGCGTTCCAGAAACGGGGTGGCGACACGGAAGGACCCACGCCATGAGCCGCCAGCCCCTCCTGTCCCGTCGGACCCTGTTGCGCGGCATGGGCGCGCTGATGGCGCTGCCCCTGCTGGAAGGCATGCGCCCCGGCGTGGCCCGGGGTGCCCCCGTGCCGGCGCCGCGCCGCTTCGCGGTCTTCTACACGCCCTGTGGCATCCACATGCCCAAGTGGACGCCCGGGGGCGTGGGCGCGAACTGGTCCCTGACGCCCACGCTCGCGTCCCTGGCGCCCGTGAAGAATGACGTGCTGGTGCTGAGCGGCCTGGACAACCTGCCGGGCAGGCCGGACGGAGATGGCCACCACGCCGCCGCGACGTCCGCGTTCCTGAGCTGCGTGAAGGCCCTCAAGACGGAGGGCTCCAACATCCGCACCGGCATCTCCATGGACCAGGTGCTGGCGAAGGCCGTGGGCAAGGCCACGCGCTTTCCGTCGCTGGAGCTGGGCATCGACCAGGGCAAGGGCATTGGCAACTGCGACTCCGGCTATGCGTGCCCGTACGCGAACAACATCGCCTGGGCGGGGCCCTCCACGCCGGTGCCCAAGGAGACGAGTCCCCGCGCCGCCTTCGAGCGGCTGTTCGCGGACTTCGACCCGAACATCACCCAGGCGGAGCTGGCGAAGCGGCGTGCGTACGGCCTGAGCATCATCGACGCCGTGCGCGACGACGCGAAGGCGCTGGAGGGCCGGCTGGGCACCACCGACCGGCGCAAGCTGGACGAGTACTTCACCGGCGTGCGCGAGCTGGAGATGCGCGTCAACGCGATGGAGGGCGCGGGCCCGACGTGCGGCGCGGTCGCGACCCCCGTGGACACGCTGGACGTCCGCGAGAAGACGAAGGCGATGATGGACCTCATCGTGCTCGCGTTCCAATGCGACCTCACCCGCACGTGCACCTTCATGCTGGGCAACGCGCGCAGCCAACGCGTGTATTCGTTCCTGGGCCTGTCCGGCGAACACCACGCGTACTCGCACCACCAGAAGGCCCAGGCCAACTACGACGCGCTGGCGAAAATCGACAAGTGGGAGGTGGAGCAGTACGCGTACCTCCTCCAGCGCATGAAGGGCGTGCTGGAGGGGGAAGGCACCCTGCTGGACCACAGCGCGGTGTACTTCTCCAGCGAGGTCGCCGACGGCAACATGCACGAGCACACGAACCTGCCCATCCTCCTCGCGGGGCGCGCGGGCGGAGCGCTCTCCCCGGGCCGGCACGTGCAGTACGAGGACGTGCCCCTGGCGAACCTCTACATCTCCCTGCTGAACATCTTCGGCGTGCCCGTGACCACCTTCGGTGACGGCACGGGGCCGCTGACGGGACTGGCCGGGTAGCGGAGACGAGCAGGCACCCGCTCGGGCACCCCGGGGGCTGCCTGCTCCGTTCACTTCTCCCTGCACGGAGGGGCGCGGCGCGGGATGATTCCGCCCATGCCTCTTCCTGTGCTTCGTCGCGGGCTCGCCGTGGTGTTGCTGGCCCCGTTGCTCGGCTGTGTCTCCACCGCGAACCCCACGCGTCCCGCGCCTGCCTCCGCGAAGAAGGGCGCGGCCACCGCCGCCGCGCGCAAGCTGCCCGCGGCCACGCCGACACCGACGCCGTCGGATGGCACGCGCAAGCCCGTGCCGTCCGCCGCCGACCTGAAGCGCGACATGGTGGCCGCGCACAACCAGGCGCGGGCCCAGGCCTCGCGTCCCACGCCGAAGCCCGCGCTGCCGGCGCTCACGTGGTCCGACGAGGCCATGCGCAAGGCGGAGTCCTACGTGAAGGAGTGCCGCTTCGAGCACAACCCGGACCGGGGCACGTTCGGGGAGAACCTGGCCGCCGCGACGCCCGACACCTGGACCACCGCGCAGGTGGTGAAGAGCTGGGCGGACGAGTCCGCCGACTACGACTTCGCGCGCGGCACCTGCAAGCCGGGGAAGATGTGCGGCCACTACACGCAGGTGGTGTGGCGCAACACGAAGGCGGTGGGCTGCGCGACGCGGCTGTGCACGAAGAACTCGCCCTTCGGCAAGGACGTGGGCACGTGGCAGCTCTGGGTGTGCAACTACGCGCCGCCGGGCAACTGGGTGGGCCAGAAGCCCTACTGACGCCCTACCGGGCCGCGAGCGTGATGACCTCGATGCCGTCCTTCGTGCCCACCGCGAAGCGGCGGTTCGCGGGGTCCATCGCGAACGGCGGAGGGGCGGGCACGTGGTGGCGGATGCTGCCCAGCGCCAGGCCCGTGTCCAGGTCCTCCCAGCGCTGCACGACGCGGCCGGTGGCGCGCTCCACCCGCTTCGGATGCTTGAAGAAGTCCACCACGTGCGCCGCGTCCACGACCATCAACGGGCCGGCGGGCTCCTCCAGGGGCACCTCCGACAGCACCTTGCGCTCCGCGAGCGAGTACGTGCCCAGGTGGAAGGTGTCGCCGTCCCTGGTGGATTCGTCCACGCGGACGAAGACGAGCGTGTCTCGCGCACCGAAGGCCGCGGACATGAAGAACAGGCCCCCTTCCTCCGTGTCGGCCAGGAGGTTGCCCTTCTCCAGCGACGTGGGGTCCTCCAGCGCCCGGGACACATCGAACACCGACACCGCGTCCACCGGGTGCCAGATCCACCCCGCGCTCGACAGGTAGCGCCCGTCCGGGCTGAACTGGAGCCGCGAGTGGAAGAAGTCCACCGCGTCATTCGTGCGCTTCGTGAGGCGCTCGCCCGTCGCCACGTCCTCCAGCTCCAGCACGCAGTAGGAGTCCGGACAGTGGGCCAGGAGCGTGCGGCCACTGGGGAACGTGTGCAGGGCGACGGGGTAGTCGAAGACGTTCGCCTGGTAGAAGTCGCGCTGGAGCTGGCGCATCACCCGGGTGCCCTCCAGCAGCAGCCCCGTCGTGCCCAGCGATTCGTACAGCACGCTGTAGCGCCCGTCCGGGGACACCACCGCGCGGTCGAAGCGGTAGGCGAAGTTCACGTGCGGGTCGAAGCAGGTGCCGTCCAGGTGGTAGCGCACGCCGCCACCCACCGGGTCCACGAGCGCTTCGCCGCTCCAGCACAGGGAGGTCACGGCACAGCGCGTCTTCAGGGTCTGTCTCTGGAAATCCATGGCCCCCGTGACGGGGGCCACCGGGGGGCCCTGACACCCGGCCCCGGAAGGCTCAGGCCGGGATCATCGTCAGGAGCTGCTGCGCCTGCGCGCGCAGGTCCTTGTCGTCGCCCTTGAGGACCTTCTGGACGTGATACCGGGCCCGCGCGGGGTCACTGAGGCGCAGGGCCAGCGCCAGGTTGAAGTGCGTGGGCGGATCCGCCGGGTGCGCTTCCAGCACCGGACCGAGCACGCGCACGGCGAGCGCGGGGCCTTCCTGGGGGACATGCTCCAGGTAGTGCACGGCCAGGTCGTTGGGGGCGCCCGTCTCCGTGGGCGCGAGCGCCACGGCCTCCTCCAGCAGCGTGCGCACCCGGCCACGCTGGCCCGCGACGTCCAGCGCCCGCGCGAGCTGCCGGCGCGTTTCCACCGAACCGGGGTCCCGGCGGAGCACCTCCTCGAAGAGGGGCACGGCCTCCGTCAGCTTGCCGGCGAGCAGCGCGGCCATGGCGTGCAGGCCGATGAAGTCGGTGTTCTCCGGCGCCAGTTCGCGCAGCCGCACCGCGGCGGCCAGGGCGTTCTGCGTCAGGCCCCCCAGCAGCGACAGGTTGAAGACCTCTTCCCAGAGGACCACGTCGTCCGGGGCCAGCGTCAGCCCGTCGCGCAGCTCCTGCAGGGCCAGCCCCAGGTCGCCCGTCTCCAGATACGCCCGCGAGCGATCCCACTGCGCGCGGTAGGACTCCTTCACCATCATCACCCTCCGTCGGGGCAGGCCTCCGCCGGAGGACACCCGGATGGGACGCTCAGCCCCGGAACACCTTGTGGAACAGCCGCATGAACATGCCCGACTTGGGCGCGGTCTCCGGGCGGCCGGACTGCTGCTGCTGCGCCTCCGCCTGGAGGTCCAGCTTCATCTTCAGCTTCTTGAGGTCGGGGTCGATGGAAAAGGTGCTGAACTCATCGTTCCCCTCCAGGGCTGTCTGGACCTTGCGCGCGCGGGATTCGTCGTGGCTCATGTCGCGTCTCCTGACCGAACATCGCACCCTAGCACAGCGTGCCATCCCACCCCACCCTGGCGGCCCTCCCCTGTCCGCTTGCCCGTACACCCACCCGCACGCGGATAATCCAGCCCATGCGCCGCCTCCCTTCCCTGCGTTCCCTCTCCGCCGTCGGTCTGCTCACACCGTTGCTCCTGCTCGCCTGCATTCCTGACGGGGACACGACGGATCCCACCTCGGACGGGGGCCTCGGCGGTGACGCCGGCACCTCCGGCGACGCGGGCACGACGTCCGACGGTGGGCCCGTGGGGCCCACGGCGTTCGCCACGGACATGCTGGAGGCCCACAACGCGGCCCGGGCCGCCGCGCAGCCGACGCCGGCCCCCGCGCTGGCGCCGCTCGTCTGGGACGCCACCGTGGAGGAGACCGCGCGGAAGTGGGCGGACAACTGCAAGTTCGAACACAACCAGGGCCGGGGCAACGCCGGGGAGAACCTCGCCGCCTCCTCGCCGGACAACCTCACGACGAAGGCGGTCGTGAAGGGCTGGGACGACGAGAAGAGCGACTACGACTACGCGAAGAACGCCTGCGCGTCGGGGAAGGTGTGCGGCCACTACACGCAGGTGGTGTGGCGCAACACCACCCGGCTGGGTTGCGCCTACAAGCGCTGCACGACCAACTCGCCCTTCGGCGGGAGCTTCCCCACGTGGGACTTCTGGGTGTGCAACTACGCGCCGCCGGGCAACTACGTCGGCCAGCGTCCGTACTGACGCGGGCCGGGTCTGCGCGCGCCCTCAGCGCTTGAGTGTGCGCGCGAGGAACGCGGACGTCTCCGCCCAGGCCGCCGCGGCGGAGCGTTCGTCGTACTTCCCACCGGACGGGTTGGCGAAGGCGTGGTCCGCGTCGTACTCCAGGATGCGGCTTCTCACGCCCGCTTCGTCCAGCGCCTTCTCGAAGGCGCGCACCGTCTCCTGCGGGATGGACTTGTCCTTCGTCCCGAAGATGCCCAGCACCTGGGCCTTGATGCTGGAGAGCTGCTGCGGATCCGTCACCGGGTGGCCGTAGTAGAGGACCGCCGCGCTCAGCTCCGGCACGGCCATGGCGGTGCGCAGCGACCAGCCACCGCCGAAGCACCAGCCGATGCTGCCCGTGCGCGGGGCCTGGATGCGCGGGTCGCTCTTGAGGAACGCGTGCGCGGCCAGCAGCGTCTTCGTCGCCTGTTCAGCGTCCACCGCCTTCACCAGCGCGAGCGCCTCGTCGGGGTTGGCCGCCACCTTGCCGCCGTACAGGTCCACCGCGAGCGCCGCGTAGCCCTCCGCGGCCAGGCGGTCCGTCCAGTGCTGCACGTGCTCGTTGAGGCCCCACCACTCGTGGATGACGATGATGCCGGGCAGCGGGCCCTTCGCGTTCTGCGGCAGGCTCAGGTAGCCCTTCGCGCCGCCGGGCAGCTCCACCTCCACGCCCTTGCGCGCGGGCGCGGCGTCCGTGCGCAGGGTGTGCATGGCCTTGAACTCCTCCTCGGAGACGGCGCCCGTGGCGGAGGGCGTGCGGTCCACCTCCGCCGGCTTGCCCGTCGCGCAGGCGCCCAGCATCAGCGCCGCCGCCAACACCCACGTGAGCCTCTTCATGTCCGGCTTCATCGTTGTCGCGTCCTTTCAAGGCCCGGCGCTCTTCGCCTGGGACCCGTTGCGTGCTCGGGCCCGGGCGTAACGCGACGGGGACGGAGGCGCCAGTGCGTTGGGCCGCGCGGTGTCGTCCGGGAACGCGAAGAGGGCCGGCGCGAGGGAGTGTCCCCCACGTCCGGCCCTCGTCTCACCGCTCCGCTCGCGCGGGAGCGATGGGTGCGGCGGTGATTACTTCGTCGGCGCGGGAGGAGGCGTCGGCTTCGCGCCGGGCTTGCCGGCCGGGGGCGGGCCACCCATGCCGCCGGGCATACCGGGCATGCCGGGCATGCCACCGGGAGGCGCCTCGGGGGGCTTCACGATCTCGATGAGCTCCACGTCGAACACCAGGGCGGCACCGCCGGGGATGTTCGGGGGCGCGCCGCGGTCGCCGTACGCGATGTCGGAGGGGCAGGTGAGCTGCGCCTTGCCGCCGACCTTCATCTTCTGGAGGCCCTCGGTCCAGCACTTGATGACGCCCTGGAGCGGGAACTGGGTGGGCTCACCGCGCTTGAAGGAGCTGTCGAACTCCTTGCCGTCGGAGAGGGTGCCCTTGTAGTGCACCTTCACGATGTCGGAGGCGACGGGCTGGGCGCCGGTGCCCGCCTGGGTCTCCTTGTAGATGAGACCGGACTCGGTCTTCTGCGCGCCGGGCTCCTTGGCCTTCTCCTCCAGGAACTTGACCGACTTCTCCTTCTCCTGCGTGGCCTTGCGGACCGAACGCTCGCGGGCGAGCTCCTGGAGCTTGGGACCGTAGGTCTCCAGGTCCACGTCCGTCTTCTGACCGGACACCTGCGCGCCCAGGCCGGCCTTCACGAACTCCAGCTCCTGCGGGGTCATGTCGAACACGCTGATGCTGCGGCCGATGGACAGGCCCAGCGCGTAGAACGTCTTCTGCTCCTCGGTCTGGGGAGCGCCGGCGGTGGCCGCCGTGGTGGAGCCCGTGGCGCCGGGCTTGTCGCCCTGCGCGCCGCCCTGACCCTGGCAGGCCGTCAGGCTCAGCAGGGTCGCAATCAGCATCGTCTTCTTCATGATGTCGTCGCCTTTCCTTTGGCTCAGCGGCAGCCGACCGCCCGCTGCATGCCCGGGGCGCGGTCTACTACAGAAAATGCCCGCCATCCTCTTGGGAACCGTGCTTTCCCCGGATGGGTGTCCTGGCAGGTAGGACAACCGGCCGCCCGGCCTACAACCGGCGGGACGGGCGGGGATTCCCGGAAACAGGCCATGCGCGGCGCCCTGGAAGGCACCCCCTACGGCTTGCGTCCGAAGGCGGCCTGGGACACCAGCAGCAGGACGACGGCGCCCAGGATGGCGCCCAGGAAGCCGGTGGGCTCCGGGTCGCGCCAGTCGGTGCCGCGCCACACGGAGGTCAGGAAGCCGCCCACGAACGCGCCCGCCACGCCCAAGAGCGTGGTGCCGATGCAGCCCAGGCGCTGGTTTCCCGGCAGCACGGCCCGGGCGATGAGGCCCGCGAAGAAGCCGAAGATGATCCAGCCCAACAACCCCATGGCACTCCTCCTGAGCCCTCGAGCGTGTGCCCCGCAGTCTGGCGCAGGGCACGCGGGGGCGGAAGTCCGGCGTCGTGTCGCATACGCTGCCGCGCACACCCCATGAGCCCCCTGCGACGCGCCACCCCGGACGACAACGCCGCGCTGTTGGATTTGTTCGGCGACGTGCCCATGACGGGCGACCTGGTGCTCAGCACCCAGCGCGCGCCGGACTACTTCGCCCTCTTCGCCATGCAGCGCGGCGAGGCCGAAATCTGGGCCCACGGTGACGCCTCCCGCCTGGATGCCATGGGCGCCATCCACGTGCGCGACGGGTGGCTGGACGGCAGGCCGTGCCGCGTGGGCTACCTGGGCGACCTGCGCACCCGCTTCTCCGCGCGCCGGGCCCGGGGACTCGCCCGCTTCTATGGGCCCGTGCTGGAGGAGGCCACCCGGCGCCAGGGCGTGGACGTCTTCCTCACCGCCGTCATGGCCTCCAACGCCGCCGCGCTCCACGCCCTCGTGCGCCGCAACGCCACGCGCGAGGCCCAGCCGCACTACCACCTGCTGCGCGCCTTCTCCGCCATCTCCATCCAGTTCGTCCTCAACCGCCGCCCGCGCCCCAGCCGCTTCACCGTGCGCCGCGCCACCGCCGCGGACGTGCCCGCCATGGCCGCGCTCCTGGACGCCGACCACCGCGCGCGCCCCTTCGGCTACCGCTACGACACGGGCGAGCTGGAGCATCGCTTCGCCCACTGGCCGGGCCTGCGCGTGGAGGACGCGTTCCTGGCGTTCGACGCGGACGGGCGCCTCGTCGGCTGCACCTCCGCGTGGAACCCCGACGCGGTGAAGCGCTACCGCGTGATGGCGTACCGGGGCGGCATGAAGTGGGTGCGCCGGGGCTTCAACGCGCTCGCCACCGTGACGGGCGCGCCCCGCCTGCCGCCTCCCGGTGGGGACTTCCGCTACTTCTACCTTTGCAACACCTGCGTCCCCGGTGAAGACCCGGCGGTCTTCCGCGCGCTGCTCGACGCCGTGTACGCCGCGTTCCACGGCCAGGGCTTCCACTTCTTCACCCTGCAGCAGGACTCCGAGGACGCGCTGGCGCCCGCGCTGAAGGGCTTCCTCCAGCGCCGGCTGGACTTCCACCTCTACGCCGTCACGCCCGCCTCGCGTCCCCCGACGACCTTCGCCCGGGGACGCACCGGCTTCGAAATCTGTCTGCCTTGAGGGGGCTCCAGAGCTAGACGACGCGCGTCTTCCAGCGCCCCCGGCGGAACAGCACGATGCCGGACACGGACATCGCCGCGAAGGCCACCGGCACCGCGATGTACGCGCCCACCGCGCCCAGGCCGAACGGATGCGCCAGCACCCAGGCCAGCGGCAGCTCCAGCGCCCAGAGGCAGCACAGGTCGATGAGCGTGGGCGTCGTCGTGTCCCCCGCGCCGTTGAACGCGGAGGTGAGCACCATGCCGTACGCGCAGGAGACGAAGCTCAAGGAGAAGATGCGCAAGGCCGTGGCGCCCGTTTCCACCACCGCCGCGTCCGTCGTGAACACCCCCATGAGCGGTGTCGCGAAGACGAAGAACACCACGCCGATGGTGCTCAGCACGATGAGGTTGTAGCGGCCCGCCATCCACACCGCCCGCTCACCCCGCGCCACGTCGCCCGCGCCCATGCTCTGGCCCAGGAGCGTGGACGCCGCGTTGCCCAGGCCCCACGCGGGCAGCAGCGCGAACAGGACGATGCGGATCGCGATGGTGTAGCCCGCGAGCGCCGTGCTGCCGAACGACGACACGATGCGCACCAGCACCACCCAGCTGGACGTGGTCACCAGCGCCTGCACCATGCCCGCGCCCGACAGGCGCACCATCGCCAGCATCGTCCCGGGCTCCAGCGACACGTGCTCCCGCCGCACCTGGAGTCGCCCGTTCGCCTGCGCCAGCCGGAAGAGCTGGTAGAGCACGCCCGCGCTGCGGGCAATCGTGGTGGCCCACGCCGCGCCCACCACGCCCATCTCCGGAAACGGGCCCAGGCCGAAGATGAGACACGGGGCGAGCAGGATGTTGAGGCCGTTGGCCAGCGCCAGCGTGCGCATCGCGATGGCCGCGTCGCCCGCGCCCCGGAAGATGGCGTTGATGAGGAAGAGCAGGAGGATGCTCACCACGCCGCCCATCATCACGCGCGTGTAGCCCACGCCGTGCTCCAGCACCCAGGGCGAACCTCCCAGCGCCGTCAGCAGCGGCCGCGCGAAGACGATGCCCGCGATGGCCAGCACCGTGGAGAGCATCACGCCCAGGCCAATCGCCTGCACCGCCGTCCGCGCCGCCCGCTCCGAGTCCTTCTCGCCAATGCGCCGCGCCACCATCGCCGTGGCGCCGATGCTCAAGCCCATGCCGGCCGCGTAGATGATGGTGAGGATGGACTCGGTGAGGCCCACCGTGGCGACCGCCTCCGCGCCGAGCCTGCCGACGAAGGCGACGTCCACCACGGCGAACACCGACTCCATCAACATCTCCAGCACCATGGGCACTGCCAGCAGGAAGATGGCGCGCCGCAGGGGCAGGCGCGTCAGGTCCATCTCCGTGCCGTGCAGCGCCTCCTTCACCAGCGTCCACAGGCCCTTCGCCGGCGGGGACTCGGGGCCGGCGACGACGTCACGCGCCTCCGACGGGGACGTCTCTTCCAGGGGTGCGGGTCTCATGCGTGAGGCCTTCCTACAGGAACGCGGTGGAGGAGTGGCGCCCACCAGGACGCTCACGACTTCCGCCCCCTGACGTCTGGAGGTGCCGCACCCACCCCTGTCCGTCCAGGGGGCGAGCGTCGGCTTCAGGACGGCGGTGTCGCGCCTGGGGGTGACACCCGATGAGAGGGGCGAGGTGTAGCTTGCAGCCTCCTGATGAGTCCTTCGACAGCGACCGCTTCCCCCCTGCCCACCGTGGTGGGACCCCATTTCACGCTGGCCTCGTCCGCGCGCCTGTTGGGCACGATCCAGGTCGGGCCAGGAGCCGTGATTTCCCGGGGCGCCGTCGTGCGCTCGGTGGGGGGCTCGGTGACCATGGGTGCCTCCTCCACCCTGCGCGAGGACGCCGTGATGGTGGGCACGCCCGAGCGCCCTGCCTTCCTGGGAGAGAAGAGCGTGCTGGGGCCCCGCTCGCTCGTCATCGGCGCGAAGGTGGGAGCGCTGTGTGACATTGGCGACAGCGCCATCCTGATGCCCGGCGTGACGGTGGGAGACCGCTGCGTGGTGGGCGAGGGCTCGGTGCTGCCTCCGGGCATGAGCGTGCCGGACGGGTCGGTGGTGTTCGGCCGGCCCGGCCAGGTGCTGCGGGTGCTCTCCGCCGAGGACGTGGCCCGCATGCAGCAGCGCCGGGGCGGAGACCTCTCCCTCACCGCGCCCCCTTTGACCTCCTTTTCCGCGCGGGACCGCGCCGAGGATGCCCCCATGGGCCAGCTCTACGCCTTCCGCGACCGTCACCCCTTCGTCCACCCCACCGCCACCCTCTTCTCCTCCGCGGAGATCTCCGGCGACGTCGTCATCGGCGCGGGCGCCATCATCGGCGCGGGCGTGAAGATCACCGGCGATTTGAACGGCCCGGTCCGCATCGGGGCGCGGGTGCAGATTCTTGAGAACACGGTGCTGCACCTCCTGCCGGACACCATGCTGGTGTTGGAGGAGGGCGTGGTGGTGGGACCGGGCTGCGTGCTGCACGCGTGCCAGTTGGGCGCGGGCACGGTGGTGGAGCCCGGCGCCATCCTCTGCGAGGGCAGCCACCTGGGCAAAGGCTGCCACGTGAGCGCCGGCAGTCTGGTGAAGGCCCGCGCGGTGTTCCCGGACTACGCGCTGGTGGAAGGCTTCCCCGCGGTGCAGGTGGGGACGCGCACGTCGCCGCCGGAGTCGCCGCGCTGGGTGCTGCGCCCGGAGGACCTGCCGGGCCTGCGGCGCATGGGGTGAGCCGTCCGCTCCTTGCATGGGTTGCTCTGCTGGACCTGCTCGGGCATCTTCGGACGCCATGGGCAGGCTTGAGCAGATTGAAGCGGTCAGGGCGGTGTTCGAGATCGTGGGGCCGCTGGCCCTGGGGCTGATCAGCGGCTCGCTCTTCAAGAAGTTCGTGTTCCCCCAGGTCCTCGGACGGATGGGGAGCCGCCTCTCCGGGGTGGTGACCTCTCCCGCCAACGTCTTCTTCAACGGCCTGACCATCGGCGTGTTCCTGGGCGTGGCGGCGGCGTGCCATGCCTCCAACGCGCCGGAGACCCTGGCGTGGCTCCAGACGCACTTCAGCCTCCAGCCCCCACCGCTTGCGCTGCGGATCGCCTTCTTCGTGGCGACCTTCTTCTGCGGGTACAACCTCGCGACCCTCCCGTCGTCCACCCCCGAGGACGGCGAGTTCCACGTGGATCCGCGCACCGGCCGGCGTTCGTAGGCGGGCGCTACACCCAGAACACCACGTCGCGCTCCGCGTCCTCGGGACCGGGGCCGTGGGCGCCTTCACGCAGCCACCGGCGGTAGGCCTCCACGTCCGCGTGGTGCAGGTCCGCCTCCGTGCCGGAGTACACGCCACCACCGGGTCCATCCGTGAGGCCCTGGCGCTGCGTCTCCATGATGACGACGTCCTGCTGGATGACCTGCCGCGTGTACCAGCGCACGAAGGGTGTCAGCGCGCGGCCCACCCACGCGCCCGGCAGGTCCACCGGCAGCCGGTAGCTGATGGCCGTGTACACGAGCGTGTCCGTGGGCTCGATGGGCGTGCACTGCGAGTTGATGGCGAAGCCGCTGTCACCCCACTGGTAGTCCACGCGGGTGACGTTGGGCACGATGAACTCATCCGTGTGCACCAGCGGCAGGCCGCGCGGGTTGAACAGGCGGCCCAGGCCCGTGAGCGCGTCCTCCTCCTGGAGGTAGGTCATCCGCACGCGGCCCGCGTGACGCTTCACCGTGGAGGGGACGCGCTTGCGCGTGGGGTTGCGGAACCAGCCCCGGTGCACGAAGGACGTGTGCGGCACGTCCATGAAGTTCTCCACCAGGTTCGTCACGCCGTTCGCGAAGCGCGTCACCATGAAGTAGACGGTCCAGCCGCGCTCGCCCCAGTAGGGCACGCGGAAGGGTTCCGCACGCGCGCGCGTCACGTCCGCGCCCAGGTAGACGTAGACGAGCCCGTCCTGCTCCCGCGTGGGAAAGCGCGCGAGCCGCCCCAGGTCGCACGGCGCGGGCTTCAAGCCCTCGTGCGCGCAGGCGTCCGCGTCCAGCTTCTCTCCCCGCTGCGGAGGCCCCAGCGCCGGAATCTCCACCACCGCGCCAGACGCGTCGTACACCCAGCCGTGGTACGGGCAGCCCAGGCGTCCGTCGAACACGTCGCCCTTCGACAGGCGCGCGTTGCGGTGCAGGCAGCGGTCGCGCAGCGCGGTGGGCACGCCGTCGGGCCCGCGGAAGAGGACGAGCCCCGTGCCGAACACGGTGCGCGCCAGCGGCTTGTTCGCGGGCAGCTCCGTGGACAGACACGCCACGTACCAGAAGTCCTTCAGCGCCCCGCAGCGGGCGAGGTTCGCCTCCGCCTCCAGGTCCACCGTGGGCACCTGGGAACGGTCGTGGGGGTGTCTCATCGGATGACTTCCTTCCGGATCATGTCGTCGTTCCAGAGAACCACTCGGACCAGCCCGGTTGACGGTGCAGGTCCACGGGCTTGATGTCCCCCGCGCGTTGCCCGAGCGCGATGCACCGCGCCTCGTAGCGACGGGTTGCGTGCACCACGCGCACCGCGCGCACCGGCCCGAGCTGTCCAAGCTCGCGCGCATAGCGGTAGTGGTGGCCTTCGCACAGCGCGCGCTCCACGTCCGCCGCGATGGAGTCCAGGCGTTCGGAGGACAGGTCCGTCTCCAGGAAGAGGCGATAGGCGGGCGGCGTCCCCCACTCCGGCGCGAGCATCGCGAAGGCGGGACGGGGTGTGGACAGACAGGCGTCCAGCACCGTGCCCACCCGCGCGGCGGAGAGCTTCTCGCCCACCAGGTCCGTCACCGCGTCCGCTCGGCCCAGGAAGCGCAGGCAGGGGGTCGCGTGCACGAAGCCCTCCACGCGAACGAGGTCGCCCAGTCGGTAGCGCAGCAGTCCGCCGGACGTGGAGAGCAGCACCGCATAGGTGCGGCCCACCGTCAGCTCGTGCGCCAGGAGGGGGCGCGTGTCCGGACGCGTTGGATCCACGAACTCGTGGAAGTGGCTGCGCACCGCGAGCACCGGCGCGGGGGCATCAAAGAGCGGGAGGGTGATGACCCCTTCCGTGGCGAGCAGGCCCTTGCCCTGCACCTCCACACCTTCGAAGCGCCGACACGCGGGGGCCACCGCGTGCGCGGCCTGCGCGTCCGTCCACATGCTCAACAGCGCGAGCCCGGGCCACAGCGTTCGCCCGGACGCGCCGCCGTCGCGCAGGGCCGCACGCAGCACCTGGGCCCGTGCCGGGTCTCGCGTCCCCTGGAGTCCTCGCACCAGGGCGTCCCAGGCCGGTGCACGGTCCGTGTCCGGCAGGCGCACGCCGTCCGCGTCGTGTTCGGGAGGCCGCAGCGTGCCGCGCTCCAGGTCTTCCGCCAGCCGCTCCCCGTGCCGCTCCAGCGCGTCCATCAGCAGCGTGAGGAAGCTGGGATTCCACACGCTCACCAGGGACAGGTCCGCGCACCGCACCAGGAACCACAGCGTCACGTAGCGGCACGGCTCCACATGCGGGGCCTGCCCCACCGCCCCCGGCACCGCGAAGACGCGGGAGAGCAGCGGCTGCAACGGACGCGGGAACCACGCGCTGTCCTCGGCGGAGCCCACCGGGATGCCGCCCTGGGTCCGGTGCTGCTTGCGGCCCAGCGGGGAGATGGACCAGTAGCTGGGGCCCGCGCGCACGGCGGGACGGCGCAGGAGCACTTCGTGAAGCATGGGCGCGAGCGCGCGCTGGAACTCTCCCAACAGGCCGCGTGTCACCGGCACCGGCTTGGAGGCTCCCGAGGAGCCGCCCGACAACTCGAAGCGCAACACGGGTTCGCGCGTGAGGACGCGGGCCTCTCCCCGAGCGATGCGCTCGATGTCCGCCGTCATCGCATCCGGCGTGGACACCGGCACCGCGTCCTGGAACTCCCGCGCGGTCCGCACGCGTCCGAAGTGCACCACCCGGCCTGCCTGGGCCGTGCCTTCCGCTGCCTGGAGCACCCGCGCGAGGCACTCCGCCTGTGCCGCTTCAGGCTCCCGAAGCGCGTGACGGAAGCGCAGCGCGGACGGCGTCAGCGCCGCGAGGGTCGCGGTCAGCATCCGGCGCGAGGTCAGCACCTCACGTCCCCACGCGGATCCGCGACGCATCGCGCTCCCGGCGGGCCCACCGGCGAAGCTGTCCCCACACGCTGCGCGCCAGCGCCCGCGTCAGGTCCCAGCCACGGATCTCCACCAGGCACACCAGCTCCTCGCCGTCGCCATGTCCCGGGTTGCGCTCCGCGAAGTAGGCGATGTGCGGATGCCCCGCCGCGTCCCGGTCGATGGGCGACACCCCATCCCTCACGCGGTAGTGCGCCCCATCGAACCGCAGCGTGCCGCGTGCCGCGTCGTACTGCGCGCCGAACCACCGCGTCGCCAGCGCATGCAGGAACTCCGACCGCCCGGACGGCGGCGTCCAGTCCCGCCTGGGGTGCGTGCGCGGGAAGTAGTTCACCGCCAGCAGGTACGTCTTGTATCCGCCCGACAGCAGCAGCCAGTACAACGGCCGCCACGGCCTGCGCAGCTTGCGCGCGAGCAGCAGCCGGCCGAACACCACCTGCAACGTCTTGTGGCCCCACCAGTCCGGGTGGATGACCGTGTCGCCCGAGTACAGCACCTCCGCCCCGTCCTCCTCCGCGAGGCGCACCGTGCTGAACCCCACCAACTCTCCCGTGCGCCGCGCGTGCAGCAGGAACACGTACTGCTTCGCGTCCAGGTCCTCCTGGAAGCGCTCCGCGCTCACGCCCACGTAGCAGCACTGCATCAACGCCAGCATCCGCGCCCGGGTGTCGGCGGAGAGGGCTTCGCGCCGCACGGTGGTGCCCTTCATCGCGGAGAGCATCGCTTCAGCGTCCTCCCCGTCGCGCCGTGGGAGCAGGCGGCTGGCGCACCTCCTGGTAGCGGTCCGCCTCCAGCGTCACCTCCTGCGGCTCCGCGCCATACCAGTGGACGGTCGCCTTCACCGGCCCCGCGTGACGGCCCAGGCCGAAGTGCAGACGCGGATCCGCCGATGCGGAGAAGCCACCCATGAGCCCCACCTCGCGCACCTGCTCCACGCGCTGGCCGTTCTCCTCGTAGGAGACGACCACGCGCGTCCCCACCGCGCTCCGGTGCGTGCGCTGACCGTCGCCCACGAGCACCAGTCCCACGAAGTGCGCGTCCGGCTTCGACTCAGTGGTGCTCGTGCGCAGCGTGTTGCGATACAGCGACACCGGCGCGTGCTGGTTGGTGACGAGCACGTCCAGGTCCCCGTCATCGTCCAGGTCCGCCATCAGCACGCCGCGCGAGTTGTCCGGCGCGTCGATGCCCACCTCCCGCGCCACGTCCACGAAGTGCCCCGGTCGCGCGTCGCCCAGGTTGAGGTACACGCGCCGCGCCTCGTTCGGATAGAGCACGCGGCCCCGGATGTCGCCCCACTTGTCCGCGTACGTGTGCACCTCCGGACCCGACTGCATCAGCTTGTGGTTCACGTACCAGTAGTCGTTGCGCTGCCCGTCCGGGATGCGCCACTTCGGCGCGTCCAGGCGCGCGTCCACCATGCCGTTGGCCTGCACCAGGTCCGGCCACCCGTCCGCGTCCAGGTCGCCCGCCGCCGCGCCCCAGCCGAAGCGCCGCTCGTTGAGCGCGCCCCGGAAGGTGGCCTCGTCCTTGAACGACGGCACGAAGGCGTCCTCACCCGGACCCACCATCCACAGCAGGCTGCCCTCCGCCTGGAGCGCGTGGTGCACGTTGGACACGTACACGTCCAACCAGCCGTTGCGATCGAAGTCCGCCACGCTCGCGTTCATGCCCTTGTACGTGTCGCGGCCAATCTCCCCGAAGCGGTGGCCCACGAGGTGGCGGAAGTGCCGCCCGCCCTCGTTGAGGTAGACGTCGTCCGGCCCGAAGTCGTTGGCCACGTAGAGGTCCGTCCACCCGTCGCGGTTCAGGTCCACCGTGCTCACCGCGAGCGACCAGTGCGTCTGCGACAGGCCCAGCGCGTCCACGTCCTGCTTCTGGAACGTGCCGTCGCCCCGGCCCCGGTAGAGCGCGTTCTTCCCGCCGTTGTTCGCGTCGTGCCAGCCGTCGTGCATGAAGCGCAGCATCCGCCGGTCGCCCGCGGACTCGGGCGCGGGGAGCTGGAAGAGGTTGAGCGGCGTGGGCGTCGGGTAGTCCGGCAGGTGCGTCGTCATCGCGTTGAGCACCAGCAGGTCCAGGTGCCCGTCCCGGTCGTAGTCCAGGAACGTAAGCCCCAGGCTCACCGCGTGGTCCGTCACACCCGCGGCCTCCGTCGCGTCCTCGAAGCCCGCCGTGCCCGTCTCCTTCAGCGTGTTGCGCAGCAGGCGCACCGGCCCGAAGGCCACCGCCACCGCGAGGTCCAGGTCTCCATCCCCGTCCCAGTCCACGAACGTCCCGCCGCCCGCCAGGCCCTCTGCCTTGTAGCGGGTGGCGAAGCGCTCCAGCGCCGGCACCACGACGCGTTCGAAGCGCAGGTCGCCCAGGTTGCGGTAGAGCCCCGCGTGGTGCTCCGACGTGCCCAGCGGGTGCGTGAGGAACAGGTCCAGACGGCCGTCGCCGTCGAAGTCCCCGGTGGCCACCGCGTCGCCTACGGCAACCAGCCACTTGGCCACGTGGGCCACGCGCGGATCCAACTCCTCCAGCGTGTGTCCCATCGAGGAGGACAGGCCCGCCTTCGCGACGTCCTGCGAGTCCAGGTGGAACGTCAGCGGCGCCGAGCGCGCACAGGGCGCGGCCATCACCGCGTGCCCCATGGCCAGCACCGCGCCCAGTCCTCCCACCACGCCCACGCGCCGGAGCACGTCCGGGGACAGGAGCCGGCGCAGGGACTCGCGGCCTCCGGCGCGCCAGGCGGCCCGGGCGTGCATGAACACGAAGCGCGTGGTGGCCACGGTGAGCGCCGCGTAGAAGAACGTGTAGACGCTCTCCTTCAGGTGCAGCACCAGGTCCACGCACGTGATGGCCAGCGCGAGCAACACCTGGGCCCTGGGCGTCCCCGGCGACGTGGCCGGGTCGGTGAGCATGTAGAAGACGAAGATGAAGAACGAGGGCGCACCCAGCGTGCCCAGGAACAGCACCTCCGGCGGCAGGTGGTGGCGCAGGATGAAGGCACGGAGCGCCGTCTGGAGCGCGTAGAAGGTGAGGAAGCTCACCACCAGCCAGCCCCGGCCCACGCGGAAGAAGAACAGCACCAGCGCCGCCATCACGATGAAGGCCGACAGCGCCACCTCGCCATTGGCCCACTGGTAGGCGGGCGCGGCGGTGATGAGCTCCCGCGTGACGAGCAGCGACACCGCCACCGCGAACATCGACGGGTTGAAGACGTGCCGCCCCTGGAAGGTCAGCAGGTACTTGGAGCCGATGGCCAGCCACACCGGCAGCCACAACAGCGTGCTCGCGTGCGAGTAGTTGAGCAGCAGCGCCAGCGAACAGCAGGAGATGTACGCGGAGAGCGGCACCACCTTCTGGCGCTTCAGCACCCAGCCGAGCGCCGCGTCCAGCAGCGTGCCGGAGACGACCAGGAAGGCCATCTGCCCGGGGCTGCGGTTGAAGCCGAAGAAGGTGAAGCCCAGCACGCCGTAGAGCGTGAGCAGCGCCGCGAAGGGCAGCCGGGGGTCATTCCACCGGGGGAAGACCCAGCCGCCCCATTCCACACGCGTGGCCACAGGGCCCGGCGTCATCGCCACATCCACACTCATGATTGACCGTCCCGGGACACGCGCGGAGCGTGCCGCGCCCGCCTCCAGGAGTCCAATCCCCACGAGGCTTGCATCCGACGCCCATGCGTGGAGTCGTAGCCCCTGACGATGTCCCGCACGCCGCCTCCCCTCCCTCGCCGCGCGGCGGTGCCCCGCGCCCTGCTCGTGCCCGCCACCCCGTCCGGGCTGCTGCGCCTGGCCGCCGTGGAGTGGGCCGGGATGGCGCTCGGGTGGTTCGTCATGGCGTGGGCTCCCGTGCTCGCGCCGCTGGCGGTGCTCGTCGTCGCGGGACGGCTGCACGCGCTGGGTGTGCTGCTTCATGACGCGGTCCACCTGCCCACGCGAACACCGGAGTGGAGACTGTGTCCGCTGACCGTGCTGGCGGGCTACCCGGTGGCGTCCACGCTGGAGGCCATGCACTACCACCACCTGCGCCACCACCGGGACGCGGGCCTGCCGACGGACCCCTACCGCAAGCCTCCGGACGGCGGTCCCTTGCGCACGGCGTGGCGGTGGCTGCTGCTGCTGGGCGTGATTCCCGGATGGGTGCTGCGCGGACCGGTGGGTCTTTGTGCCTGGGCCATCCCCGCGCTGCGCACGCCGTACGCCCGGGTGTTCCTGCAGGACCGCTCCGGACGCGTGCTGACGGATGACGCGGAGGTGCTCGCGTGTGCTCGCGCGGAAGTCGGTCAGGTGCTCTTCCACCTGGGCGTGCTGGCGCTGGCGCTGCGATGGCCCTCCCAGGTGGCGTGGGGGTACGGGCTGCCGCTGCTGGTGGCTTCGGGGTTCAACGCGCACCGGTTGCTCGCGGAGCACACCGCCACGCCCGCGCACGGTCGCTCGCTGGGGGACGTGTTCGCGTGCACGCGCGACCATGGGCTCGGGTGGCTGGGGCGGTTGGGATTGGCGCCGCGCCATGTGGGATTGCACGTGGTGCATCACCTGCATCCGCACGTGTCGCTCACGCACCTGCCCCGGCTGCGCGAGTGGTACGTCGCGCGCTTTCCTGAACACTATCCCCGGCCCCGTCCCTACTGATGCTCTCCGCTTCGACCCGTGTGTTGCTGGTGGTGTTCCTGCTCGCGGTCGCGGGCGCGGCGGCGTTCTTCCGGCAC
>NZ_RAWI01000013.1 GCF_003612125.1 Corallococcus praedator
AGCACCACCTCCGCCACGCGCGCGGCGGTGAGCGCCTCCGACAGCTCCGCGGTGACGTGCTGCAGCCGCGAGAGCCTGCCCGCCGCCACCTCCGCCGCCTGACGGGCCTGCCGCTCCGCCGCGTACGCCCGCGCCACGTCCAGCGCCATCGCCGCCCGGTCCGCCAGCTCCTGCAACAGCAGCTGCTCTCCGGGGTCGAACGGCTCGAACGGTTCGCTGGTCCGGGGCTCCGGCGCGTCCCGCCACACCGTCAGCGTCCCCATCGCTCGCCCGCGCGCCCGCAGGGGCAGCACCAGCACCGCCTCCACCCGCTGCGCCTCGCCCGTGTCCAGCACCTCCGCCGCCACGCCCTCGTCCGCGCGCATCCGCTGGGAGATGAGCGCCTGGAAGCGCACCCGGGACTCCGGCGCCGATGACGCCGACGCCACCGTGCGCAGCCACAGCCCGTCCTCCGAGAGCAGCCGCAGCGCGCACGCGGTCCCCAACAGCGGCACCACCAGCCCGCACAGCCGCTCCATCACCGCGGGAGGCTCCAGCGATGCATCCGCCAACACCCTGGAGGCCTCGGCCAGAAGCGCCAGCCGCTCCTCGATCTCCGGGGCATGCGCCCCGAAATGCCGCGCCTCGCCCAGCCTGCTGGTCGCCACCATCGTCATGCCATCCCCCCGCTGCCCCTCCATGGAACCACGTTCGCCCTCTGCACGCAGTGCGTCCCGGGTCCCGCCATCCCCGCTTTCACGGATGCAGGACACCCAAACCCCGGAACCGTTGGTGGACCGCACGCGCCTCGTTCCCGGGAGCGGCGCCCTGGGGGGCAAGGGGGGCGGTGCCCACATGGGAACACCCGGCGGTGCTTGGAAAGCAGAGGAGGGACGTGGCCACGGTTGCGGCGGCCCGGGGTTCGGCTAAAGCGGGGGCCGTGAACGCACCCTCGGATTCAACGGCCCCCTCCTCGGAGGGGCCGGATTCCCCCAAACGCATCGCGATGCTGGCGCTGGGCGCGGTAGGCATCGTCTACGGAGACATCGGCACCAGCCCGCTGTACGCCCTGCGCGAGTGCTTCACCGGCACGCACGGCGTCACCCCGACGCCGGCCAACGTGCTGGGCGTGCTGTCGCTCATCGTCTGGTCGCTCATCATCATCGTGTCGGTGAAGTACCTCATCTTCGTGATGCGCGCGGACAACCGGGGCGAGGGCGGCATCCTGGCGCTGATGGCCCTGGCCATGCAGCGCCCCCGAGGCCAGTCGCACCGCGCGCGGCCCCTGCTCATCACCCTGGGCCTGTTCGGCGCGGCGCTCATCTACGGCGACGGGGTCATCACCCCGGCCATCTCCGTGCTCAGCGCGGTGGAGGGCCTGAGCGTGGCCACCCCCGTCTTCGAGCCGTACGTCATCCCCATCTCGCTCGTCATCCTGGCGCTGCTGTTCCTGGTGCAGCGCAAGGGCACGGCCGGCATCGGCGCGGTGTTCGGTCCCCTGATGTGCGTGTGGTTCCTGGTGCTGGCGGTGCTGGGCGTGAAGGAGCTCATCCACAACCCCGCGGTGCTCTGGTCGCTGTCGCCCGTGCACGCCGTGACCTTCTTCATGGACAACGGGTGGCACGGCTTCCTGGTGCTGGGCGCCGTCATCCTGGTGGTGACGGGCGGCGAGGCGCTCTACGCGGACATGGGCCACTTCGGCGCGGGGCCCATCCGGCGCGCCTGGTTCATGCTGGTGCTGCCGTCGCTGGTGCTCAACTACCTGGGACAGGGCGCGCTGCTCTTGCGCCACGCGGAGGCCGCCCGCAACCCCTTCTTCCTGCTGGCTCCTGACTGGGCGCTGTACCCGCTCGTCGCCCTGTCCACCGCCGCCGCCGTGATTGCCTCGCAGGCCCTCATCTCCGGCTCCTTCTCCACCACCCGGCAGGCGATGCAGCTGGGCTACTGCCCGCGCATGGAGGTGGTGCACACGTCCGCGGAGGAGATGGGGCAGATCTACCTGCCCGGCCTCAACAGCGCGCTGCTGGTGGGCGTGGTGGCGCTGGTGCTGGGCTTCGGCTCCTCCAGCCGGCTGGCGGCCGCGTACGGCATCGCGGTGACGACGACCATGGGCATCACCACGATGCTCGCCTACGTGGTGGCCCGCGAGCGCTGGGGCGTCCGCCGCGCCGTGGCGCTGCCCATCGCGGGGCTGTTCATGCTGGTGGACCTGGCCTTCTTCGGCGCCAACGCCACGAAGATCGTCGACGGCGGCTGGTTCCCGCTGCTGCTCGCCGTCTGCATCTTCACCCTGATGACCACGTGGAAGCGGGGGCGCGACATCCTCGCGGCCAAGCTGCGCGCGTCGAGCATCAGCCTCAAGGACCTGCTGGGCAGCTTCGGGGACCACCCGCCGGTGCGCGTGCCCGGCACCGCCATCTTCATGACGGGCAACCCGGAGGGCACCCCGCCCGCGCTCCTGCACAACCTCAAGCACAACAAGGTGCTGCACGAGCAGGTGGTGCTGCTCACCATCATCTCCGAGGAGATTCCCCACGTGGTGGGCGCCGAGCGCGTGGAGGTGGAGCCCCTGGAGCAGGGCTTCGTGCGCGTCATCGCCCGCTACGGCTTCATGGAGAACCCCAGCATCCCGGACATCCTCAAGCGCTGCCGGGAGAAGGGCCTCCAGTTCCAGCTCATGGGCACCAGCTTCTTCCTGGGACGCGAGACCCTCATCCCCACCAAGAAGCGCGCCATGGCCGGCTGGCGCGAGGCCCTCTTCTCCTGGATGAGCCGCAACGCCCGCAGCGCCACCGCCTACTTCCGCATCCCGCCCAACCGCGTGGTGGAGCTGGGCAGCCAGGTGGAGCTGTAGGCCGGCGCCAGGATTTCCGGCGCCCCGGAACCTGACGCACGAGGACTTCACCCCGCGAAAAGAGAATCTTCTCACTCTTCACGCGGGGTCATTTCTTTGTTCCGAACACCTTTCGAGGTACAAGCCCCTGGAATCATTGGGATTTCAGGGGTTGCCCTGGGGTCGGAACGACCCTTCAGTGGCCGACAGTGGGGTCCAACCAGGGCTTTACGCAGGCGCTCGGCTGCTTCATCTTGCACCGCCGACGTCTACGAATTCCGGTTTGGATAAAAAAATACGGTAGGGCAGCAACACTTTGGCCGATGAATCGAGAATCTTTTCGCGGGGCAGAAATAATCCTGTCCCGGCGTACGAGAACTTGGTTACCCTGCGGCCAGGTGTCCCCCGACACCCGGCGTCTGAAACGAGGTCAGCCTTCCATGCTCCAGGCCATCGCCCCTGCCTCCATGTCCTCCTCGGTTTCCGCCGTGAAGTCCGTCATGCCGTGGGCCGAGCGCCCGCTGATGCCCCTGTCGGAGGCGGCGCCGTACACGGTGCTGAGCGCGCAGGAGCTGTACCCGCGAATCTGCGTGCGTGATCCGTACTTCGCGCTCAAGGACGTGACGGTGCTGCCGGGTGAGGTGGTGGCTCGGGTGCCGGTGCAGATGGACCCCGACGCGCAGGCGATGCCGATTGGACTGGGCGAGGCGGGCCGTCACCTGGCCATCCTGGGCTCCTGTGCCTCCGCGCTGGTGGCGCCCAAGGACGGGCAGCACTTCTACCTGGCGAGCGCCGCGCGCGGTCAGTGGCTGTCGTCGCAGCCGCAGGAGCGCACCACGGACCTGCTGTGGGCGCTGGCGCAGGCGGAGTACACGGGCAAGCGCACCTGCACGGCGCGCACGCTGCTCTCCGCGTCGGACGGCACGCCGCTGTTCCGGCTGGAGGTGGACTACAACGTGCTGTCCGCCGCCGCCTTCACCCGCCTGTTCGGTCAGGCGAAGCTGGAGATGCGCGCCGCCCCCCGCCCCGCGGACAACGTGCAGCGCACCCCGGAGGAGTGGGCGAAGCTGCGGCAGAACCCGTACAGCAAGCCGCTGGAGCTGTCGGACTGGCGGATGGACGGGGACACCCTGCGCTCGTCGCTGGTCGTCACGACGGAGCTGTGCAAGGGCCACTTCGCGATGCACCCGGTGATGCCGGTGGCCGTCGTCGCGGGCGGGATGACGCGCATGGCGACCACGCTGGGCCGCTCGCTGGAGCAGTGCGACACCGCCCGCTTCGTGGCGAAGGACGTGAAGCTGTCCGCGGACAGCCTGGCCTACGCGGGGCAGACGGTGGTGTTCGGCTCACGCCGCACCAGGGTGCGCGGCGCGGACCACACGTTCGAGTGCTTCGCGTCCGTCGGCGAGCGCGTCGTCGCGCAGCTGGATGTGACCTTCACCCGCGTCGACTGAAGCAGCGGCGACGCGGTGCGGGGAGCGGCGGGCGCGGGAGGACCGCGGCCCTCAGCTCCACTGGATGTCGTAGTCCACGCGGTCCAGGCCCTGCTGCTTCGCGGTGACGTTGCCCGTGAGCCCCAGGACCTTGAGCGAACCGGTGAGGATGCCCACGTGGTACGCGGGCGGCATCATGTCCCGGCGCATGCGCAGGGTGCCGGACTTGGTCCCCGTGGTGAGGTACTCGCGGTTGCCGTAGGACACCGCCGCGCTGTACGCCATCTGCGCGCCCGCGAAGAGCTTCTGCGGGTCGCCGCGGGAGATGATGCCGAAGATGAGCATCCCCGGCCCGGTGGAGTAGCGCGTGATGCTCACCTCGCCGCACGCCTGGAACACGGCCTCCGGTGAGCCCAGCTGGCCCTCCAGCAGGTCGGCCACGGTGTAGAGCAGCAAGAGCAGCTCCTTCGCCGGATACGAGCGCAGCTCCGCGTAGTCGTGGTCCAGCTCCCCTACGCGAACCTTCTCCATCCCGTTCGCGCCCGCGTGCTGCTGCACCAGGCTGAACACGGATTTGAAGATGAGCCCTCGGACCGAATCCCCGGACTGGAGGACGGCGATCCTGGCGGCGAGCTCGGTCTTGTCCGACGGCATGACTTCCAACTCCTTGCTTCCCGGTGGTGAGGAAGCGAACCCCAGCTTAACGGGACACTCCCGTCTGTCGACAAAGCACCTGCCCCGTGACTCCTACCCGGTGGGATTCCCCTGCACAACGCCGGGTGTCAGGGCGGACAGGACGACGTGGTGGGTCGGGTGCATCCCAGCCCGTCAAGCATGGGGAAGGAAACGCACGGGGGCGCCGTCAGCGCTCGTCGAGCAGCAGGGGCGCGAAGCCGGCGGCGTCGCATGAGGCGAGCACGTAGCGCACGCCGCCCCGGTCCCCGGTGAAGCCCGCGCTGATGCCGCCCGCGTGCAGGTGGCCGTAGACGCAGACCTTGGGCGCGAACGCTTCGATGGGGGCGCTGAACGCGGTGGGCCGCTCGTTGGCGTACACCGGCGGGAAGTGCACGGCGACGATGCGCGTGAGCGGCGTGGGACTGGCCTGCTCCTTCTTGCGCGCGTCCTCCAGCGACGTGGCCAGCCTTCGCGTCTCGCGCTCCACGTAGCCCGCGTCGGACGGCTCGTCGCCCATCTCCCCGCCGGGCATGGGCGGCGCTTCCGGCGCGGTCCACAGCCGCGTGCCGGCGATGACCCACGGGCCCATCACCACCGCGTTGTTGTGGAGGAAGCCCTCCAGCGTGCGGAACGGCTCCAGCAGCTTGCGCAGCTTGGACGCGGAGTCACCCCACCAGTAGTCGTGGTTGCCGCGCACCAGCACCTTGCGTCCGGGCCGCGCGTCCAGCCACGCCAGGTCGTCCATCACCTCGTGCGCCCGCGTGGCCCAGGAGATGTCGCCCGCGACGATGACCACGTCCTCCGGCCGCACCCGTTCGTCCCACGCGCGTTGCAGCGGGAGCGGATGGTCCGTCCAACCGAAGCGGTGCATGTCCTTCTGCCGCGTGGAGGGCAGGTGTGTGTCGCCAATGCCGAAGAGCCGCATGATGCTGGCGTCATAGCGGATGGCCCGCCCCCGTGGTGGCCCTTCGCACCCGCCCTCCGCCCGGGCCCGCCGCCCGTGCGGTCCGCTCCTGTCCGAATTCCAACCTGATACAGGAAAAGATGTAACAAAACGTTACGTCGCGGATGTCCTGAAACACGTCAGTGCGACAAACATGCACCACTCGCACCGTCGGTCCGCATCCACGGGCCCTGGGATGTAGGCAATTCCATGATTTCAGGGGCTTGGAGTCAAGGGGTGTCGGACGGGGTTCGCGAGGGTGGTGCATGGATGTACCGGTCGCGGAAGAAAACTGGACGAAGGTGACGGGCCGGACGGGCTGGCACGCGTGGTGCTGTAGAAGTGACGTGGGCCTCTCCCGTGGAAATGCGGGGGTGGGTCATGGAGTCCTCCCCCGACTTTGGAGTTCCCTCATGTCAACGTTCCGCAATCCGTTCGCGGCGGCCGCCGCCGCCCTGGTGCTGTCCGCGTGTGGTCCTCAGGCGCAGCCCACGGAGCCCACCCCTTCCGAGACCGAGACGCCGTCGCAGCCGACGGACACGGCCGGCAGCGCCCAGCCGCGTGAGTTGGATCCGCTGTTCGCGCAGGCCGCGCAGGAGTTCAACGTCCCGGCGGAGCTGCTCAAGGCGGTCTCCTACACGGAGACGCGCTGGCAGATGGTGCGGGGCACGGAGGAGTTCCCGGGCCAGCAGCCCGCGTTCGGCCTGATGGCCCTGCGCGGCGCGGACCTGGAGCAGGGCGCGGCGCTGGCCGGCGTGTCGGCGGAAGCGGTGCGCACGGACGCGGCGGCGAACATCCGCGCGGGCGCGGCGCTGCTCTCCCAGTTCGCCACCGAGGCGAAGGTGGAGCGCGGGGACCTGGGCGCGTGGGCGTCCGTGGTGGCGCGGCTGAGCGGCATCAGCAACGTGGAGGCGCAGGCGGAGCACGTGCACAAGGGCGTGTACGCGGTCATCAACGAGGGCGCGGTGGCGCTCAACACGGACGGCTCCGTGGCCGCCACGCTGGAGCCCGTGAAGGTGGAGGCGAAGTTCGAGCGCCCCCAGGTCCGCGCGATGGCGGCGGGGCCGAACTACGCGGCGTCCATCTGGCGTCCGGCGCCCAGCAGCAACTACGGCGCGCGCACGTCGGGCGCGGCGGGCGACCCGTCGATGATCATCATCCACACGTGTGAAGGCAGCTACTCCTCGTGCTGGAGCTGGCTCACCAACAGCGCGTCGGGCGTGAGCGCGCACTACGTGGTGAACGAGAGCGGCAGCGAAGTGTCCCAGCTGGTGAACGAGGCCAACCGCGCCTTCCACATCGGCGCGACGTACGACTGCTCGCTCAACAGCAGCAAGGAGTGCTGGCTCAACGGCACGCAGTCCAACCACTTCACCATCGGCATCGAGCACGGCGGCTTCGCCAGCCAGACCAGCTTCCCGGCCGGTCAGATTGACGCGTCCGCCAAGCTGTCGTGCGACATCGCGCGCGACAACGCCATCCTGAAGGACAGCTACCACATCGTGGCGCACGGCAAGCTGCAGCCCGCGACGCGCACGGACCCGGGTCCCAACTGGCCGTGGTCGTCCTACCTGAGCAAGATCAACAGCTACTGCGGCACCACGACGCCCACCGGGCAGATCATCATCGACAGCAACAGCGCCAACAACGACGCGGCCCAGGCGCGCTTCGAGCTGACGGGCACGTGGACCGCGGGCACCAGCGCCGGCTACTACGGCAGCGGCTACTACTACGCGGCCACGGAGGCCATCTCCGAGCCGGCGACGTTCTGGTTCTACCTGCCCACCGCGCAGACGCGCACGGTGGACGCGTGGTGGGTGGCGGGCACGAACCGCTCCTCCGCTGCGGCGTTCATCTCCTTCAACGCGGCCGGCACCAACCTGGGCACGGCGACCGTGAACCAGCAGGCCAACGGCGGCCAGTGGGTGCAGCTGGGCTCGTATAGCTTCACCGCCGGCTGGAACAAGGTGCAGCTGAGCCGCTGGCAGGCCGCGGGCTCGGTGGTCATCGCCGACGCCGTCCGGGTGCGCTGAGGTGAAGGCACGGGGCCTTGAACGGAAGGCGCGTTTGGGGCCCCTCCGGGCACGGACGTGGTGCGCCGTGCTCGGGTTGCTGGGCGTCGTGGGGTGCGAGGGCCGCTGTGGCGGCGCTTCCCCCGCGGCCCCGGGTACCCCGTCGCAGTTGTCGGAAGCGGAGCGCAGGGCCCTGCCGGGCACCATCGTCTTCCTCTCCGAACGGGCGGGACAGAAGGACGTCTGGCGGGTGACGCCTGACGGGCAGGAGACGCAGGTCACCTCCGCGCCGGAGGATGAATACCCCGGTCCCCCGTCACCGGATGGCCGCCAGGTGCTGGTGGTGGCGTCGGGCGAGGCGAACGGGCGCGTGTTCCAGCAGCTGCGCGTCCAGCCCCTGGATGGCGGCACGACGGTGGCGCTGCATCCGCCCCGGACCCGCGCGCGCAACGCGAGCTGGGGCCCGGACGGCACGTGGCTGGTGACGGAGTCGGACGCCCAGGGCTTCAGCGACGTGGTGCGCGCGCTGCCCACCGCGAACGCCGTGGACACGCAGGTGACGCACGTGAAGCAGGGCTGCTTCGAGCCCGACGTGTCCCCGGACGGCACGCAGGTGGCGTGCGTGTGCAGTGGCGACGGGGATCCGGAGGTCTACGTCTACCGCGCGGACGGCACGGGCGAGCCTCGCCGCATCACCACGTTCTACATGGAGGACCGCTCGCCGCGATGGAGCCCGGACGGGAAGTGGCTCCTGTTCGTGAGCAACCGCGAGCGCCGGGAGCGGATGTACCTGGTGCGGCCGGATGGCGCCGACCTGCGCGTGCTGTCCGGCGAGGGCTACGCGGGCGACGAGCGCGAGGCCGTGTTCAGCCCGGACAGCCAGCGCGTGGCGTACGTGGCGCGGTCGGCGGACGGCAAGAGCCGCATCTGGGTGGCGCAGGTGGCGGGCGGCGCTCCGGTGGCGCTCACGGACGGCACCCACCGCGACGACATGCCGGCGTGGAGTCCGGACGGCAAGGCGCTGGTGTTCGTCTCCGAGCGCGACGGCGACACCGACCTGTACCTGATGCGCGCGGACGGCACGGGCCAGACGCGGCTCACCACGGCGAAGGGCGCGGACTGGCTGCCCCGCTGGTTCACGTCCCGCTAGCCGGCCCGCTGCCTCACGGCCTCGGGTTCGGTGGCTTCGGACTCCGTGGAGCCGGGCTTCGAGGCGACGTCCAGCGGCACGCTGAAGAAGAAGGTGGCGCCCTGGTCCGGTTCGCTCTCCACCCAGATGTGGCCGCCGTGGGCCTCCACGATGAGCCGGCTGATGTAGAGCCCCAGGCCCAGCCCCTTGCCGTCCGCGGAGCGTCCGTCCTCGGTGCGGTAGTACTTGTCGAACAGGCGCGCGGCGTCGCGGGCGGCCAGGCCCGCGCCCAGGTTGCTCACCGACACCACGGCCTGGTCGTGCACGGCGGACAGGCGCACGTCCACCGGCGTGCCCTTGGGGCTGTATTTGATGGCGTTGGTCAGGAGGTTGGTCACCACGCGCTCCACCCGCGCGGCGTCCATGAGGACGGGGGGCACCGAGCACCCCAGGTGCAGCCGGAAGCGCTCGCGCGCGTCGGGGGCCACGTCGCGCTCCAGCACCTCCTCCAGGAAGCGGCCCAGGTCGCGCGACTCGCGGCGCAGGGTGACGCTGCCGGACTCCAGGCGTGAGCCCTCCAGCAGCTCCTCGATCATCGTGTTCATCCACTCCACGTTGTGGATGATGGCCTGGGTCATGTGGCCCTCGCGCTCCAGCTTCCGCTCGTGCAGCGCGCGCTGGAGCAGGTGGGCGCGCAGGTTGATGGTGTGCAGGGGGTTGCGCAGGTCGTGGGAGATGAGGCCCACGTATTCCTCGCGCAGCTTCTCCAGTTCGCGGCGCTCGGTGACGTCGCGCAGGACGGCGATGGTGGTGGCGTCCTCCTCGCCCTCCAGCGGGGACAGCCGCACCTCCAGGGGCACGCAGGTGCCGTCCTGGCGCCGGCCGGACACCATCCGCCCGCCTCCGGTGGGGCGCGGCGTGGCGCTGGGGTTGGACGGGCCGTGCAGTCCCTCGGGCACCAGCAGCTCCACGCTCCGGTCCAGCAGGGCTTCGCGCCGGTAGCCGAACACGCGCTCCGCCTCCGCGTTGGCGAAGCGCACGCGGCCGGTGGCGTCCAGCACGACCATCGGGTCGGGCGCGGTGTCCAGGAAGGTGCGGAATCTCACCTCGGAGGCCTCCAGCGCGGTAGTGGCCCGTCTGCGTTCGGTGTCCAGCAGGTCCAGCGCGCGCGCCGCCATCAGCACCAGCGTGGCGCCGCCGGCGGCCACCACGGTCGCGAAGAGGGGGAACTTCGCGTCGTGGCTGAGCCTGCCCGACAGGTGCATCACCACCAGCGTCAGCCCCAGCACCGGCGGCCCCATCAGCGTCACCGGCACCAGCCGCCGCGCCACGAAGCCGCCCAGCGTGTCCTGCGTGAGCCGCGCCATCAGCCCCAGGTCCGGGCGCGCGCACAGCGTGCCCACCGCCAGGAGGATGAGCATGCAGGTGGTGTGCAGCCCCATGCTGCGCTCCTGGAAGAACGGCACGGCGGGCGTCACCAGCGGGCCCAGCAGGAAGCCGTTGAGGCCCAGCAGCGCCGCCATCAGCGCCAGCGCCACCAGCGCGTCGGACCAGGACAGCCGCTGGGGAGAGCCCTTGTCCAGCAGCGCCAGCGCCGGGCCCAGCAGCATCAGGCACAGCGACGTCAGCGGCGAGGGCTTGATGCCGGGCGACGCGAAGCCGTCCTCGCCGAAGAGGCGCAGGAACAGCGCATCCAGTCCGCCCCGCATGCCCCCGATGACGAGCCCGTCCACGAGGCTCGCCGCGCCCACGACGGCGGTGGCCCAGGCCAGCACGGTGCCCAACTGGCGGTGTCGGGGGCTCGCGCCGCACCGCAGGCGCAGGCCCAGGGCGCCGCCCGCGAACATCAATCCGAGCGCGGCGCTGGGCCGCATCGCCGGCAGCGCGGCGCCCATGGACTTGAGCACCATGACGTCCAGTGCCCAACCCACCAGCACCAACAGGCCCACCAGGCAGGCGGCGGCCGCGGAACTGCGCGCAAGGGCACGGACCAACGCCGTGCTTCGTGGCATGGATCGGCCGCTCATTGTCCGCGTCCCCCCCGGAACGCCAGCATCGCACCTGCCCACAACATCACGCCTCAAGGGCCGCTCCGGCAATACGACGCCAGGGCCGTCGCATGTCCGCCGAAGGCAGGGATATCCGACTTGTCGGGGTGAGATACGACAACGGCCGGACATCGTGCGGCGGCGGAAGGCGGGTCCAGGCTCCCTTGAGGGAGGCCCCTCGCGGGAGGCCTCGTAACGAGGGGAAATTACGGCGCGTAGCGTCCCGGATACACGGTGAGCACCACGCCCAGGCCGGGGCCGGCGTCCACGTTGCGCGCGACGTAGGCGTCCTGACCTTCAACGGACACCTGGAAGGACTCCACACCGGCAGCGGAGTGCACATAGAGGAACAGTCCGTGGGACGCGGTGCCTGCCTGGCTCACCGACGTGAGGTCCTCGGACGGGTAGTAGAGCCGGTCCGCCAGCTCCGCGCGATCAAGCGCCACGCGCACACCGCTCACGGGCTGACCGTTCAGGTCCACCACGCGTCCGAGCACGAAGCCCGCGGTGGCCAATGTGGCCGCCGGGTCGCCGGTGTGACCCACGAGCCGGGGCGCTCCCACGGCGGTGCCCAGCTGGTCGACGAAGGCGATCGGCAGGGCCCACGCGTGCGCGTCGATGATGTCCGTTCGTGGACGGGTGCCGGTGAAGGCGGTGTCGTAGATGAGCGTGGTGCTGCGCACGAGGCCGTCGTGCGCCAGCCCCACCCCCAGCCCCTGGTGGATGTCGCGCACGGGCACGTCGGTGATGCGGAACGCGCCGTCCTCGGACACCTCACCGGTGGCGAAGGTGGCGGCCGCGTCGTTGACGGCCACGCGCAGGGGCTCCTCGACGGTGAGCGCCATCCCGGCCAGCGAAGGCGCTCCTGCGCGCACGGCCTCCGGGAACACGGCGGCCTGACCGCTGACGAGGATGCGAAGGTTTTCCAGGTCCACGGCCTCGGCGTCCTCGGTCCGCACGCCGGGGTCCGGTGTGAAGCCGCCGTCGCCACAGGCCAGTGCCACCAGCCCGAGCACGGCACCACCCGCCGCCCGAATAAAGTGTCTCATCGCGCCGCAACATCTTCACGGTCCGTCGCGATCGCAATCCGTCGCCGGGCTCCGTCCGTCCCCTGCAGGACGCCCGGGTGTACGCGAGGGCAGGAGGCCTGGGACGGCGAGGCTTCCGGATGTTGAAAACACGTCGGCACCGGGAGCCTGCCTTCCGCCAGTGACGGAAGGCCGCGCCCGGTGCCGGGGTCCTGCGTGGGATGCCAGGGAGCGGGCGGAGCGCCTACCCGCGCGCCCCGCCTTTGTTGTGGGTGCTGAAGCTACCTGCCCGTGTTCCAGCCGCCGCCGCTGCTGCCACTGCTCCGGCCGTTGCTGCCACTGCTCCGGCCGCTGCTGCCGCTGCTGCCGCTGCTGCCGCTGCTACCACTGCTGCTTCGGCCACTGCCGCTGGGGCTGCCCCAGCCACCACCGCTGCTGCCGCTGTTGCCGCTGCTGCTCCGGCCACTGCCGCTGCTGCCGCTCCCGCTGTTGCCGCTGCTGCTCCCGCTGTTGCCAGGGCTGCTCCAGCCGCCACCGTTGCCACCGCTGTTGCCGCTGCTGCGGGGGCTGTCGTTGTCCTTGTCGTCGTCGCGGCTCTTGTTGCCGGGGCTGCCCCAGCCACCGCTGTTGCCCTTGTTGTCGTCGTCGTTGTCACGCCGGCTGTTCGCGGCGGGGGCGGCGTTGCTGCGGCCCCAGCCGTTGTTGGAGGAACCACTGGGCGGACGGGCGCCGGTGCCATTTCCACCCGGAGGGCCGCGGCGGCCCACGTTGCTGTTGCCGTTGCCGTTGTACGGAGCCGCCTGACGCGACGGGCCGGTGTTGTAGCGGATGTTCCCGGCGGAGGCCGCGTGGGTCCGGTCCCAGCGGTAGCCCCGGCTGCCGCGGTCATACGAGTACCCATGGCCCCAGGAGCCGTGCGGGTAGAAGTCGTGCGAGTGGCGCCCGTGGAAGCTGCAGTAACCGCCGCTGGGGATGGGGTGGTAGTCCCAGTACCAGACCAGCGTCGGGCCCCGGTAGTAGTAGACGTCGTCGGTGTAGACGTAGGACGCCTGGGGCGGCTCGTAGTCGTGGACGTGGCTGTAGTCCTCCGGGCACCACCCGCTGCCGTAGTCGTCGGGGATGGGGTGCGCTCCGGCGAAGCGGTACTGCACCACGGGGGCGACGTAGGCCGCGCGGGTGGGGCGGTGATAGTGGCCGTCCACGACACAGCCGGTCCCCATCAGCAGGGCGAAGGGGACGACCAGGGCGAGCAAGCGGTTCATGGAGAATCTCCTGGCGCGGAAGTGGACCCCCAAAGCGTCCCGCTCCGCAACCTCTGTGCCCTCATGACGGCCGGTGGCGCTTTTAATTCATCCCGGCGGCCTGCCTGCCAGGGCGGAGGGGAAGGGCGCCCGCTGATATGACGCACGGGGCGCCCCAGGGCCTGGGGCCGGGGACCGCGCCACAGGGAGACACACGGATGTCGGACATGGATTTCGGACGGGAGGCGGGGGCGTCCTGCGCGCTGCACCCCGAACAGGTCGCCACGGGCACCTGCGCGCGGTGCGGCAACTTCATGTGCGACACGTGCAGCCAGGGCGGAACCTCCCCGCGCTGTCCCACGTGCCGGGCGCGCTTCGGCGCGGAGTTCCCCCTGAACCGGGACAACTGGACCCTTGGCGGGCTGTGGGAGGTGTGCTGGCCCATCTTCCAGCGCGAGTGGGGCATGTTGTCGCTGGCGGTGTTGATCAGCTTCGGCGTGTCCTTCGGCTCGCAGCTGCTGGTGACCCTGGGCCAGGGCATCGGCAGCGCGCTGGACAGCACCGTGCTGGCCGTCGTGTTGAGCCTGGTGGGCTTCCTGGCGCAGCTGGTGGTGCAGGGGCTGGTGCAGCTGGGCCTCCTGCGCGTGTGCTTCGACGTGCTGCAGGGAGGGCGCGCGGACGTGGCGCGCCTCTTCAGCCAGATGCACAAGGTGGGGCCCTACCTGCTGACGATGCTCGTCGTCTTCGCCATCATCGTGGTGCCGCTGCTCATCCTGGGCGCCCTGGGGTTCCTGGTGGCCATGGGCGCGGGCTTCGCGGATGCCATGCCGTGGAACGCGAACGCGGCGGACATGTCGTCCGCCGAGCGCTGGGACGCCGTGGCGCCCGTGCTGGCGGTGATGGGCGGTGTCTCCGCGGTGCTGCTCATCCCTTTCATCTACGTGACGCTCCCGCTGTACTTCGTCCAGCCGGAGCTCGCGTACGAGGACGTGCCGCCGGGCCCGCTGCAGCTCTTGCGTCGCTGCTGGGAGTACGCCCGGGGCCAGCGCCTGGCCATGGTGGGCGTGGGCTTCCTCGTGGGCGCCATCGCCCTGGCGGGCTTCTTCGCCTGCTGCGTGGGGCTGATCCCCGCCATGGCGCTGGCCCAGCTGCTCATCTCGGGCATGTATCTGGCGCTGCGCCCCCGTTCGGACGAGGTCGCGGGCCCGCTGCACGGCTGACGTCCTTTCGTCTCCACCGCGCGCCTTCGCCAGGAAGCGAAGGCGCGCCGTGGGGGGAGGATCAGTGCACCAGCCGCTCGGCGGAGCCGGAGCGCGGCAGGGTCACCTTGCCCAGGCACGCGAGGATGTGCTCGCGGTACTCGGTGAGCTCGCGCAGGCCGCACAGCATCCACCGGCCGCCGATGACCAGCGTGGGGACGCCCCTCACGCCGCGGCTGTTGGCCAGCCGGTGCTCGTCGTGGATGAGCCGGCGCGTCTCTTCCGACCGGAAGGCCGCGGAGAACTGGTTCATGGACAGGCCCACGCGCGATGCCAGCTCGAACACCACGTCCGAGCGCGACACGTTGACGCCCTGTTCCAGCGCCGCGCGTTGCATGGACCGCGCGAGGAAGGCCCGCGCCTGCGGACCCTGCAATCGCGCGGCTTCGAGCGCCGCCAGGGCCGGCACGCTGGAGCGGGGAGGGTCACCCCCCAGCCACAGGTCCGTGGAGAGCAGCGCGGCGGTGGGTTCGGCTTCGCGCTGGGCGCGCTTCACCTCTTCCACCAATCCGCGCACTTCGCGCTCCGTGGGCAGCACGTCGTGCAGCCGCAGCGGGTAGGGTCGCACGCTCCAGCGGACGGCTTCGCCAAACTCCTGGCGAAGCACGTCCAACCGCAGGTCGGCGAGGTAGCACCAGGAGCACAACACATCCTGGTAGACGGTGATCTGCAGCGGCTTGTGCAGCGTTTTCATCGGGGGTTGCCAGATTAGAGGCGCATCCCCGTCGCTGCCAACACCCCCCGACAATCCGCGCCGGTTGGCATTCCCGTATTCCTGTGGAGCATGCAAGGCACCGTGCGCACCGTGAGGCCTCGCACGCACGCCGTGAAGCAGGCGGGCAGGCACCCATCCACTGCTCGCGTGCCTGCTGTCACACCATTAGCAGGCCCTCCCCGCTAGGGAGCACGCCCCGCGCGCGCGACGAGCGCACTGCCCCGGGTCCCCGCGTACACCAACGCGTGTTCGACGATGGTCCCGGCGATGTCCTGACCGGTGGCGCCCTCCAGGCCCTCGAAGCCGGGGCTGGAGTTGATCTCCATCAGGCGCGGCCCATGCCGGCCCTCCAGCATGTCCACGCCCGCGACCTCCAGCCCGATGATGCGCGCGGCCTTCACCGCGGCCTCCATGTAGTCCGGGGGCAGCACGATGGCGCGGCCCTCGCCGCCCCGGTGGATGTTGGAGCGGAACTCGCCCTTCTTCGCCTTGCGGCGCATGGCGCCCACCACCGTGTCGCCCACCACCAGCGCGCGCACGTCGCGGCCTTCGCTCTCCGCGACGAACTCCTGCAGCACGATTTCCTGGCCCAGGTCCCAGAAGGTGTCGAGGATGGTCTGCACCTCCGGCAGCGTGTGGGCGATCATCACGCCCACGCCCTGGGTGCCCTTGATCAGCTTGATGATGACGGGCAGGCCACCCACCTCCTGCACCAGCTTGCGCACGTTGCCGCGGTCATGCGCCATCACCGTCCTGGGCATGTCCAGGCCCGCGCGGGCCAGGAACTGGAGCGCGCGCAGCTTGTCGCGGCTGCGCGCGATGGAGGTGGGGGGGTTGAGCACCGGCACGTCCATCATCTCGAAGTGGTTCACCACCGCCAGGCCGTAGGCGGTGATGGACGCGCCAATGCGGGGAATCACCACGTCCACGCCCTTCACCTCCGCACCGCGGTACGTCATGCGCGGGCGGCCCTGGGCCAGCATCAGGCAGCAGCGCAGCGTGTCGAAGACGAGCGCCCGGTGCCCGCGCGCCTTGATGGCCTCCACCAGCCGGCGCGTCGAGTACAGCGAGCGCTTGCGGGACAGGATGGCCACGGTCTTCTTGGCGCGGGGGCGGCGTGGGCGCGGTGCGTCGCCACGCTCGGGTGCCTGCGCTCCAGGCGGGACGGGCGCCTTCTTCGGCTTCACTTTTCGGGGGGGCATGCGGGGCGCGGGACACTAGCACGCACGGGCCGTCAGGCATGGTGCGTGGGCTCCCTTTGCTATCCTCGCGTTCACTGATGACCGCCTCCAACCCGCATCCCGACGACATCCACACGAATCCAGGCGACGTGGGACTCGAACTGGCGTCCCAGTCCTCCCTGCTCGGGGAGACGCAGGTGGTGGATCCGCGCGCCAGCGTGAAGCTGCACAAGTGCCGGCTGCTGGTGACGGCGGGGCCGGACACCGGGCGCTCCATGGCCAGCGACAAGGAGCGGCTTCGCTGCGGCGCCCACCCGGGCAACGACCTGGTGCTGGTGGAGGACCGCACGGCGAGCCGCCACCACTTCGAGGTCCAGTACACCGAGCGCGGCTACCTGCTGGTGGACCTGAACTCCACCAACGGCACCTTCCTGGACGGCCGGCGCATTGAACGGGCCTACCTGTCCCCGGGTTCGCAGATCCGCGCCGGCTCCTCCGTCATCACCTTCGCGCCGCTGGAGGAGGAGGTGGCGGTGGAGCCCGACCGCGAGGGCGAGCTGTGCGGCATGGTGGGCCAGAGCGTGAAGATGCGGCAGGTGTTCGGGCTCATCAAGCGCATCGCGCCCATGGACGTGTCCGTCATCATCCAGGGGGAGACGGGCACCGGGAAGGAGCTGGTCTCCAGCGCCATCCATGAGCTGTCCGGCCGCAAGAAGGGCCCCATGGTGGTGCTGGACTGCGGCGCCATCCCGCCCAACCTCATCGAGAGCGAGCTGTTCGGCCATGAGAAGGGCGCCTTCACCGGCGCGACGTCCGGCCGCCCCGGCGCCTTCGAGCGCGCGCAGGGCGGCACCATCTTCCTGGACGAGCTGGGCGAGCTGCGCCTGGACCTGCAACCCAAGCTGCTGCGCGTGCTGGAGAACCGCGAGGTGCGCCGGGTGGGCGGCAACGACGTCATCGAGGTGGACGTCCGCGTCATCGCGGCGACGCACCGCGACCTCGTGAAGGAGATCGCCGCGGGCAACTTCCGCGAGGACCTCTACTTCCGCCTGTCCGTCATCAACATCCAGCTGCCGCCCCTGCGCCAGCGCCGCGACGACATCCCGCTCATCCTGAAGCAGGCCCTGGCGGAGCCGGAGGTGGTGGACAAGCACGGCCGCAAGCGCTTCTCCGCGGAGGCCCTGGGCCTGCTGATGGCCTACGCGTGGCCCGGCAACGTGCGCGAACTGATGAACGTCCTGTCCCACGTGCTGACGTTCTCCGAGGGCGAGGAGATATTGCCCTCCCACCTGCCCCCGCGCGTCCGGGGCCAGGCCCGCGAGGGGCCGCTGCCCTTCAACGAGCACCTGGCCTTCAAGGACGCCAAGGAGCAGCTGCTGGAGAACTTCGAGCGGGAGTACGTCACCAGCGTCCTCACCCGCTGCGAGGGCAACCTGTCCCGCGCGGCCCGGGAGAGCGGCCTGCACCGCAAGTCCATCGAGCGGCTGGTGAAGAAGTACCAACTGGACGCCAAGGGCCTGAAACCGCGCTGAAGTAGAGTTCCCGCCCTGCGTCGGACATCATCATGACCATGAAGACCCGAACCGCTGTGCGTGGCTGGATGGGAGCACTGACCCTGGGCGTCGCCTTGCTGGCCCCTCCGGCTTTCGCCGGCGCGCCCAACCAGTGTCAGACGAACTGCAACCAGTCGGTGGGGGGGCAGATGCAGTCGTGCACCCTCGCCTGTCCGAAGCCGGGCCATGCGTCCGCGAAGGCGACGTCGGACAACCAGGCCTGCATGCAGCGCTGCGCGGTGAAGATGAAGACCGCGATGGCCAAGTGCAACAAGAAGTGCCCCAAGGGCGGCCCCAAGGCCAAGCCGGCGCACACCGGGCACGACGGCGACGAGGATCACCACGACGAGTGACGCAGGGCAGGGGGCGGGGCGCCGCGAGCGTCCGGCCCCGGGCCGTCCGGATTGAAGCCCTGGCGGGAGGGTGTTACGGCCGCTGAGCCATGAGCGACGCCCCCTCCCGCAAGGACCTCGACGCCACCGTCCACCTGCCGCGCACGGAGTTCCCCATGAAGGGGAACCTGTCGCAGCTCGAACCGCGCCTGCTCTCGTGGTGGGCGGAGCGCGGGGTGTGGAAGCAATTGTTGGAGAAGAACGCGGGCCGTGAGCCCTTCGTGCTGGCGGACGGGCCCCCGTACGCCAATGGCCACCTGCACGCCGGGCACGCGCTCAACAAGGTGTTGAAGGACATCGTGGTGAAGTACCGGAACCTCTCCGGACGCCCGTGTGACTTCATCCCCGGTTGGGACACGCATGGCCTCCCCATCGAACAGGCGGTGGAGAAGCGGCTGAAGGAACAGAAGCTGGACAAGCGCACGCTGTCGCGCGACGCGCTCCTGGAGCGCTGCCGCGAGTACGCGCTGGAGTTCGTGGACATCCAGAAGGCGGAGTTCCAGCGGCTGGGCGTCTTCGGCTCGTGGGACGCGCCCTACAAGACGCTCGACTTCACCTACGAGGCGCAGGAGGTGCGGGAGCTGGCCACGTTCGCGCGCCGGGGCATGTTGTACCGCCGCAAGAAGCCGGTGGCGTGGTGCCTCCAGGACCAGACGGCGCTCGCGGAGGCGGAGGTGGAGTACGCGGAGCACACCTCTCCGTCCGTGTACGTGGCCTTCGACGCGGGGGCTTCGCTCGGTGAGCGGCTGCCGCAGCTGCGCGGCCAGCGCGTGTCCTTCGTCATCTGGACCACCACGCCCTGGACGCTGCCGGCGAACCTGGCCATCGCGGTGAACCCCACGTTCGAATACGTCTTCTACCGGCTGGAGGACCGCGTCCTGTGCGTGGCCAAGGACCTGCTGGCGAAGGTGCTGGCGGAGGTGAAGGCGGACGAGCTGGCGGTGAAGCACGTGCAGCTTCCCACCGGGGAGGTGTCGTCCCCGGCGCTGGTGGACCCCTCGCGCATCCTCGCGTACGCGACGGGCGAGGACCTGGAGCACGTGACGTACCAGCACCCGTTCCTGGAGCGGCAGGGGCGCGTGCTGCTGGGCGGCCACGTCACCCTGGATGCGGGCACGGGGCTGGTGCACACGGCGCCGGGCCACGGGCAGGAGGACTACGAGGTGGGGCTCGCGTACGGGCTGGACATCTACAACCCGGTGCGCGCGGACGGCCGCTACGACGACACGGTGGGCGAGGCGCTCGCGGGCCGGCGCGTCTTCGAGGCCAACCCTGTCGTGCTGGACCTGCTGGTGCAGCGGGGCGCGCTGCTCAATGACAAGTCAGACACCGTCACGCACAGCTATCCGCACTGCTGGCGCTGCCACCAGCCCGTCATCCAGAGCGCGACCTACCAGTGGTTCATCCCGATGGACGCGGCCTTCCACGGCACGCAGACGTTCCGTCAGGCGGTGCTGGAGCAGGTGGACAAGGTGCGCTGGGTGCCGTCGTGGGGCCAGTCGCGCATCCGGGGCATGTTGGAGGGCCGGCCGGACTGGTGCATCAGCCGGCAGCGCAGCTGGGGCGTGCCCATCCCCATCGCGTACTGCGACGGGTGTGACGACGCGGTGGTGTCTCCGGAGGTGATGGAGCGCGTGGCGGCGGCGGTGGAGAAGGAAGGCGCGGGCGTGTGGTACCGCACGCCGGTGAAGGCCTTCCTCGGGGAGGACTTCCGCTGCCCCCGCTGCGGCACGGGAGACTTCCACCGCGAGACGGACATCCTGGACGTGTGGTTCGACTCCGCGTGCATGGCCTCCGCGGTGCTGGAGAAGCGGCAGCGCGTGCCGGCGGACCTGTTCCTGGAGGGGAGCGACCAGCACCGGGGCTGGTTTCATTCCTCGCTGCTGGTGTCGGTGGGCGCGCGCGACGTGGCGCCCTACAAGGCGTGTCTCACGCACGGCTTCGTGGTGGATGGCCACGGCGAGAAGATGTCCAAGAGCCGGGGCAACACGGTGGCGCCGGACAAGGTCATCCAGCAATACGGCGCGGAGGTGCTGCGGCTGTGGGTGGCGGCCAGCGACTACCGCAACGACGTGCGCCTGTCGGATGCCATCCTCAAGGGGCTGTCGGAGGGCTACCGGAAGATCCGCAACACGCTGCGCTACGCGCTGGGCAACCTGCACGACTTCAACCCGGCGAAGGACGCGGTGCCGGCGGAGGCGCTGTCGCCGCTGGACCAGTGGGCGCGCGGGCGGCTGTCGCAGGTGGTGACCCGGGTGCGGCAGGCCTATGAGGACTACGAGTTCCACCTCGTCTACGCGACGGTGGTGGACTTCTGCGCCAACGACTTGTCCGCCGTGTACTTCGACATCCTGAAGGACCGGCTCTACACGGCGAAGGCGGACGGGCCCGCGCGCCGGGGGGCGCAGACGGTGCTGCATGAGGTCGTCACCGTGCTGCTGCCGCTGCTCGCGCCGGTGATGAGCTTCACGGCGGAGGAGGCGTGGCAGCACCTGCCGGGTGAGCACACGGAGAGCGTGTTCCTGGCGGGCTTCCCGGAGCCGAAGGGCGCGATGGCGCCCGGCCTGGCGGAGCGGTACGCGAAGCTCTTCGCGGTGCGCAGCGCGGTGCAGGGCGTGCTGGAGGTGGCGCGGCGGGACAAGCGCATCGGTGCGTCCCTGGAGGCTCGCGTGGTGCTGTCGGCCACTGGCCCGGTGGCGGAGCTGCTCCAGGCGCACCTGTCGGAGCTGCCCGGGCTGTTCATCGTGAGCCAGGTGGAATGGGCACAGACGGCCTCCGACGCGGCGACGGCGCTGGATGTGTCCCAGGCGTTCGGTGACGGCGCGTCCCTGTCCGTGGAGGTGCTGCCGGCCCAGGGGACGAAGTGCCCGCGCTGCTGGGTGTATTCGGAGGCGGTGGGGCAGGGCGACGAGGTGTGCCTCAAGTGTCGGGAAGCGTTGTCCTGAAGACAGACGTCTCACCCTGAGGGGATGCATGCCCGTACTTTGGGTGTGTTAGGTCATGGGGCCACATGCCCCCATTCCTTGGTGACCGTGAAGACAAGGTCCGCGGCAAGAAGGTCTACGGACGCGACTTCAACACGCGAGACCTGGGCTGGGAGGGGGAGTGCCGTCACGCCTACCTGCTTCGCGTCACCTCCGCGGACCGCAAGTATCTGGGTCTGGATGACGCGCGGCTGGCGGAGGTCTTCGCGATGCTGGAGATCCAGCCGCCGGAGATCTTCCAGGCCGCGGACCTCCACGCGCGCGGTTTCACGGCGCCGTACAGGCAGAAGCCCCCCGGTGGGGGTGGGGCTCGGACGGTCGTGCACCCGGCCCAGGGGTTGGCGCTGGGGGACAAGAGCGTGGCGCCCGACTTCTTCGGGATGTACTGGCTGACCCCGCCCGGCGGCTACGCGGACCACATCGGTCAGCCCGTGGCCATCCTCCTGTTCCGCAAGAGCCACGACCTGCGGAAGTTCGCCACCTGGAACCGGGACCCCAGCCGACATGAAGGCAGCCCGCTGCTGCGCTTCGATGCCAGCTCGCGGGTGGAGTGGCAGCAGGACATCCAGCGGCTCGTCAATCCGCTGCTGGGCGCCAGGGTCTCCAAGGAAGAGGCCATCTACGGCGCCACCCACTTCATCCGCAGCCAGGTGAAGGACTTCGAATTCTCCTCCCAGGGGCACAAGGACCACGACCCCAACGCGCTGGGGCCGGACGTGGACCCCGCGAAGCGGGCCATCAACCTCCAGGCGAACAAGGCACGCGAGGCCATCCGCCGGTCCGTCTCCGAGGAGGGGATGACCGTGTTGCGCCGCACCTTCTTCAGCCAGAGCATCGATCCGATGTTCATGGAGCTGGAGACGGGCCTCGCCTTTCTCACCCGGGATGGTGAAGGCAAGCGGGTCCTGCGCATCGCGGCGGGGACGCAGTCTCCGCGCAAGGACCGGGAAGGCGTGGAGACGCTCACCGCCCTGTGGCCCGAGGATGAGGCCCCCAGGGTCGAGCTGACGACCTATGCGATTGGCGGGGGCTTCGGGGGACGGGACCTCGCCACCTTCCCGATGTACCTGGCCCTGGCGGCCTTCTTCTGCGACGGGCCCGTGCGCCTGGCTTTTGACCGGTACGAGCAGTTCCTCAGCGGCATCAAGCGACACGCCGCCGTGGTCCAGAACGTGCTGGCCTACGGTCTCAAGGACCCCGAGAAGCCGGAGGACGGGTACGTCCTCCACTCGCTCGACTCGACCATCTCCATGGACGGCGGCGGCGTGCTGAACCTCACCAAGCCCGTCGTGCAGCTGTGTGCCCTCCACGCCGCCGGGCCGTACCGCTTCACGCACAACGCCATCAGCGGTTACGGCATCAGCACGGACGGCGCTCCCTCCGGCTCCATGCGCGGCTTCGGAATTCCGCAGGCGGCCTTCGCCATCGAGTCCATGATCGACGAGGTCGCGACCACGGTTGGCGTGGATCCCATCGCGTTCCGGCGCGAGAAGCTGCTCAAGCAGAACGACGTCGACATCACGGGCTTCGAGCTGCGGCACCATCTGGACACCGAGCATCTCTGCGCACTGGCCGCGAAGGAGCCGCTCTGGACCGGGCGGGAAGCGAAGCGGGCCGAGTACGCCGCCCGGGGCAACGGGCTGGTGAAGTACGGCGTCGGGTTCGCCTGCGCGATGCAAGCGATTGGCACCAGCGAGGACGCGGTCTTCGCCGAGGTCAGCATCGGTCCGACGGGCGAGGTGACGGTGCGCTCCACCGCCATCGAGATGGGGCAGGGCAGTGAGACCTCGCTCGCCATCGCCACCCGACCGCTGCTGGGCCGGGATGCGTCCCGGGTCGTCATGGGCGTGCTGGGCCGCTTCGACTCCGAACACATCCGGCTGACCAAGGGCGCCTACGCCCCGGGCCAGCCGCGGAACACGCCGAAGCTGGACAACACGATGAGTGCTTCGGTGACGGCGTTCTTCCACATCCACGCGGTCGAGGAGGCCGCGCGGGTCGTCTTCGATCACGGCCTGAAGCCGTGCGCGGCGGCCATCTGGGGTGACGTCCCGGAGACCGCCCACTGGGAGGATGGGAAGCTGGTGGCTCCGGGCCGTTGCCCCATTCCCATGGAGGAGCTTGCGTCCAGGGCCCACGCCCGGGCGAAGGAGGAGGGGCTGTGCACCGGCGCCATCGTGCACACCTACTACCGCAACGCGTACGCCTGTTCGGAGTACACCCTGGGGGGCACGACGCGGCTGCGCTACATCGACGGGCTCGCCGTCCTCCACGGAGGCGATGCCGAGGACGTGGCGGGCTACCAGCACGTCACCCGGGTGGACGTGCCCTATGACGGGGTGGCGAACGACGCGAAGCACCACATCCGGAGCGTCTACGCGTCGGCCGGGCACCTCATCGCCGTCACGGTGAACACCCGCTCCGGGGTGATTGATGTCGTGGATGCCGTCACCCTGCTCGACGCGGGTGAGGTCCACCACCAGAAGATCCTCGAAGGTCAGGTGGACGGTGGCTTCGCGATGGGCCTGGGGATGACCCTGTTCGAGAACATCCCTCCGGCGCCCGTCGGCGTGGACGGCCTGCTCAACCTGCACCGCTATCCGGTCCCCCGGGCGACGCACATGCCTCCTTCGGGCGTGCAGCTGCGGCTGCTGACGCTTCCGCAAGGACAGCAGATCCTGAAGTCCGGCCCTCCCATCCGGAAGAAGGGGATCGCCGAGGCCGTGATGACCACGGTGATGCCGGCCATCGCGAACGCGGTCGCCCATGCCACGGGAGTACGCCTGAGCGTCCTGCCCTTCACCCCGGCGCGCGTGTTGGAGGCGCTGAAGCCATGACCGAGTCCCTCAAGCGTACCGAGCGCGAATACACCCTCCACATCAATGGCATCCCGAGGACCGTCGTCGCGTCGGGGGAGGACCTGCTCGTCGACGTGCTGCATGAACAGCTCGACCTCACCGGCACGAAGCTCAGCTGTGGCATCGGCTCGTGCGGGGCCTGCAAGGTCGTGGCGCAGAAGGCGCCCGGCAGTCCCAAGATGGCCATGCTGGCGTGTTACGCGCGCATGGACTCCATCGAAGGGCTGCACTTCACGACGGTGGAGGGACTCCCGGGTCCGGGCGAGCAGCTCCACCCGCTGCAGCGCGAGTTCCTGGAGTGCTATTCCTTCCAGTGCGGGTTCTCCACCCCGGGCTTCCTGATGGCGGCCGACGTGCTGATGGATCAGCTGGCCCGCAGGCCCATCCCCGTGGCCCAGCTGGACAATCGCATCCGTCAGGCCATCTCCGGGAACGTCTGTCGTTGCACGGGGTATGTGAAGTACGCGGAGGCCATCAAGAAGACCATCCTCGCGGACCCGCGGCTCACCTGTGAGACGCCGGGGCCAGCGGAGCCGCAGCGCTCGGTCGTCACCTTCCGGGTGCGCAAGCAGTCCTCGAACGACCTGGAGGAGAAGGCGCTCGTGGGCTTCCTGGACGAGGTGGAGGCGACCATCCGGTTCGAGGAGTGGCTCCGCCTGGACACCTGCACCGCGCAGGTGAGCGCGAAGACCCGCTCCGTGCGCACGGGTGAGCCGGTCCGCGACTTCAACCTGGGGAAGTTCTTCTTCAAGACCCTCGAGTCCGTGGACTTCACGCTGGACTCGGTGGACACGCTGGACGGCCGCTACCAACTGGATGCGGTGCCTTTCGGCACGGCCATCCCGGTGAACATCCGGGGGCGCGTCTGTGCGGCCGGCATCAAGCTGCCGGTGACGGCGGATGCGGTGGTGACGGTGCTGGAGGGCACCAGCCTGCGCATCACCTCGCGCGCTCCGGTGACGCTCGACATGCGGGACCTGGGCCTTTCCGTGGATTCCTTCGCCAAGGAGTTCTTCCTCCGGCTAGCGCGCACGGTGGAGATCACCTTCGACCTGGTGCTGGAGAAGAACGAACCCCGGGGCCCGGAAGTGTGGGCCACGGTCCCCCGGAGCCGCTGATTCAGGTGCCGACGGCTTCCAGCCTTCGCAGCGTGTCCACCAGGGCCTGCATGCGGTCGTGGTGGGTGCCGGGCCAGAAGACGCGCTGACAGCCGGGACACTGGCGGAAGTGGGAGTGGCGTCCGGCCACGCCTTCGGGGACGCGGCCCTGCACCTCGTCCGGCGTGGCGGTGGACAGCGGCGCGTTGCAGGCCATGCAGCGGCTGAAGGGCCGCATGCGCGACGTCAATGCGTAGCGGCGCACCACCTCCACCAACTGGTGCGCGGGATCCGTGGCGCGCGGGAAGTAGCCGTGCTCCACCTCCGAACGCTTGAGCACGCCCAGGTCGCGCGTGAGCAGCACGCGCGACTCCTGACGTGACAGGCGCGCCAGATGATCATCCGCGAAGTCGTTGCGCCACAGCGTGTCGAAGCCGAGCATCCGCAGGAAGCCCGACAGCCGCCCCAGGCCCACGTCCAGCACGAAGCGAGGCATCTCCGGGAGCGGCGGTCCCACGCGCGCCTCCGGGGGAACACCGGGCGCCTGGAGTGCGGGGTAGACGACGAGGCTCGTGTCCGGTTGCGCCCGGTGCTCGAAGCCCACCGCTTCGCCGTCCACCAACACCACGTCCACCTCCGGGTGCGGCGGCCCCAATGACTCGATGAGGTCCTTCACCGAAGGGCTACCCTGCAGGGCATGCGTGAACGCCACGCCCCGGCGCTCCGGCGCGAGGAAGTCGTTCAGTGCGCCGTGGAAACGCACCGTGAGCTGCCGTGCTGACATCGTGGACTCCTCACGTCCCGCTGCGTTGTATCGCTGCGTCGTTGCCTGTTGTGGCGATGCCTTTCCTTGAATTCAAGCCTTCCGCAGATACATGCGGATGGGGGCTCTCGGATTCTGCGAAAGGAGCAGCAAAAACCTCACGGGCGGTCATGGGACAGCCACCCTGCAAACTTCTATAATCACGCGCCAGTCGGCGCGCCGAAGCCGACGGGCCAGCCCCTCGTCCCCCTCGGAAGCAAGGATTCAGGTTCCCGTATGTCGATGAAGCTCCCCCCGTTTCTCCGCGCCCTCGTGGCGGTGGGGACCCTGGCGACCGCCTGCGGTCCGGGTGATGAGCCGACGAGGCCTCCGGACTCCGGGACCTCGGTGGATGCAGGAACCCAGAACGACGCGGGGACCGGGACGGATGCCGGCAGCAGCACGGTCGATGCGGGTGGCGGCGGAGAGGACGGCGGTCGCTCGATCGACGCTGGCCCCGACGCCGATGCGGGCTCCGAGAGCGACGCTGGCACCACGGTGGATGCGGGCACCACGGTCGATGCGGGCACCACGGTGGATGCGGGCTCCGAGAGCGACGCTGGCACCACGGTCGACGCGGGCACCACGGTCGACGCGGGCACCACGGTCGACGCGGGCACCACGGTCGACGCGGGCTCCGGGGACGCTGGCACCACGGACGCTGGCACCACGGACGCGGGCTCTGGCGACGCGGGCACCACGGACGGTGGTTCGGACTCCGATGCTGGCTACACGAAGATCCGCATCATGGCGGCCAACATCACCAGCGGTAACGGCCAGGACTACGACCAGGGTCACGGCATCCGGCTGATGCAGGGCGTGAAGCCCGACGTCGTGCTCATCCAGGAGTTCAACTACAAGGCGAACTCCACGGCGGACATCCGCGAGATGGTCGACACGACCTTCGGCCCGAGCTTCTCGTACTACCGCGAGACCGGCGCGCAGATCCCCAACGGCATTATCAGCCGCTTCCCCATCATCGAGTCCGGCGAGTGGAAGGACACGCAGGTGTCCAACCGCGACTTCGCCTGGGCGCGCATCGACATCCCGGGGCCGCACGACCTCTGGGCCGTCAGCGTCCACCTGCTCACCAGCGGCTCCGGCGTCCGCAACACGGAGGCCACCAACCTGGTGAAGTTCATCAAGGACAATGTCCGTGAGTCCGACTACCTGACCATCGGCGGCGACTTCAACACCGACAGCCGCTCCGAGTCCTGCCTCACCACCTTCAAGCAGGTGGTGACGACCGTGGGGCCGCACCCGGTGGACAAGAACAACAAGGACGGCACCAACGCGAGCCGCAGCAAGCCGTACGACCACGTGCTCGTGGACAACGACCTGTACCAGTACCGCGTGCCCACCGTGATTGGCGCCAGCAGCTTCGCCAACGGGCTCGTGCTCGACAGCCGCGTCTACACGCCGCTGTCGGAGATCTACCCGGCGCTGTCCAGCGACAGCGGCGCCTCCAACATGCAGCACATGGGCGTGGTGAAGGACTTCCTCACGCCCAACTTCTAGCCGGCGGACGCGACACGGCCGGGCACCGGAAGTCCTTCGGTGTCCGGCCGGGGTCCTCGCCTTCAGAAGCGCTTCAGAAGCTCCACTTGTGCTTGTTCTTCGCCAGGAAGCGCGCCACCGGCGGGATGCGAGCAATGAGCGGCGTGAGCACGAACACCGCCGCCAGCCGCAACGGCTTCACCGCCTGCGACGCGACGTAGGCCGCCCCCCAGGCGCCCGCTTGCGCCCCGGTGCTCTCCGGCTGGAAGCCCGCACGGATGGCCGCCCAGAAGCCCACGATGACCAGGCCGAAGATGACGTAGTTCACCGCGATGGCCAGCGGGCCGTAATCCACCATCAGCGCCTTGAAGCGCGCCATCAGCGACGGCTTCGTCGCCGGGGCCGTGGTGGTTCCGGGTGGGGCAATGTCGGGAGTGGAAGGTTTCACGTCGGGCTCAACAGGCGCCATGGGCGCACCATGCCCGAAAGACGCGGCGTTCGGGAGTGTTCGGGCAGGCGGCCCGGCGGGCGCCTTGAGGGCCCCGGGTTGTCAGGGCTCCCGGGGGCGCGATAGAGGTCGGACACCGCATGAAAGCCTCCCTCCGCCTCCTCCTCGTCGTGGTCCTCGCCGTGCTCGCGGCGGATCAGGTGACCAAGTACCTGGCCGTGTCCCGGCTGACGGAAGCCCTGGATGGCCGCGAGGGCATGGCGCGCGTGTCCGGCTTCCTGAGCGAGCAGAACCTGGACAACGACCCTCCGAAGGAGGGCGAGTTCCGGCGCAACACCCGGCCGTACCGCTTCATCGAGGACTACTGGCACTTCCGCTACGTGGAGAACCCGGGCGCGGCGTGGGGCATGTTCGCCAACCTGCCGGACACCGCGCGCAAGGCGTTCTTCCACGTGGTGAGCCTGGCGGCGCTGGCGTTCATCCTGGTGCTGTACCGCCGCACGGAGGCGTCGCAGAAGTCGGTGCGGCTGGCGCTGGCGCTCATCACCGGCGGCGCGCTGGGCAACTTCGTGGACCGGCTCATCCGGGGCTACGTCATCGACTTCATCGACTGGCACTGGCGCAACCAGCCGGGCATGCGCTGGCCCACGTTCAACGTGGCGGACGCGGCCATCGTGGTGGGCGTGGCGCTGATGCTGCTGGACTCCGTGTGGGTGCGCCGGCCGGAGCCCGTCTCCACCCCGCCGCTCACCCCCCAGAGCCCTCAGCCGTGACGGGCCGGGGTGGGCTGGTATAAGCCGTCCCCGTGCCGCGCAAATACGTCATCCTCCTCGCCCTCACGCTGGGCGTCATCGTGCTGGACCAGTGGACGAAGTACCTGGTCGTGCGGGACCTCACCACCCGCTTCGACGGGGCCACCACGCTGGGCCAGCGCCTGGGCGCGATGTATTCGCCCGCGGAGGCGGCCGGCCGCTACGGCCTGCACTTCCAGCCGCGCAGGCACGTGGAGGTGGTGGATGACTTCTTCCGCCTGCGCTACGCGGAGAACCCGGGCGCCGCGTGGGGCATGTTCCGCGACCTGCCCCCCAACGTCCGCGGCCCGCTCTTCCACCTGGTGAGCCTGGGCGCGGTGCTGCTCATCTTCTTCTACTTCCGGAAGCTCACCGGCACGGACCCCGCGGAGAAGTGGGCGCTGTGGGGCCTGCCGCTGGTGCTGGGCGGCGCGCTGGGCAACTACATCGACCGGGTGGCCCGGGCCTTCGTCATCGATTTCCTGGAAGCGCATTGGTACGACAAGGCCGCCTGGCCGTCGTTCAACGTCGCGGACGCGGCCATCTGCATCGGCGTGGGCATGCTCGTGGTGGACGCCTTCGTCCGCAAGGAGAAGCCCTCCTCCGAGCCCGCCAAGGCCTGACGCCTGCTGTGGTGCGTGGCCGGTGCGCGGGAATGTCCCGCCCGGCCGCTCTGGTTGTCCCCGCCGTTTCCGGGCGCGGTTCGCCTTCTCGCCGCCCGGCCAAGGTCCCCATGATCCCCGTCCTCCTGCGCCTGTCCTTCACCAGCCTCTGGATGCAGCTCCTGCTGTACGCCGTCGCGGTGGGGGTGGTGTCCTCCATCGCCTACAACGGCTGGCAGGGCGCGGTGGGGCCGGTGGACGCGAAGACGGACAAGGCCGCGCCCGCGTCGCTCCAGGACAAGCTGCTGCGCGCGGGGGGCTTCGCCGCCATCGGGCTGGCGCTGGCGTACTTCGGCTTGATGTACGCGCTGCCCGCGGACGCCTTCCCGGGCGGCAAGGGCGAGGGCATCCCGCTGCACACCTACGGCGTGCTCCTGGCCGCCGGGTTCAGCTGCGCGGTGGCGGTGGCGGGGCGGCTGGCGCAGGACGAGTGGCGCCGGGTCACCGCGGTACCGGGCCGGGGCTTCGTGGATACGGAGGGCCCCAAGAAGCGCGAGCAGGTGATGGACCTGGCGTTCTGGGTGCTCGTCGGCGGGCTCGTGGGCAGCCGCGTGCTGTTCGTGATGGTGAACTGGCAGGACTACGCGAAGGACTGGACGCAGGCGTTCTCGCTGGGCGGCGGGCTGGTGTTCTACGGCGGCCTCATCGGCGCGGGGCTGGCGGCGTACCTGTTCGCCCGGAAGTACGACCTGGACTTCCTGCGGCTGGCGGATGTGTGCATCCCCACCGTGTCGCTGGGCCAGTGCCTGGGGCGCCTGGGGTGCTTCTCCGCTGGCTGCTGCTGGGGCGACATGGCGGGCAGCCACTCCCACACCGGGGTGACCTTCCCCGGCGCCGGGGTGGCCCAGGACCTGTTCGGCCGGCTGGGGCACGCGTCCAGCCTGGCCTACGGCTCCCAGGCGGGGGATGACCGCTTCGTCGTGGAGGCCACCGGGCAGGTGCTCCACCAGGCGGCGCCGGGCGCGGTGCGCATCTCCGACTGGGTGGCCCAGCACGGCACCACGCTGCCGGTGTACCCCACGCAGCTCTTCGAGTCGGTGGGACAGCTGGGGCTCTTCGTGGCGCTCTTGTACGCGCGCCGCTTCCGCCGCTTCCATGGGCACATCTTCGCCCTCTGGCTGATGGCCTACGCCGTCCTGCGCACCACGGTGGAGCTGTTCCGGGGCGACGTGGAGCGCGGCACCCTGCACGGCCTGCTGGAGTCGCTGGGGGCCCAGGGGCTGGCGGCGGCCGTGCCCCTGGAGGCCTGGTACAACGTGTCCACCAGCCAGTTCATCTCCCTGTGCATGTTCACCTTTGGTGCCATCCTGCTGGCGCGCCACCGACCGGTGGGTGAGGCCGCTGGCCTGGGACCGACACCGTCGGCGGCCTGAGGTTGCGAGCAGGCCCCGGGTTGAGGACACTCCCGATACATGCCGCCGCCCGATAACGCCCGGTCCGCCAACAAAGGTGGGGCCCGGTCCGCGCAGGACGCCAGCTCCTCCAGCGAAGCCGCCCTTCAGGAGTGTGAAGCGCTGGAGGCGGAGCTCGCGGAGCTGCGCCACACCTACGAGCAGTACTTCCTGGGCATGGAGCGGCAGGCGCCCATCCGCGCGCACGAGGACCTGAAGAAGCGGATGATCCGCCTCAAGGGCGCCTTCGTGCGCAGCACGTCGGTGAAGTTCCGCGTGCAGACCATCCACAACAAGTTCCTCACCTATGAGCGACTGTGGGTGCGCACGATCCAGGAGATCGAAGCCGGCACCTACCACCGCGACCTGGCCAAGGCCCGCCGTCGCTCCGAGGCCCAGAAGAAGCCCGCCGCCGCCGGTGAGCGCCGCAAGGACGTGGTGGAGCTGCCGGAGGAGATCTCCGACATGGAGATCGAGGAGATTGAAGAGCTGACGGGCCGCCGTCCCATCAACGAGCCCAAGGTCCCCGGCCGTCCCATCAACGAGCCTGTGGTGCCCGCAGTGGCGGCTCCGGCCTCCGGCACGCCGTTCCGGGGGACGCCCGCGGTGGCTCCCGTCACCGCCCCGGTGGCGCCCGCCGGTGGCACGCCGTTCCGGGGGACCCCCGCCGTTCCTGCGGTGGCCGGCGCCACGAAGCTGCCGTCCCTGACGCCCGCGGTGCCCGCGGTGGCCGGGGGCACGCCCGCCGCGGGACGTCCCGCCGTGCCTCCGGGCATGGCTGCGAAGTCCGCGCCCCCGGCGGCGGGTGCTCCCGCGCGTCCCGTGGCCGCTGCCGCCGCCGCACCCCGGCCTGCTGCCGCCGGCCCGGGTGGCGGGATGTCCGACGACAAGCTGCGCGCGGTGTACGACGCCTATGTCACCGCGAAGCGCCGCTGCCAGGAGGACACGTCCAAGCTGTCCTACGAGTCGGTGGCGGCCACGCTGCGCAAGCAGGTGCCGGAGCTGCTCAAGCAGCACAATGCGAAGGCCGTGGAGTTCAAGGTCGTCATCAAGGACGGCAAGGCCTCGCTCAAGGCCGTGCCCAAGTAGGGGTCGCGCGCGATGAACCAGGACCTGGAATCCCTCAAGGCGCGGGTGGCGCGTCTGTCGGTGATGATCTTCGACATCGACGGCACGCTCACCGACGGCCGCATCTTCTGGGTGCCCAACTCCGGGTGGACGCAGATGTACAGCGTGCGCGACGGCATGGGCATCAAGCGCCTCCAGGAAGTGGGCATTGAAGTGGCGGCCATCTCCGGCGGCGACAGCCTCTCCGCGCAGATGCGCATGCAGTCGCTGGGCTTGCGCCACGTGCACTTCGGCAGCAACGACAAGGTGGCGCACTTCGAGAAGCTATTGGGCATCCTCAACGTGTCCGCCGAGCACTGCGGCTACATGGGGGATGAGGTCGTGGACCTGCCGCTGCTCAACGCGGTGGGCTTCTCCGCCACCGTGCCCGAGGCCCCGGACGAGGTGCGCTCCAAGGTGCACTACGTGGCCCAGCGCGCCGCGGGCTTCGGCGCCGCGCGCGAGGTGTGTGAGTTCATCCTGAAGCACCGGGCGCGCATCGCCCCGGTGCCTTGAAGAGGGAAGCACCGCATGAAGAGGGGGATGTTGTTGGCGGGATTCGTGGTGCTCGCGGGCTGCGCGAGCACGAGGCCCGTGAAGGCACGCGCGGTCGTGGACTGCATCATCACGAAGCTGGGACGGGCGGAGAACTGCCAAGCCCGCAAGTGGGATGCGGCCCTCTCCCCCGAGCAGGTCCGCGAGCTCATTGGCCACATCCAGTCCCGCGAGTACAAGCCCGTCACCTACAACGGCAAGCCGCTGGACGTGCCCTACACCTTCCACTTCGAGTTCCGGGATCCGATGCCTCCCGCCGACGGTGGACGCCTGTTCCCCGCCGACGCTGGCACTCCGTCGCCGGAGTCGTGACGGCTACTTCCAGGAGCGCGGCACCGCGCCGTCCTTCCCGGTGACGGGGTCGCTGGAAGGCACGGGCACCTGCGCGATGCGCTTCACCGACGCGTCGTGTGTCTTCGCATCCGGCCGCTGCAGGTCCCACTGGCCGTGCCCCTGTGGGTACGCACCCACGACGAGGAAGTCGCCGCTCGACTCCACGCGCTTGTGGCCGGTGCCCGCGGGCAGCACCACCACGTCCCCCGCCTGCACGCTGACGACCTGTCCCGCTTCACCGCCGAGCATCAGCTTCGCGGTGCCCTTCGCCACGCCCAGCACCTCATGCGCGGTGGAGTGGTAGTGGTGGAAGTCATAGACGCTGGAGCGCCACTGCGGCGGCCAACCGTTGGTGGCGAAGCGCTGCTCGAACGCCGCGGCCACGTCGCCTTCCTTCGCGAACACCGCGCGGTACACCAGCACCGGGAAGCGGCTGTTGGGCACCTGCCCGTCGTCCTTGAACTGGAGCCGCGTGGGCTCCGGGGCTTCCGCGTGCGCACCGGCCGAGGCGAGCGACAGCGCAGCACCCGCGACCGCACCCACGGACATCCACCGTGAAGCGCCCGGCGTGTGGGAGTCCTTCGGCTTGCGGAAGTCCTTCATCGCGCACCTCCCTCGCGGCGTCGGACCGCGAACATGACAGGGCCAACCTGTGAAGGGTCCGGGGCTCGCGCAACGCTGGAACGGGGGCCCTTCTGACTCATCGTCAAACCGGAGGGATGGGTAAATGTCCCAAACGTTCGTTCCTGAAAAAGCCTGCTCCCCCATCGTGAGTCCAGGTTGTCGCTCCCGGAGGCCGTTCCTACCTTGCGCTGCCTGACGGTCGGTGGACGACCCGAACCACCTGGGAGGCGACGTGGGGATGCGGCGGATGTGGCTCGGACTGACAGCGGTCGTGGGGCTCGCCGTGGTGTCCACCGGATGCGGGGGGCCGACGCCGGAAGACGCCGAAGCGCGGCTCGCGGTGCTGGAGGCTGAAGGCAAGCAGATGGACCAGGCCCTGGACGCGGTCGAGGACCGGCTCATGGGCAGCCAGGGCCGGCTCGCGATGTGGAGCGAGCTGGGGCGGCGTCACCAGGAGGTCAGCGTCGTCCAGTGCAAGGTGGCGGACGCGCACCTCGCCGCCATCATGAAGCACTACGACAAGCAGGACCAGAAGGCGCGCACCGTCAAGCAGCGCAACTCGATGGCGTCCGTGGACACCTCCGTGCTCACCTCCGGCAAGGCGCCCGCGCAGCAGGGCCGCCCCTAGAGTCCGCTCAACCTTCGCGGGCCAGGCGCGCGCGGAAGTGCTTGTCCACCGCGATGACGCCGTGGAGGAACAGGCCGGGCATCCACCGGCGCATGCGCCAGAACCAGCGCGCATCCATCATGGGCAGCACGTGCGGTGCGTTCCGGTCCACGGCCGTGAGCAACCGCGCGGCGACCAGCTCCGGTCCCACCTTCGAGCCATCCACCAGCTTCGCGCCCATGCCCTTCAGCGTCGGATCCGAATAGCGCGCCGACGCTGCGATGTTCGTCCGGAAGAACGTGGGGCACGCCACCGTGACGCCCAGGCCCAGCGGCCTCAGCTCCGCGTAGAGCGTCTCCGACAGCGCGACCACGGCGGCCTTGGACGCGTTGTAGGCCGCCAGGTGCGGCGCGAAGATGAGCCCCGCGGCGGACGCGATGTTGAGCACGTGTCCGGTGCCCTGCTTGCGCAGGCGCGGCACGAAGCTGTGGCAGCCGTGGATGACGCCCCACAGGTTCACGTCCAGCACGCGCCGCCACTCGGCGAGCGGCAGCTCTCCCACGTCCCCCGCCGCGCCCACGCCCGCGTTGTTGACGAGCAGGTCCACGCCGCCGAACGCGTCATCCGCGGCGCGCGCCAGGGCCTCCACCGCTTCGGGGTTCGTGACGTCGCACGGGAACACGCGCGCTTCGCCGCCCCGTTCGGTGACGCGGCGGGCGGTCTCCTCCGCGGTGGCCGGGTCCACGTCCGACACCACGACCCGCGCCTGACGGGCCGCCAGGGCTTCACACAGCGCGCGGCCCAGGCCACTGCCGGCACCGGTCACCACCGCGCGGGGACGAGAGGGAAGGCTCATGGTTTCAAGGCTCCTGACCCGGTGATGGGGCGGCGTGGAACGTCGTGACGCGACAGGGCTAGCACGCCGGGTGAGGGAGTGGCCATGCGCCCGGAAGGGCCCGGGGGCGGCCTCACGTTTCCCGACGAGCGGGCAGGCGGGCGCACGATTCGTGACCCGGGGGCGGAAGTTGGCTAGAACCCAGGCCGTGCAATGCGCCTGGTTCGGAGCTCTGGCGGTGGTGTCGGCCATGCTCCTGGGATGCAACAACCTGGAGTCCTGCGGCTCCACGTCCGTGGACATCACCCGGACCGACGGGAGTCTCTACCGTTGCGTCACGTCCGAGGACTGCCCCCGCACCTCGCGCGTCTCCGTGTGCGTCACGGACGTGTCCTCGGAGCGTGAATGCGTGCGCTGCGACGAGACGCGCTGCGTGCGCCTCATCCCGGAGTCGTGCGAATGAAGCAGGCAGCCCGACGCTGGGTGTTCGCGTTCGCGGTGGGGACGCTGGCCGTCACGGGCTGCCGCGACAAGCCGGTGGACCACATGCAGCGCGCGCGTGACGCCATCTTCGAGAAGCGTCCGGACGAAGCGCTGGTGGAGTACCGCAAGGCGTACGACATGCTCCTGCGCGACGAGGCTCCGGAGGCGCTGGTGATGCGCGCCCGGGCCCTCAAGGGCGCCGCGGACGTGTACTGGCTGGAGCAGCGCAAGGTGAAGGAGGCGGTGTCCGTCTACCGCCAGCTCATCCAGCAGTGCCCGGAGTCCCCGGAGGCGCTGGACGCGCGCATCATCCTGGCGGAGCTGCTGCGGGTGCACTACCGCGACCTGCGCGGCTCCATCGACCAGCTCACCGCCGCGCTGCACCGCAACCCGCCGCAGGGCGCGGAGCTCCAGTACCAGGTGGCCAAGCTCTACTTCGAGCTGGCGGACTATCCGCAGTGCGAGCTGGAGGCGCGCAAGCTGCCCGAGCGCTTCGCCACCAGCGTGTACGTGGACGACTCCATCTACCTCCAGGCCCAGGCGCTGGCCATGATGGAGGGCAAGCGGCAGGAAGCGCTGCGCACCTTCGCGGACCTGCGCTCGCGCTTCCCGGACTCGGAGCTGGCGCCGCACGCCCTCTTCGAGATGGGCAAGCTGCGCGCGGACGCGGGCGACAACGAGAAGGCCATCGAGACCTGGGTGGAGACGCTCAAGACGCACCCGGATCCGACGCTCGTGCAGGACGCCATCGTGAGGGCACGCCGCCGGCTGGCGAACCTCACGGTCGAAGGCATCGGCAAGAAGGAAGTGGCGTTCGACCGCGCCAAGCAGGCCCGCACCTCCGTGGAAGCCATGGGAGGCACCGCCGAGGAAGCCGCCCGCGACCGCGGGGACTGAAGCCGGCTGGCGGGCGCATTCGCGTGCGCCGTCCTCCCACGCATGCCATGTAACGGCGAGGCCGGGCCCTGTCGGGCCGGGCATCTCTCTCGTGGGAGGAATCACATGAACGTGCTGGTGACAGGGGCCACCGCGGGCATCGGGCTGGCCGTCGCGCGCCGCTTCGTGAAGGAAGGCGCGCGCGTCATCGCCACCGGGCGCCGGGGCGAGCGGCTGGACGCGCTGAAGGCCGAGCTGGGCGAAAGGCTCCTGCCGGTGACGCTGGACGTGACGGACCGGGCGGCCGTGCAGCAGGCCTTCGAGTCGCTGCCCGCGGACTTCGCGCAGGTGGACGTGCTGGTCAACAACGCGGGGCTCGCGCTGGGGTTGGACCCCGCGCAGACGGCGCGGCTGGAGGACTGGGACGTGATGGTGGACACCAACGTCAAGGGGCTCCTGTACTGCACGCGCGCGGCGCTGCCGGGCATGGTGGCGCGCGACCGGGGCCACGTCATCAACATCGGTTCCGTCGCGGGGGAGTTCCCCTATCCGGGCGGCAACGTGTACGGCGCGACGAAGGCGTTCGTGCACCAGTTCAGCCTGAACCTGCGCGCGGACCTGCACGGCACGTCGGTGCGCGTGACGGACATCGAGCCGGGGCTGCTGGGCGGCACGGAGTTCTCCAACGTGCGCTTCCGGGGCGATGACGCCCGCGCCGCGTCCATGTACTCGAACACGCAGCCGCTCATGCCGGAGGACATCGCGGACACGGTGCACTGGGTGGCCTCGCGGCCCGCGCACGTGAACATCAACATCGTGTCGATGATGCCGGTGGCGCAGTCCTTCGGCGCGCTGCCGGTGAAGCGCCAGGGCTGAAGCCTGACGCCCGGGCTTCGCTTCAGCCCGGTACGGGAAGGACTGCTTCCAGGAGCGGCGCGGGCACCGAAGGGTCGTCCGCGTCCGCCACCAGCAGCAGGTGGATGCGGCCGCGCTCCACGCGCGCGTCCACGCCCTCCAGCTTCACGCCCGCGTCCACCGCGTCCAAGTAGACCGGCGTCCCATCCGGCGCGAGCACGCCCACCGCGGAGCCCTTCACCGGCCCATCCGCCACGCGGTCGCGCGAGTCCTCCGCCGTGGCGGTGAACACCACGCGTCCATCCGGCAGCGCGGACGCGTCCGTGAAGGACAGCCGGACGCCGTTGGCCTCCCCCAGCTCCCACCGGCGCACGGTGCGCACCGCCGCCGGCCCCAGCGCGCCCGCGTCCACGCCGCCCAGCACGCGGTCCAGGTCCAGGTCCACCAGCGCGTCCACGCCGCCCTCGCCGTTGCCCCGGTTGAGCAGCCGCAGGAACCTGCCCGTCACCGCCGCGCCTTCCACGTTGAGCGCCACCAGCTCGCGCTCCAACTGCACGTAGAGCCCCGTGCAGTCCACCGTGCGCGGCGGCCCCGCCAGCGTCCCGTCCGCGTTCAGGGGCAGCACCGACGCCCGGCGCCGCACCGGCGTCGAACCCGAGGGCAGCGCCAGCAGCGCGCCGTGCGCGAACGCGGCGGAGGGGCCCAGCCGGCACAGCGCCTCCAGGTCGGGCTTGGCCGCCTTGCGTGCCGAGTGCTCGTCGGGAAGCTCTCCGGGAAACAGGCGCACGGAGTGGCCCGGCGCGTCCCCGGTGGCGGGGAACACGGCCAGGTGGAGCGCGTCGTCCGCGACCACGTAGAGCCAGTCCCCCACGCGCACCAGCCCGCTGGCGGCGGCGACATGGCCGGGCGGGTCCGTCAGGGTCAGCGTGCGCCGCGGGGTGGTGACGATCATGGAACGGCCTCCGAGCCTGGGGGCGCAGCGTCGCGGATTACAGCAGGGTGCCGCGCAGGAAGAGGCTGGCCGCGGTGAAGTAGATGACGAGTCCTGTCACGTCCACCAGCGTGGCCACGAAGGGCGCGGACGCGCTCGCGGGGTCGAAGCCCACGCGCCTCAGGATGAACGGCAGCATGGACCCGGACAGCGTGCCGAACAGCACCACGCCCACCAGCGACACGCCCACCGTGAGGCCGATGACCACCGCATGGTCGCCATAGCTGTGGAACAGCGCCTGCCACACCATCACGCGGATGAAGCCCACGAGCCCCAGCACCGAGCCCAGCGCCAGCCCCGTGCCCAGCTCCCGCCGGGCCACGCGCCACCAGTCCTTCAGCCGCATCTCCGACAGCGCCAGCGCGCGGATGATGAGCGTGGTGGCCTGGCTGCCGGAGTTGCCGCCCGAGCTGATGATGAGCGGGATGAAGAGGCTCAGCACGACGGCGCGCGCGATCTCGTGTTCGAAGTAGCCCATCGCCGTGGCGGTGAGCATCTCCCCCAGGAAGAGCACCATCAGCCAGCCGGCGCGCTTCTTGAGCATCGCCAGGAAACCCACGTCGAAGTACGGCGCGTCCAGGGCCTCCATGCCGCCGACCTTCTGGATGTCCTCCGTGGCCTCCTCCTGCACCACGTCCACGATGTCGTCCACCGTGACGATGCCCTTCATGCGCTGGGCCTCGTCCACCACCGGCATGGCCATGAAGCTGTGTTCGGAGAAGGTGCGGCTGACGGCTTCCTGGTCGGTGTTCTCCGCCACGGTGATGACGTCGCGCTGCATGACGTCCGCCACGCGCTTGTCCGGCGCGGCCTGGAAGAGCTGGCGCAGGGACAGCACGCCCTGCAAGCGCTGCTCGGTGTCCAGCACATAGGCGTAATAGACGGTCTCCACCCGCTCGCGCGCCTGCTTGCGCAGGTAGCCGATGGCCTCGTCGATGCTCATGTCCGGGCGCACGCGGGCGAAGCGCGGGTTCATCAGACCGCCGGCGTCGTCCTCCGCGTAGGCCAGGAGGATGTTCACCTCGCGGCGGCTGGCGTCGTCCAACTGCGACAGGATGGCGTTGACCTGTTCAGGCTCCACCGCCTGGACCAGGTCGGCCAGGTCGTCCGGGGGCAGCAGGCGCACCCAGGTGCGGCGCTCGCCCTGCGGCAGGGTCAGGATGAGCTCGGCCTGTTCTCGCGCGGACAGCCCGAGGAAGAAGTCGTCCGCCACCGCCGGGGGCAGCAGGCGGAAGCCTTCCAGGCGCTCGTCCACGGACAGCACGGCCCAGGCCTCGTGGAGCTCGTCGGGGGACAACGCGTTCTGGCTCTGGGGACTCTCCACCATGAAGTGCCTCGGAAGGGGAGGGCGCGCGCGCTTCGATGCGCGGCGCGCCGGCCTCTCTACACCCCCGAGGAGGGCGCGGCGAGTGGAAGGCGCGAAACATCGCCCTGAAACTTCGCCCGCCTGCCTGGTCCGTCCATCGACCCCCGGGCCACGGCCTCATGGCCCGGGGGCCTGTCTGCCTTCGCGGCCTGTCTCAGGGGTGGTTCGGGTCGTCCGGCCGGGTGCCGTGGTCCAGCTCGTCCTGGTCGAACACGCCGTCCTCGTCCCGGTCGATGCCGATGCGACGCTCGGTTCCTTTGGGCACCACGGTCCAGGTCAGCTCACTGCCGGCGGAGGCCAGTGTGCGCAGCAGGGAGGTGCTCACCGTCTGGGCGGCCCGGTCGGACTGGAAGCTGTTGCCGCCCACGTAGGTGAAGCCTCGGGCCATGCCCCCCTGCCGGCCCTTCACCACCACGCCCACCTTGCCCGCGTCCGCCAGGGACAGGAAGGCGGTGAGCCGCAGCTGCTGCGCGGCCGTGGGGCTGGCGGTGGTGAGCGTCACCTGCTGGCCCACCGCCGCGTGCGTGTCCTGGCTCGGGGGGCCGGGCGGCTCCATCAGGCGGGTGTTGGAGCCCGTGGGCAGCTCCGAGCCGGAGAAGGCCAGCATGAAGGCCACCATGTCCGCCAGCTCCTGGTCGCTCTGGAAGGCGAACACGGGCTCGGAGAGGAAGCGCTCGATGGTGTCCACGCTGCCGTCGTGGATGACGCCGAAGCCGGACTGGCTCACCGTCTGGGTGAGGTTCATGCCCGCCTTCTCGTAGAGGTTGCGCAGTTGGGGCACCTTCATGGTCACGTTGGTGAAGCCATCCATGGCGACGAGGCCCAGGTGGTGCTCGCCGTTGGGGCCCACGGGAAGGGGCACGTAGCGGTTGCCGTTCCAGGACATGTCCGGGCCCAGGCCCGTGGGCAGTGTGTGGCAGGTGGAGCAGGCCACCAGGTTGTTGTCGAGCAGCCGGGGCGGCCGGAACAGGTTCAGCCCGCGCACCGCGTTGCCGTCCGGAAGGGGCTGGCCCGCGGGGCCGAAGCGTCCGGTGGTGAAGTGGCCGGGCAAGGGCACGCGCGTGGGCAGCGAGTTGTCCAGCGCGCGGTAGGGATTGGGCGGGAAGGTGAGCGTGGCGAGGAAGTTCTCGAACTGCTGCATCTCATTCACGGAGAGCTGCACGTCGTCGCCGTTGAGGGACATGAAGGCGGGGTTGAAGGCCTCGATGCCCTCGCGGTCGCCTCTCCAGTGCAGCGGCTCCTTGCCGATGATGTCCTGGAACGTCTGGGTCGTCATGGGCCCCTTCATCGCGTGCCAGGACTGGAAGCCCGTGCTGAGCACGGGCAGGCCCATGCCCAGGTTCTGCCCGGTGGGGGACTTCATGTCGCCGGCCGGGTCTCCCAGGTCCCACGCCAGTCCATCCGTCCGCGCGTCGATGTGACAGGACGCGCACGCGATGTGGCCCAGGCCGGAGGTCTTGTGCGTGTCGTACAGGTGCGGGCGTCCCATCCGGATGGGGATGGGGGTCGGGTCGAAGAAGGGCACGCGCGCCACCTCCATGTTCGTGGCGGTGTTCACCACGGAGAGGGTGGAGGCGAACTTGTCGAGCACGAACAGGCGCCAGCCGGACGGCTCGATGACGATGCCCGTGGGGCCTTCACCCACGGGGAACTGGGTGATGCGCGCGCCGGTGGCGTCCACCACCGCGACGGTGTTGGAGCCCATGCCGGTGATGTAGCCCCGACTGCCATTGGCGTTCCACACGATGCCGCGCGGGTCGCCCAGCGACAGGTCGCGCATGGCCTGGGGCACGGTGCTGGTGGTGTAGGTGAGGTGCGGGTTCAGGTCGAAGCGGGTGGTGTTCGTGTTGGGGTTGCCGGGGTCCACGGACGCGCCCATGACGCGCAGGAAGCGGCCCTTGAGGTTGGGCTCGAAGCGCACCTCGTTGGTGGCGTCGGTGCCCACCACGGTGACGCGGCCGGAGGGGTGCACGGCGAGCGCCATGTCGTGCGCCATCAGCCCGGAGGCGTACGTCACGTCGAGCAGGGTGGTGTTGATGATGGCCAGGTCGTGGTCGGGCAGGTCCCAACCGAAGGGGCGGCCGGAGAAGGACGCGTTGGGGCCGGAGACGAGCGTCGTCCAGTCTCCGGCGTTGTCATCCATCCACCGTCCGGCCGCGTTCTTCTTCACGATGAGGCTGACCGGAGGAGGGGTGGGGTTGCCGGGCTTCATGGGCGGCTGGAAGGCGCTGCCCGCGTTGGGCGGCGGGTTGGCGCCGCCGTGCGGGCCCACGCTGTTGCTGACCACGTTGGGCGGAAACGCGCCGGGGCCCATGGCGTTGCCGCCGCCCAGCACGGTGCTGCGGTTGCCGGACTCGAAGAGGGCCACGTAGACCTCCGTGGCGGCCGCGTTCGTGGCGAGCGCGCGGGGCTCCTCACCCTCGATGGGGATGCGCGTGGGCGCGTTGAGGGGGTTGGCGGGGTCCACCACCAGCACGGTGTTGGCCTGGGAGCAGGACACGAAGGCGCGCTTGGGCAGGCCGGCGAAGATGACGTCCGCGGGCTCGTCGTCGGTGGGCACCGTGGCCTTCACGTTGAGCGTGGTGAGGTCCACGATGCTGACGCTGTCGGAGACGTGGTTGACGACCCACGCCTCGGTGTTGCTGCGCGCGCGCACGGACACCGGGTCCAGGCCCACGGGGATGGTGGCGGTGAGCACCGGTTCGCCCGTGCCGGCCACGTTGAAGACGAGCAGCCGGTTGTCCGCGGTGTTGACCGCCAGCAGCTTCAAGCCGTCCGGGGTCAGGTCCAGCGGGTGGACGTGCGGATGCTCCCAGTTGACGAACGAGCCGGCGGCCCGGGCGGGGCCGGACAGCACGAGGCATGGCAGCAGCGCCGCCATGGCCAGACGGATGACACGCATGGACTCTCCACTTTTCTTGGGGTTCGACGGGGGGACACCGGAGCGTCCCCGTCGAACCCGGAGGCCCGCGGGAAGTTGCGGGCTGATTCCGGAAAAGCGGAAGAGGTGACCTCGTAGGGCGGATCAGGTCTTCTGCTGGATGAGCTCGACCTTGTAGCCGTCCGGGTCCTCGACGAAGGCGATGACGGTGGTGCCGTGCTTCATGGGGCCGGGCTCGCGGATGACCTTGCCGCCGGCCGCGCGGATGGCATTGGCGGTGGCGTGGATGTCGCTGACGCCCAGCGCGATGTGGCCGTAGGCGGTGCCCAGTTCGTACTTCGCCGTGTCCCAGTTGTGGGTGAGCTCCAGCGCGGGGTGGGTGTCTTCCGGGCCGAAGCCGACGAAGGCGAGCGTGAAGCGGCCTTCCGGGTAGTCGTGGCGGCGCAGCAGCGTCATGCCGACGACGCGGGTGTAGAAGTCGAGCGACTTCTCCAGGTCGCCGACGCGGAGCATGGTGTGGAGGATTCGCATGCGGGCGGTCATAACCGCCGGGGCCGTCAGGGTGAAGCCGCGTGTGCGGTGTCCACCGGGGAGGGCGAGCCCCCGGGTCCGGGAGGGCGGTCCGTCGCCGTGCGGGCAGGCATCCGCATGGGGGTGGAAAGGCGACACCGGAGCCCTACGCAAGGCGGGGAGCGGCGCCCGGCGCGTGCTATGGAACGCGGCATGAAACACGCTCAAAGCCAGGCCCTCTTCGCCCGTGCGCAGGCTCGCATCCCGGGTGGCGTGAACTCTCCAGTGCGCGCCTTCCGTGGCGTGGGGGGTGACCCCGTCTTCTTCCGGGAGGGCGCCGGCGCGTGGCTCACCGACGTGGACGGCAACCGCTACGTGGACCTGGTGGGCAGCTGGGGCCCGCTCATCCTCGGACACGCATACCCGCCCATCATCGAGGCCATCCTGGAGGCCGCCCGTCGCGGCACCACCTTCGGCGCGCCCGTCGCGGCGGAAGTGGAGTTCGCGGAGCTGCTCTGCGCCACGATGCCTTCGCTGGAGAAGGTGCGCCTGGTGTCCAGCGGCACGGAGGCCACGGTGGCGGCCGTCCGTGTCGCGCGCGGCTTCACCGGCCGCGAGCACATCCTCAAGTTCGAGGGCTGCTTCCACGGCGCGGGCGACCCGTTCCTCGTGAAGGCGGGCAGCGGCGTGGAGACGCTGGGCCTGCCGGACTCGCCGGGCGTGCCCGCGGCGCTGGCGGCGCTGACGCTCACCGCGCCCTTCAACGATTTGGAGGCGGTGGAGCGCATCTTCGCGGAGAAGGGCCAGGACATCGCCTGCGCCATCATCGAGCCGGTGGTGGGCAACATGGGCGTGCTGGTGCCGCGTCCGGGCTACCTGGAGGGGTTGCAGGCGCTCTGCCAGAAGCACGGCGTGCTCTTCGTGCTGGATGAGGTGATGACGGGCTTCCGGCTGGCGCGCGGTGGGGCGCAGGAGCTGTACAAGCTCAAGCCGGACCTGACCACGCTGGCGAAGGTGGTGGGCGGCGGCATGCCGCTGGGCGCGTACGGTGGCCGGCGCGACATCATGTCCAAGGTGGCGCCGGAAGGGCCCGTGTACCAGTCCGGCACGCTGTCCGGGAACCCGGTGGCGGTGGCGGCGGGCATGGCGTGCGTGAAGGCGCTGGCGGCTCCGGGCACGTATGCGCGGCTGGAGCAGCTGGGACTCCTGTTGGAGGAGGGCTTCCGCGCGGAGGCGAAGGCGGCGGGGGTGCCGGTGACGGTGAACCGCGTGGGCAGCATGCTCACGGTGTTCTTCTCGGCGGAGCCGGTGTTCGACTACGCGTCCGCGAAGAAGGCGGACACGGCGAAGTTCGGGCGCTTCTTCCACGCGATGCTGCAAGAAGGGGTGTACCTGCCGCCCAGCCAGTTCGAGGCGGCGTTCGTGTCGCTGGCCATCGGCGAGTCGGAGGTGGCGCACGTGCTCGCCGCGGCCCGCAAGGCGTTCCGGGCGCTTGGCGACGCCCGTTGAGCCAGAGCCCCTGAAGGGGCCGCTGCGCTTCGGTCCCTACACGCTCGTGCGCCGCATTGGCGCGGGCGGCATGGGGGAGGTCTTCCTCGCGCGCGAGGAGGGCGTGCGGCGCGCGGTGGTGGTGAAGAAGGTGCTGCCGGGGCTCGTGGAGAACCGGCAGTTCGTGGGGCGCTTCCGCGACGAGGCGCGCGTGGTGGTGCGGCTGGCGCACCCGAACATCGCGCGCGTGTACGCGATGGGCGAGGTGGACGGGCAGCTCTACCTCGCGATGGAGTACGTGCAGGGCAAGACGTTGAGCCGGCTGGCGTACCGGCTGCGGCAGCGCCAGCGGATGATGCCCCTGGGCGCGCTGCTCCAGATGGGGCAGCGGCTGTGCGAGGGCCTGGCGTACGCGCATGACGCGACGGATGAGGACGGGCACCCGCTGCACCTGGTGCACCGCGACCTGTCGCCCGCGAACGTGTGCGTGAGCTACGCGGGCGAGGTGAAGATCATCGACTTCGGCGCGGCGCAGTCCACGTTGAAGGAGCAGCAGACGGCGCCGCGCGTGGTGATTGGGAACCTCACGTACATGGCGCCGGAGCAGGCCCGCAAGCGCACGGTGGACCGCAGGGCGGACGTGTACGCGGCGGGCGTGGTGCTGTGGGAGTTGTTCGCGTGGAAGCCGCTGTCGCAGCGGGGCGACCCGTTGGAGCGCTGGCGGCGCGCGGCCTATCCGCAGTGGGAGCCAGCGGGGCGCTACCGGCCGGACCTGCCGCGCGCGGTGGACGCGTTCCTGGTGCGCGCGCTGGCGCCCGAACCCAAGGACCGCTTCCCCACCGCCGCGGCGATGGCCGAGGCGCTGGCGGCACTGAAGGAGAAGCTGGCGCCGGGCGTGACGGACCAGGACCTGGTGCGGCTGATGTCGGCGGCCTTCCCGCGTGAGAAGGTCATGGAGCAGCAGATGGTGGAGGACCTGCTGCGCGAACAGCCGGAGCGCGCGAGCACGCGGCAGGAGTTCCCGTCGGTGCTGGCGCCGCCGGGCGCGTCGGTGTCGGAGGAAGCCGAAGTGCTCCGGGCGCAGGAGGACATCGCGACGGAGGCGCTGGACGCGGCGAGGTTGCGTCAGGCGGCGGCCGAGGCCGAGGCGCGCACGGACGTGGCACCCCGGGAGCTGAAGCCCTGGGAGGAGCCGGGTGCACGCAAGGCGCCCCCGGTGCGGCTGCACAACCAGGAAGTCACCAAGGACGCCTGGGTGCCGGGCGTGGGCGTGGAGGAGTCCACCGCGCCCGCGCCCGGAGGTTTCGCGCCGGGCGCAGCGGCCCGTCCCTCCGCGCCCCGGGCACCGGGCATGGGCGGGCCTCCTCGCTCGGGTGGTCCTCCGGGCCGCTTCGGTCCCCGGCCCTCCACGCCGCGCCCGCCGCCCACGCCGGAGCAGATCCTGGCGCTGGCCACGCGCGAGCACGTACCGGCGCGCATCGCCAAGGGGGAGCTGGAAGGGAAGATGAAGGCGCGCATCTGGCGCAAGCTGCACGCCGAGGAGGCGAAGCGCTTCGACCAGGTCTACGAGCTGATGGGCCAGACGGCGGGCCTGTCGCTGGGGGACGCGTTCGGCATCCTCCAGAGCGGCCTGACGGTGGCGGAGTTCATGGCGCGCAAGGAGCGCAGCCAGCGCAAGGCCGCCATCAAGCAGGCGCGCGGCCAGGTGGACAACGCGCTGGTGGCGGACTTCCTGGGCGCGTTCATCGAGCAGAAGACCGAGCTGTCGGTGGTGCTCGCGGAGCGGTCGCTGCTGGACACGCTCCTGTCGGAGGAGGCCATCGCCTTCACCTTCGAGCGCACGGGCCGGCTGGAGAAGCTCCAGGTGGTGCTCATCGCGCGGCGGGGTGATTGGGAGCGGCTGATGCCGACCCTGGACCGCGACGCGAAGCTCACCCAGAAGCCGGCGCAGGTGGCGCGTCAGCCGGACAAGCGGCCCTATTCGGATCCGCGTCCGTTCCTGCCGCACATCGGGCAGACGGTGAAACTGGTGATGCGCAACGGCATCACGGTGGAAGCGCCGCTGCTGCGCGTGGGCCGCTTCGACGTGCTGCTGGGCGAGCCGGGCCACGAGCTGTTCATCCCGCTCCACGCCCTCCTGCGCTTCGAAGCGCCCCCGGCTCCGCCCGAGGACGACGACGACGTCGACGACCTGTCGGTCCCGGACTCGGACCACCAAGGCTGAGGTCCGCTGTTCTCTTCCGGGCGGCCCCGCTTCCACGCCGGGCCGCCCTTCTTCTTTCGGAGTCCTGCCCATGCGTCCGTTCTTCTCCCGCATCATCAAGCCCTGGCTGGCGCTCACCGCGGCGGCGATTGTCGCGGGGGCCTCCCAGCAGGCCTGCACCAAGGACGCGACCGCGAAGGCGCCGGACGCGCCCGTCGCGGCGGAGGTGGGGCGGCGGGAGAACGGCGTGCACGTGGTGGAGCTGGCCGTCACGGAGAAGGGCTACGAGCCGTCCCCGGTGCAGCTCAAGCAGGGCGAGCCGGTGAAGCTGGTGGTGACGCGCAAGACGGACATGACGTGCGCCACCGAGCTGGTGATGGACGAGTACAAGATCGACACGAAGCTGCCGCTGAACACGCCGGTGGAGATCGCCTTCACCCCCAGTCAGTCCGGCACGCTGCGGTACGGGTGCGCGATGGGGAAGATGATCGCCGGCACCTTCGTCGTGGAGTAGCTCCGGAGCCCGCGCCAGCGCGTTAACTGGCGATGTCCCCCCGGCCGGGTAGGCTCGACGCCCTGCATGGGCAGCTCGGAGCTCTTCACCCGGCACGTCTTCCTGGACCTCGAAACGACGGGGCTGGACCCGCGCGTGGACGAGGTCATCGAGGTGGGCTGCCTGTTCTTCGAGAACGGCCGCGAGGTGGACCGCTTCAGCCGCCTGTACGCGTCCTCGCGCCCGCTGAACCTCACCATCAAGCGCCTCACGGGCCTGGGGGACGCGCAGCTCGCCGGCCAGCCCCGCTTCGACACCGAGCGCGCTGAATTGCGCGAGCGGCTGCGCGGGTGGACGGTGGTGGCGCACAACGCCCCGTTCGAGAAGGGCTTCCTGCCGGACGTGCTGGGCCCCATCCGCGCCCCGGTGCTCGATTCGTGCGAGCTGATGCACTACCTGCACCCGGAGCTGCCCAGCCACTCGCTGGAGTCGCTGATGCGGTGGGCGAAGCTGGGGCAGCAGCAGCCGCACCGCGCGCTCCACGACTGCGCGGCGGTGCACGCGGTGCTGGTGCATACGCTGGACGGCTGCGTGCGCGACGGCCGCGCCGAGGACGTGGCGGACCTGCTCTCCACCCTGGATCCCCGCGCGCGCACGTCCCTGCTGGGGCCCACGCCGCTCTTGGACCCGGCCTCCGCGGAAGACGAGCGCGACCTGGCGACGGACGCGGAGGCGCGCCCGCTGGTGGAGCTGCTCTCCCGGCTGTGGGAGGCGTGCCGGGCGACGCCGGTGCCGCTGGGCCTGGAGACAACGGGCGGCTTCCTGCGCGCGCGGCCGGAGCGGCGGCGGGCGAATGGCGCGCGGCCTCCCCCGGAACCCGAAGCGGATGCGACGCCGCTGCCGGTGCGGCCGGAGGAGGTGTCCGCGGTGCTGGGGCCCGACGGCGCGCTGGAGCGTGGGGGCGGGTTCCTGTCCCGGCCCGCGCAGTTGGAGATGGCGCACGCGGTGGCGCGCACGCTGTCGGACGGCGGTCAGGTGGCGGTGGAGGCCGGCACCGGCACGGGCAAGTCGCTGGCGTACCTGGCGCCCGCCGCGCTGTTCGCCGCGCGCAACGGGCTGAAGGTCGGCGTGGCGCCGCACACGAAGACGCTCCAGGACCAGTTGCTGGAGAAGGACCTGCCCCGGCTGCATCAGGCCACCGGGGGCGCGTTCGGCTATGCGCTCTTGAAGGGCCAGACGAACTACCTGTGCCGCCGCCGCGCGCTGGAAGCCACGCGGGTGGAGCCGGGGATGAACCACTCGGCGCGGGCGCCCCGGGCCTACGTGCGCGCGTACATGCGCCGCAGCACGGATGGGGACCTGGACCGATTGAGCCACTGGTTCCGCGAGCGCTTCCCCGCGATGCACGGGCTGGTGCCAGCGGTGCGCTCGGAGGCGGCGACGACGCTGGGCGAGCGGTGCCCGCACCACCACAAGTGTTTCTACCACTCGGCGGTGGCGCACGCGCGCGAGGCGGACGTGCTGGTCATCAACCAGTCGCTCGCGTTCGCGTGGCCCGCGCGCTACCCGCGCCTGGACCACCTGGTGCTGGACGAGGCGCACGAGTTGGAGGACGTGGCCACCACCGCGCTCACGCTGGAGCTGTCGGACCTGGCCTTCATGCGCCTCACGGAGCGGCTGCACGGGCGCGACGGACGCCGGGGCCTCTTCGCGGAGCTGCGCCGCGCGCTGGCGGCCACGCGCCGGGAGGAGTCCCGTTCGTTGATGGGCGAGGTGGACGACGCGCTGCGCACGCTGCTCCAGGAGGCACGCGCCCTGGGCGAGCAGGTGACGGCGCTGTGCGAGCCGGCCTCCGCGATGCCCGGCGAGGACGCGGACGACGCGGCCTATGCCCCGGAGCTGCGGGTGACGGACGCCGTGCGCGCCCTGCCCGCCTGGGAGCCCGTGCGCGAAGGGCTGGACGCCGTGCGCGGCGCGCTGCAACGCGTGCACACGCTGCTCGCGGTGCGGGCACTGGCGGCGCTGCCGGAGCTGGCGGTGAAGCAGCCCTCGCTGGAGCGCGAGCTGGCCGGGGCCACCACGGAGCTGGGCGAGCTGGGTGTGCTCGCGGGCGAGCTGGCCGGCGAGGCGGATGTGAAGCGGTGCTACGCGGCGCGCGCGGAGCCTCGCAAGGGGCGCTGGAGCGTGGGCGCGCAGCCGGTGGACGTGTCCGAGGCGGTGGCGAAGGACTTCGCCGCGAGCAAGCGCGCGCTGGTGATGACGTCCGCCACGCTGGGCACGGGCGACAACGTGCCCTTCGTGCTCAAGCGTCTGGGACTTCGGCCGCCCATCCTGCGCGCGCCCTCCCCCTTCCACCTGGGACGGCAGGCGCTGGTCGTGCTCGTCACCGATGCGCCGCGCGCGCACGAGGAGCCCTTCATCGACTGGGCTTCGGGGCGCATCTCCGGGCTGGCTCAGGTAATGGGTGGACGGGTGCTGGGGTTGTTCGCCTCCACGCGGCGGCTGGAGCGCGTGGCGCGCGAGGTCCAGGCCCGGCTGGAGCCGCATGGGATTGAAGTGCTGCGCCAGTCGCGCGGGCACGGCCGTTCGCTGGCGGCGCGGCAGGAGCGCGACACGGGCACGGTGCTGCTGGGCACCAAGAGCTTCTGGCAGGGCGTGGACATCCCCGGGCGCGGCGTGGGGTGTGTCTTCATCGACAAGCTTCCGCTGGAGCCGGCGTCGCGTCCGCTGGTGGCGGCTCGCGAGGAGCCGCTGGCCCGGGGTGGCAATGAGTACCTGGGCTTCCTCCAGTACCGGCTGCCGCGCGCGCTGTTGATGCTGCGTCAGGGCGTCGGGCGGCTCATCCGCTCCACCACCGACCGGGGCATCGTCGTGGTCGCGGACCCCGGGCACGCCAGCTACCGGCCCCTGCTGCTCCAGGCGCTGGATGGCTACCGCGTCGTCGCGATGCCGTGGGCCCAGGCCCGACTGCTGCTGCACTCAGAGCTGATGCAGATGGGTCTGGCCGCGGACACCGCGCGCGTGTGATTCCGCGCAGGTGCGGACATCGCTCCAGGGTCCGAATCGAGAGGTCCGTGGCGGTCCGAGCGTGCCCGGGCAAACTCAGCCCGTCCTGCCGGCCAGCTCCTTGGCTGCCTCGACAAAGAGGCGCAGGGGCTTCGAGCGCTGTGCGCGGCTTGGGTAGTAGAGGAAGAAGCCAGGCACGGTGGGCGCGTAGTCCTCCAGCACCCGCACGAGGCGTCCGGAAAGCAGCTGATCCTGGACGGCTGGCTCCAGGACGTACGCCAGCCCCCCGCCCTCGGCGGCGAGCGCCGCGCCGGCCAGCTCGTCGTTGGTGGAGACCCCCTCGCGCATCGGGACGCGCCAGGTCTTGCTTCCGCGCTCCAGCTCCCAGGCATAGGGAGTCCCGGTCGTCGGTGAGCGCAGGACGATGCAGTCGTGCCGGAGCAGGTCCTCGGGGCGCTCTGGGGTGCCACGCGCCTCAAGGTAGGCCGGGGCACCCACGATGACGAAGCGGAAGGCGCCGGTCAGGCGCACCTGCACCATGTCGCGCTCAAGGGTCTCGCTCAAGCGCACGCCGGCGTCGTAGCCCTCCGCGACGATGTCGACGAGGCGCTGTTCGACGACGACGTCCACCTCCACGCGAGGGTATCGCGCCCGGAAGGCTGGCAGCACGGGCGCGATGAGGAGGGGCACCGCCGCGCGTGGCACGGACAGCCGCAGCCGTCCGACGACCTCCCCGGGCTGGGCCGAGGTCCCTTGAAGGGCGGCAGCGGCTTGAGCAAGGCCCGGACCGGCCTCCTCCACCAGCCGCCGCCCCACGTCCGTCAGGGCCACGCTGCGCGAGGTGCGGTTGAGCAGGACCACGCTCAACTGCTCCTCCAACTGCCGCACCGACTGGCTCACGGCGGCCGTGGAGACGCCGAGCTCGCGCGCCGCGCCCCGGAAGCTCTGGAGTCGCGCAACGGCCAGAAACACATGGAGCTGATGGAAGAGGACCGTCTTCATCGCGGTGGTTCCCATGAAATGAAGTGCCGGTGTGGAGTGTCGTGACGGCCCTGTGAACGGGGATGGCCACTTTCGGCAAATGCAGGGCCACCATCAACCCCTGCTTAACGGCCCGTTCGCTCCTCATCGTCTGGTGCCCGGGGGGCGCGCCGCGTAGTTCTTTCACCAGGCACTGCTGCTCCAGCGAGCACGACGCGCGGGGCACCTGCGACGAAGGCCCGACACGGACGTCGAGACCTTCAAGCGTGCCCCACAACCTGGGAGAGAATCATGTCCATCCAACTCGCCAACGCGCCCGTGGCGTCGGCCCCGCGCTCCGCATCATGGGGCGCCGTGTTCGCGCTCACCCTCTGCGTCTCGACGCTCGTCGCGTCCGAGTTCATGCCGGTGAGCCTCCTGACGCCCATCGCGTCGGATCTCCACCTGAGCGAAGGCCGCGCCGGTCAGGCGATCGCCGTGTCCGGCCTCTTCGCCGTCCTGGCGAGCCTCACCGTCGCGTCCGCGGCCCGGTCCATCGACCGCCGGAAGCTGCTCCTCGGCCTCACCGGCGCGATGCTGGCTTCGGGCCTCGTGACGGCCCTGGCGCCGAGCTACACCGTGCTCATGTTGGGCCGCGCGCTCGTGGGTATCGTGATTGGCGGCTTCTGGTCGTTGTCCGCGGCCACCGTCATGCGGCTGGTCCCCGAGGGTGACGTGCCGCGTGCGCTCGCCCTGCTGAACGGTGGCAACGCGTTGGCCACCACCATCGCGGCGCCGCTTGGCAGCTTCCTGGGCCAGTACATCGGGTGGCGTGGTGCGTTCTTCGCGGTCGTTCCTCTCGCGGCCATCACCCTCGTGTGGCAGTTCTTCACCCTGCCCCCCATGCCCACGGAGCGCGCCGCTCCTCCTCCGAGCGCGTTCGCCCTCCTCCGACGCCCCAAGGCGCTGTGGGGCATCCTGGCGGTCACGCTCTTCTTCATGGGCCAGTTCGCCCTCTTCACGTACCTGCGTCCCTTCCTGGAGACGGTCACGCGGGTCGGGGTGTCCACCCTCTCGCTGGTCCTGTTGGGGATGGGCACGGCGGGGCTCCTGGGCACGTACCTCATCGGGTTCCTCGTGGCCAAACGGCTGTCCGCGGTGCTCATCGCCGCGCCGGTCGCGATGGCTGTCATCGCGGTCGCACTCGCCGTCTTCGGCCGGTCCCTCGCGGCGACGGCCGTCCTCCTTGCGGGGTGGGGGCTCATCGGCACGGCGGCGCCGGTCGCGTGGTGGACGTGGATCAGCCGCACGCTGCCGCGCGACGCGGAGGCTGGCGGCGGCCTCATGGTCGCGGCCATCCAGCTCGCCATCACGGTTGGCGCCTCGCTCGGAGGGCTGTTGTTCGACCGCAGCGGCTACCAGAGCACGTTCGTGGCGAGCGCCGCACTGCTCGGGGGCGCGGCCCTCCTGGCCCTCCGGGCGTCGAGAGAGACCTGCGTTGGCGATGCCGAGGTCCGCATGGCGTCGCTGGAGAGCGCCGCTCAGAGGAATGCGTGAACGCGGCTGCCATTACCCGCTCGGCCCCTGCCGAACCTCACACCCACGAGGATGAAGACAATGACGAAAATGAAACTGCCTTTCGCGACGCACCGACGTTCCTTGCTCGGTGCACTCCTGCTCGGTTCGTTCACCGCACTGTCGGCCTGCGCATCGTCCTCGGCATCGGTGGCACGTCCGACACCGGGCCTCGCGTCTGGGGACACGGCCAACGGCGCGGACAATTTCTACACGAGTGACAAGGTCACCATTCAGAAGGTCGTCTTCCAGAACCAATACAAGATGAATGTCGTTGGGAACCTGTTCGTCCCCAAGGACCTGGATCGCGGCGCGAAGGGTCCGGCGATCGTCGTCGGACATCCCATGGGCGCGGTGAAAGAGCAGAGCGCGAACCTGTACGCCACGAAGATGGCGGAGCAGGGATTCGTCACCCTGTCGTTGGACCTGTCTTTTTGGGGCGAGAGTGACGGCCAACCCCGCAATGCCGTTGCACCGGACGTCTACGCCGAGGACTTCAGCGCCGCGGTGGACTTCCTGCGCACCCAGCCGTTTGTCGACAGGGAGCGGATTGGCGCCATCGGAATCTGCGGCAGCGGGAGCTTTGTCATCAGTGCGGCCAAGATCGATCCGCGCATCAAGGCCCTCGCGACAGTCAGCATGTATGACATGGGCGCCGCCAGCCGCGACGGGCTCAGGCATTCGGTGACCCTCGAGCAGCGAAAGAAATTCATCGAGGAGGCAGCGCTGCAGCGCGACGTGGAGTTCGCGGGGGGTGAGACCCGATATACGGGCGGGACGCCCGAAGAGCTGAGTGACCAGTCCACTGCGATTGATCGTGAGTTCTACGACTTCTACCGCACGTCGCGGGGGCACAGCCCAGACACCACGACGCATCCGACGCTCAGCAGCAGCACCAGGTTCATGAACTTCTACCCGTTCGCGGACATCGAGACGATCTCTCCTCGTCCGATGCTCTTCATCGCGGGCGAGAACGCCCACTCCAGGGAGTTCAGCGACGAGGCCTACCGGCTTGCCGGTGACCCCAAGGAACTCGTCATCGTGCCTGGCGCGGGTCACGTGGATCTCTACGATCGTGTCAACCTCATCCCCTTCGACAAGTTGACCACGTTCTTCCGAACGAAGCTGAAGTGACCCAAGCGTCTTGGCGCCTGCCGGCGTTCGCGCTGACTACGGCCCCGTGAGTCGTGTCCACGAGCGCACCAACGCCACCGTCGCGCGTTCGATGTCCTCCACCGTCGTGCCACGTCCCACGCACAGGCGCACCGTGCCGAGCGCGGCGTCCAGCTTGATGCCCATCGCGAGGATGACGGCGGACGCGCTTTCGTGGCCCTCGTGGCAGGCCGACCCCGTCGAAGCCGCGACGTCTGGCGCCCCCGCGAGCACCGCGTCCCCGGAGACGTCCGGGAAGCGGACGCTGAGCGTGTTCGGCAGACAGAGGTCCCGGTGGCCGTTGAGCGCCAGCCCCGGAATGGCCGATGCGAGGCGCTCCCAGAGCAGGTCCCTGCGCGCCCGCATGCGCGACGCGACGGTCTCCAGCTCACGGCCCGCCACCTCGCACGCGACCCCGAGCCCGACGATGGAGGCCACGTTCTCCGTGCCGGGACGCAAGCCGCGCTCGTGCGACGCGCCGAGCGTGAAGGGCACCAGCGACGTGCCGCGCCTCACGTAGAGCGCGCCCACGCCCTTGGGCGCGTAGAGCTTGTGGCCCGCGACGGACAGCAGGTCCACCCCAAGGTCGCGCACGTCCACCGGAGTCTTGCCCAGCGACTGCGCCGCATCCGTGTGGATGACCGCGCCCGCGGCGTGCGCGAAGCGGGCCAGCTCCGCGACGGGCTGGTAGACGCCGGTCTCGTTGTTCGAGTGCATCACCGTGACGAGCGCCGTGTCCGCGTTGACCACGTCCCGGGCCTCGTCGAGCCGCGCGCGGCCCTCCGTGTCCACCCCGAGCCGGGTGACGCGCCAGCCCTGCATCTCCAGCCAGCCACAGGGACGCGCCGTCGCGGGATGTTCGATGACCGTCGTCACCAGCTGGCGCCGGGCCCCGGCGGCCTCCGCGACACCGCGGATCGCCAGGTTGTTCGCCTCGGTGCCTCCCGATGTGAAGAGGACCTCATCCGCTTCGCACCCGAGGAACGCGGCCACCTGTTCGCGCGCGTGGGCCACGGCGGCGCGAGCCCTCGTGCCGTAGACGTGCCCGCTGGACGGATTGCCGAAATGCTCCCGCAGGTAGGGCAGCATCGCGTCCAGGCACTCTGGAAGCAGCGGCGTCGTCGCGTTGTGATCCAGGTAGACGGGCGCGTCATGGGTCATGGGGAGTCCTTCCACCTGAACGTGAGCATGATGGACCGACGCGCGGCTCCGTCATCCGGCGTCCGCGATGCGCTCCAGCAGTTCGCTCAACAGCAGGCTTTCGCCTTTCGTGAGGACACCGAGCCGGTCAATGGAGGCACGCAGCGCGGCCGCCACTGCGCGGACATCCGTGTTCGCCGGGGTCGCCGCTTCGCTCGTGATCGCGGCCACGGTCGCCTCGCGCGCGGCATCGGAGAGTCCGAGGTCGCGTTGCCCTTCGGGCTGGCGCAGGAGCGTGAGCACGGCCCCGGTGCCCATCGACACCACGAGGCCGAGCGCCCGCTCCTCACTGACCCGCAGCCGGCCCGCGAGCGCGATGTTCCGGATGCGCCTGCGCAGGACATCCTCACCATCCCCGACGGCGGAAGGCTGCGAAGCCAACTGCGGATCGCTGCTCATGAGCGCGAACAGCCCCGGATGGCTGAGGCCGAACGCGACGTGCATGTCCCAGCCATCGCGAAAGTCCTGAAGCGGGTCGGGGTGCGGCGCGCGCGCGGACTTCTCCGACACGTAGCTCTTCAGTGCGTGCTCGATGACGGCCGCGAGGAGGCCGCGCTTGTCGCCGAAGAGCCGGTAGAGGGTGGGCGCCTGCACACCCGCGGCGGCGGCCACGGCACGCGTGGTCGCGGCATCAGGCCCCCCGGAGGAGATGAGCTCCGCGGCGGCCGTGATGATGCGCGCGCGCACATCGGGGCCCTCGGCGTCTTCCGCAGCGGACTTCTCGCGGTCCTTCATGAGGCTGGGAATAGCACGCGGCTGCGGGAACGCCGATAACATTGACTTGATAACGGCGTTAACGACCGCTACGTTATCAATGGAAACGACGGCTCGTTTCCGTCGATACCTCAAGGAGCATCCAATGATTGTCGTGACCGGGGCCACCGGGCAGCTCGGCCGTCTCATCGTGGAGAAGCTCGTCGCCCGCGTACCGGCGGACCGGATCGCCGTCAGCGTCCGAGACGAGCAGAAGGCCCAGGACCTCGCGGCACGCGGCGTTCGGGTGCGCAGGGGCGACTTCACGGATCCGAAGAGCCTGGAGCAGGCCTTCGAGGGAGCGTCCCAGGTGCTGCTCGTCTCGTCGAACGCGAGCGCGTATGGCGGCGATCCCCTCGCCCAACATCGCGCCGCCATCGACGCCGCACGGTCCGCTGGCGCGCGGCGCATCGTCTACACGAGTCACATGGCCGCGAGCCGTTCGTCGGCGTTTCCTCCGATGCTCGACCACGCGGCGACGGAGCAGATGCTGGGCGAGTCCGGCCTGGCGTGGACCGCGCTTCGCAACGGCTTCTACGCCGCGAGCGCGATGTTCCTGCTGGGGAAGGGCCTGCAGACGGGAGTCTTCGAGGCGCCCCCGGACGGAAAGGTCTCCTGGACCCCGCACGCGGACCTCGCGGAGGCGGCGGCCGTGATTCTCGCGAACGAGGGCCAGTACGAAGGGCCGACACCGCCGCTCACGGCAGCGCAGGCGCTCGACTTCGAAGCCCTGTGCGACCTCGCATCGAGCGTCCTCGGACGTCCGCTCCGTCGGAGCACCGTGTCGGAGGACGAGATGCGCACGAAGCTCGCGGCCTCTGGCATGCCCGCGCATGTCATCGCCATCTCGCTCGGGCTCTACCGCGCGAGCCACGACGGCGAGCTCGCGGCCACCGACCCCACGCTTGAGAAGCTGCTCGGGCGCGCGCCGACGGGGATGCGCGAGGTGATTGCCGGGCAGTTGGGCCGAACGACCTAGGCAGGATGCGGTGACCTGCCCTACCGCGCCAGTCGCTCGCGGTAGCGCGCTTCCAGGGCGCTCAGCTCATCCACCCACGGTCCGGTGACGCCCTTCTGCCTCGCGACCGCCAGGGCCTCCGCCAGCACGCGCGCGTCCTCTTCCTGCTGGTTGCGCAGCCGCTGCGTCATGTCCCTCGCGGCCTCGAAGACGTCCTGCAGCTCGTCACCTTCACGCAGGCCGTGCTGCGGCGGACGCAGGCGGCCTTCGGCCACCTCGCGCACCATGCGCTTGATGCGGAACAGCGGGCCCGCCATCCGGTGCGTCACCACGATGGTGGACAGCGCGACCACCACGATGAACGTCAGCATGCACAGGCCCAGCACCCACCACGTCAGCCGCTGGTGACGCTCCAGCTCCGCGCGCTGCGCGACGATGGCCGTGCGCTCCGCCTCGTAGCCCGCGTCGATGGCCTGCGCCTGCTCGCGGAACTTCGCCTCGAAGGACGGGTCGTCCATGTGGGCCAGCAGCTCGTTGGAGAGCGTGGCTCCGGACAGCTCGCGGCTCACCTCCGCCGCGCGCGAACGGGCGTCCACCGCCGTCGCCGTCTCCGCCATCAGCGAGTTCGCCGAGCGCGCCAGGAAGATGCCCAGGATGGCCGCGAGCACCAGCGACACGCCGACGATGTACGCGGTGAGCTTGAGCTGGAAGGGCGTGCACGGCTACCGCATCACGGCGGAGATCCAGGCCACGGACAGCGGAGGGCTTCGCCTCGCGATTCTTTGCATGAGCTACCCGGAGCAGTC
>NZ_RAWI01001398.1 GCF_003612125.1 Corallococcus praedator
ATCTTCCCGCCGTCCGGCCCGACCTGTCACCGGCCGGTCATGCGCGGCGCGTAGGGGCGGCATCCATCGACCCCGATGGACAGTCCGAGAGCCCGCATGACGTCAGCCGCCCGGGCGGTCCGCCGCGAAACCAGCCTCGGCCTCACCCGCGCCGTGCATCGCAGCCGGGCGCTCTCGCGCGCCGGGCTCGCCGAGCGCCTGTTCACCCTGGCCTTCAGCGGGCTCGTCTATCCGCAGATCTGGGAGGATCCCGTCGTCGACCTGGAGGCCCTGGCGCTGACGCCGGAGGACCACGTCGTCGCCATCGCCTCGGGCAGCTGCAACGTGCTGTCCTACCTCACGGCCGACCCGGCCCGGATCAGCGCCGTCGACCTCAACGGCGCCCACATCG
>NZ_RAWI01001399.1 GCF_003612125.1 Corallococcus praedator
TGCGTGCTCTGTTTGACACAGGAGCGTCAAACAATTTCGTTAGAACTGAGGTTCTAACGTCGTTGGATTTCGTGGAGATTGAAATCCACGAAGCATGTTGTCAGTCCGGTTAGCAACAGGTGCAACCGTGACTATACCAAAGCGTGTGGTTCGCACACGCTTCGAGTTAGACGAACTGTCGTTCGAGGACGAATACATCGCCCACGATCTTGACGACAAGTTCGATGTAATCTTGGGCATCCCTTGGATGTCTAAGCATCAACCAACGATCGACTGGGTTAACCTGTCGATCGACTGCGGCGGTCTCACAGGATCTGATCACCCTGTGAGTAATCCGGCTGTATCTCATGATACAATCGCAGCGTCAGATAGCCTGGTGGATAGCGATGGC
>NZ_RAWI01001400.1 GCF_003612125.1 Corallococcus praedator
GGTTTAATCCGCACATTTGAGATCGCGTTGTTGCCGCCGGGAATCGGCAGAATTTTGACGATGCCACCGCTAGCAACTGCGCTGGAGAAAACCTTGAATCCAGAGTCTTTCAGCAGGTCTGAAACATCAACCAGCTCTAATCCGTAGCGAGTATCGGGTTTGTCGCTGCCGTAGCGATCCATTGCCTCGGGATAGGTGAGACGGGGGAACGGGCACGGCAGATCGATCGATTTGATGCTCTTGAAGATGTGGCAGACCAGCTTTTCGTTCAGGTCGATGATTTCCTCGACCGTCATAAAGCTCATTTCCATATCAAGCTGCGTAAATTCTGGCTGGCGATCGGCTCTCAGATCTTCGTCGCGAAAGCAGCGGGCGATCTGGTAGTAGCGAT
>NZ_RAWI01001401.1 GCF_003612125.1 Corallococcus praedator
GTCTTGGACATCGCGTCGCGCAGCCCCACGGGGACCAGGGGGTTGGTCTCGGGGTAGTAGGCGGCCGCGCAGCCCTCGGGCAGGTCGTAGGCGACCACCCGCAGCCCCTCGACCGCGCGGCGGTGGCCGTCGTCGTGGGCGCAGGCCAGCGTCACCCGCTCGCCCTCGCGCAGCCCGGCGCGCGCGATCTCGGTGGGGCTCAGCAGCACGACCATGCGGTCGCCCTTGAGGCCGCGCAGCCGGTCCTGGAAGCCGTAGACGGTGGTGTTGAACTGGTCGTTCGAGCGCAGCGTCACCAGCGTCAGCTCGCCCGCCGCCAGGGGGCGCCCCAGCCCCGAGAGGCCCGGCGGCACCGTGAAGCCGGCGCGCCCCGACGCGGTCGCCCAGACCC
>NZ_RAWI01001402.1 GCF_003612125.1 Corallococcus praedator
CTTTAAACGCCAAAAACGCTAGAGTGAGCGCCTATTTTTTTCAGTAGCAAAATCGGGGATTTCCTCTTATTTTTGCTAACTAGCACCGGCAAAACCACACCAGCCGGGACTTTTCAGGAGTTTGTACAAACTGTGTTCAACCTAATTTTTTCTGGTTCCCGCCCCAGCCAATTCCTGTTTTTCCATCCGATTGCCTTAATAATCGTCTCCACTGGCTGGTTATTTTTTAGCGTATCCGCATCCCATGCAGAGGTCGAATTACCCACCTTGGGGGACACCAGCTCAGTGACAATTTCCCCACTGCAAGAGCGCATACTCGGCCAAAAATGGTTGCGCGCCTACCGCAGCCAGGTGCTCACCTCCTCCGACCCATTAGTGATTGATTACCTG
>NZ_RAWI01001403.1 GCF_003612125.1 Corallococcus praedator
GGCCTCCGGCGCAGCCGTCCGTGACAGGCGACCCACGAGCTCGGCGAGGGTCAACCCGAGCACCGCCCACAAGGTGAGCTGGGTCAAGAAGCTGGCCCGGCGGAAGTCGTACAGCACCGACGCCGGGAACGTGGCCGGCACCTCGTCGTAGTGCGGCAGCAGGGCCATCACCACCACCATCACGACCAGGTAGCCGGCGCCGACGACGAGACCGGCGTGCCAGCCGCCGAACCGGCCGCTCAGCCGACGCCCGACCAGCACCGCTGTCACGGCGGTGATCAGCGAGATGGCCAGGACGATGAAGTAGAGCGCGGTGCGCAGCCCGATGGTGTCGCCGCTGCCCACCGCCGGCGGGTTGGGCGGGTAGATCACGAACGGCACCGCGTAGAC
>NZ_RAWI01001404.1 GCF_003612125.1 Corallococcus praedator
CATCTGGTCATCCCGGCGATCCCGGCGCCTCAGGCCACTTTCCAGTTTGCGGAAGACGCGGTGAAACTTTCGCTCACGCAGGAAAAGAACGTCACGCGCCAGGTGAACAACCTCGTCCACCTGGCCAAGCAAGAGAGCGATTACACCACCGACCAGTTCCTCCAGTGGTTTGTGCAGGAGCAGCTCGAGGAAGTGTCTTCGATGGAGGATTTGCTCTCGATCGTGCAACGCGCCGGCGAAGGCAATCTACTCCGCGTCGAAGAATATCTGTCGCGCAAAGGCACGAAGTCCGGCGGCTACAGCAGCGGCGCGACCAACGACTGATCCGCCTCCATTCACTTTCAACTCATTACCATCCACTTCCCAAAATGAGCGACGGCGGCTTTATCG
>NZ_RAWI01001405.1 GCF_003612125.1 Corallococcus praedator
AAGCTGGACGTCCCGGATGGCAATGCTACGCTGGTTTTCTCATTCGTGGGTTACCAGTTGCAGGAGGTGGCCGTTGGCAGTCAAACGGCGATAAATATCAAACTCACCGCCGATGACAAGACGCTGAACGAGATTGTTGTCATTGGTTACGGCACCGCGCGTAAGTCGGATTTGACGGGGTCGGTGGCGTCGATCAAGTCGGACCAGATTCTGGAACGCCCCGCCCCATCGCTCAATCAGGCGCTGGCGGGCCGGATGCCGGGGGTGCAGGTAAATACCAACTCGGGCCGACCCGGCGGGCGCACAACCGTGAGGATTCGGGGTTTCAGTTCGATCAACTCGTCGAACAACCCGTTGTACGTGGTCGATGGCGTTCAGCTACCCATCGGT
>NZ_RAWI01001406.1 GCF_003612125.1 Corallococcus praedator
ACCAAATAGGATCCATCAAAAATAATTTGACTTAAAGCCAAAGATGCTGAAGATGAATATTTTATACCAAATCCTAGAGGTAACACTTTATTGGGATTACCTAAAGGATTAAATGCATTCTCAGGAATAAAAGCTTTTTGAACAACAATATTATCTAGCAAGTTTGCGCTTCCGGTGATTTGTGGCAATCCTATCCCCCTAATCTCTCCAACCTTCGCTTTGGCTATCTCTTCATCCAAAGTAGCATTTCGGTAGCTTGTCTCATTAAGCAGCGCATAATCTATACACTGCTGCAGTGTAAAATTTTGTGCGTTAAGTGTGAATGCTGCAAACAGCATTGCGAACCATTGTACATATCTATTCATAAAATAAAAAATTGATTATTCTTCC
>NZ_RAWI01001407.1 GCF_003612125.1 Corallococcus praedator
GTATAAATACAGCGTTCGGTATGAGCGGCGAGAAATATCTCATCGGGGACGACGGGTTATTTCAAGTAAAGGAAGATGACGTTGAGCCCCTGAAGTCGGCAGGCTTTCGTCGCTTCTTCGCTCCTGCCACCGCAGAATGACCGAGGGGTTCGATAGAAGTTATGGCAGGTGAACGCGCCCGTGCTGGTGGAGGTCATGAGATCTCGCTGACGAACTATACCATCGGTTCGACCTACGGCAACACCGCATCGGGCTCGGCTTGGTTCGGCCCCGGCAATCCCATGTCGCCGCAGGCCCCTGAAGAAGTCAAGGGTCGTGCGTTCGACTTTCCCCAAGGCTACAACACCTACAACACGACGCGCGCCGGTGAGCCCATCACTTATGGCACAC
>NZ_RAWI01000140.1 GCF_003612125.1 Corallococcus praedator
GACCTGGACTCGGCGGAGGACGTGGCGGACCGGGGGGCCTGGGCGCAGAAGCTGCACCAGAGCGTGGCGGAGGCCTGGCCGGAGCTGGACGCGAGGGAGCGGGCGCTGGTGAAGGAGCGGATGCTGGTGGAGGACGGGGTGAGCGCGGAGTTCCTGGCCCAGCGCTTCGGGGTGACGGCGGTGCGCATCCGGCAGATCGAGCAGGGGCTGCGCCAGAAGCTGCGCCAGCGGCTGACGGCGGGGTGCACGGCCTGGGACGGCGAAGCCCTGCGGTTGGCGGCCTGAGGGGTGGGGTGGGAAACGGGCGCGGCGAAAGAGGTTGACGGCGCGGGCCAGGGACCGTAAATCGGCGCTGCCGTTCGCGGTGCGCAGCGGAGTACGCCCAAGTAGCTCAGTCGGTAGAGCAGGGGACTGAAAATCCCCGTGTCGGTGGTTCGATTCCGCCCTTGGGCACAGAGTGAAGAACTTGAGGGCCCTGGACTTCGGTTCAGGGCCCTTTTCTTTTGTCCGCCGCGTCTGAAGACAGCCGCTCCCCGGAGTCCGCGAACCCATGTCCCTTCCCAGCTACCCCCGGTTCATCGGTCCGCTGCTCCAGTATCTGGGTGAGCAGCAGGGCTCGGTTCGCCCGCGTGTCATCTACCAGGGGCTGGCGGACCGCCTGGGCCTGTCGGAAGAGGAGCGGACTGTCCTGCTGCCGAGCGGTGCCCAGTCCGTGTTCCAGAATCGGATTGGCTGGGCCCACGACGCGCTGAAGCGGGCCGGGTTGTCGAGCGCTCCGGTGCGGGGCACGTGGCTGATCACCGACGCGGGGCGCAAGTTCCTCGCGAAGCATGGCGGCAAGGTTCCTGAAGAAGAGGTGGAGCGGATTGCCGGTGCGTCGCGGGATGTCGCGATCCGCAGTCTGATTGGCGCGAATGGCTCCGAGCGGTCCGCGGGTTCGGCGGAAGCTGTGCCTTCTCCTGAGGAGACCCGCAGTCCCCGCGAGGAAATCGAGGATGCCATTGGCCTGATTCGCGCCAGCGTCGCCCGCGACCTTCTGGAGCACATTGCAAACCAGACACCGACGGAGTTCGAGACGCTGGTGCTCGATCTGCTCTATGCGCTGGGGTACGGAACGAGCCGCTCGGCGCTGCTTCGGGTGGGACGGTCGAATGACGGTGGGATTGACGGCATCGTGTCACTCGACAGGCTGGGGCTCCAGAAGGTCTACGTGCAGGCGAAGAAGTGGCAGGGGCAGGTCGGTTCGCCGCAGATCCAGGGGTTCATGGGCGCCCTCCAACTCCAGGGTGCCGACAAGGGCGTGCTCATCACCTCCGGGACGATTTCGGGGCCGGCACGAGACGCCGCGAAGCAGGCCCGTGGAAGCATCGTCCTGGTGGATGGGCTTCGACTCACCGAACTGATGATCGAGCACGGGGTCGGCGTTTCGACCGAGGCGCTCCACATCCCGAAAATCGACACGGACTACTTCGAAGCCGGTTGAACAGTCACGAGCCTCCCGCCAGCTCCCGGAGGCCGACAGGTCGATACAGCGTGCGGGTGGTCATGGTCATGATGGGCTCCCCTGACGGAGCCTTTCATGGATGCTGATTGAATCAGAACGCCCGTTCGTGCAGGTGCAGCTGGAGCGCTCGGAGGTGTTTGCCCCAGTGTGCTCCGAAGAGGAACTGGAAGTGCCAGAGGGCGTCCACCTCGCTGGTCTCCCACCGCAGCAGCACCTCCTGGAGGTCGCGCGCGATGTCCGCCAGGTCGTCGATGGCATCTCCGACCCCGGGCTTCTCTTCCCTGAGATCCGTGCTGTCGAGCGACACGCTGTAGTACCCCAGCCCGGGGAAACACTGACCGAGCCGCTTGCTGAACTCTTCGTAGGGCGTGGAGGGAACGTCATCCGGTGAGGGCGCGCTCGGGTCGAACTCCACGTCCACGAAGTGGGAGGCCAGTGCGATCCGGTCGAGCGCCAGCCGCAGGTCGTGCTCGCGCGTGGGTGCATCGACCTCCGCGTCGAACACGGCGAAGAGGGACTGGATGGCTTCGCGGATGTCCTGCCGGGTCATGGGTTTCATGTGCGAATCATGCGGAAACGGTGAGGAACGCCGACGGGCTCCCGGGGGATGACTGACGCCACGCCAGAGGGTTGGCCTGGAGGGGTTGGGATGCGAACAGCTTCGTGGATTGTCTGGATGGTATGCGCGGGGGCCCTGGGGTGCGCCACGCCGCGAAACCGGGGGACCTCCCCCGTCACGGTCGATTTGTCCGTCCTGCCTATCGAGGCCTGGGTCAACGTGGTGGCTCCGGGGCCCGAGGGGGAGTGGTGGGCGATTGGGAATGCGCCCTCCGCGCCTTCCGGGAACGGGGATGAACGCGCCATCGAAGTCTTTCGCAGCTCGGACGAAGGCAGATCCTGGCAACCTGCGGTGGCGCTTGCCCGGGCGTTGAACACGACGCGGGCGGAAGCAGATGCGAACGGCATCGGCTTCCTGACCTGGTACACGCCTGAGATTGGACTGGCGGCGGGTTATCTCGGGACGCGGGCCTTCCGCACGGTGGATGGCGGCAAGACGTGGAAGACGGTTCCGCTGGTCGATGATCAAGGGTTCTCCGCGTTGGAACGCGCTGGAAACCGGACCTGGCTCTGCGGCTCCTCCGGACGCATCCTGCGCAGCGAGGACCAGGGCGCGAGCTGGCAGGAATTGGCCACCACACCCTTCGACACGCAGGACGCCTGCGAGGGACTTTCCTTCCTCTCACCCGACCATGGGTGGGCCATAGGCCATGAAGCCACCCTCTGGGCCACGGAGGACGGAGGCAACAGCTGGAAGCCGCTGACGCGGCCCTTCCAACCCCTCCGGAGGCTCGTCGTGGGCACCCCGACTCTTCATCGCTTGAACGGGGTTGTGCGACTCACCCCGGAGCTGGCCTGGGTCCGTGGCACTGGGGGGCTCTACCAGACGACCGATGGGGGCCGGAGCTGGTCCGCTCCCATTCCCGAGGAGGATGCCGAGACGTCGTCCCTGAGCGTCTCACTGACGCCCGACGGACGGCACATCGTGACCCGTACGCCCGTGGGATTGCCTTTGGAACAGTGGATTCCTTCCTTTGAACAGGCCTGGGTGTTCTCCCATGATTCGGTTGTGGCTTTTTCCCCAGACACGGCTGACGTGTCTGTCCATGTCGGCGGGCAGCTCGTCCGCCGAAGCCCGATGCTCACGTTCGGTCGCGGCCCGGAGACGCACCTGGATGGCTTCATCCAACAGGGCCCCCGACGCTGGTGGGGGTGGTCGGGGGACCAGGTGATGGCCAGCCACGACGCAGGCAATAGCTGGTTCCCAACGGGCAGGACCTCGGGGCATTCCATCCGCGCGCTCGTTCCGCTCAAGGATGGAACCCTGCTCGCGGGCCTCTGGCGAGGCGGCCTGATGCGCTCGTCCGACGAGGGACGGACGTGGGTTTCGGGGGAAGGCCTGGAGGCCTACGACTTCGCCAGGGTCCTGGGGCAGGAGGCCCCGGAGAATCCCCTGGCGTGTCTGCTTTCGACTCCGGACGCGGTGCTGGAGATCGAGTTCGACGCCAATGGTTGTTTTGCCGAGACGCGAAACACACTCGAATTGCGCCTCCAGCCCGAAGGCGCGCGGCTGACGGGGAAATTGCAGACGCACCTTCGGGATCCGCCCGACCCGCGCGTGGACAAGGTCCTGGCGCGTGCGGTGGGCGAGCAGTTCATGCGTCAGCTGGTGGAGGCCGCGAGCCGTCCCGAGGAGGGGATGCACTGCCAGTCGACGACGAGAATCGACGTGCGGATGGCGTGGTCCTGCGGCTCCGGTTCCTGGAGGACCGCCCAGTACGCACGGTTCACCGGGAGCCTGTGCTCCTCGTGGGGCCGGTCGGAGGCAGGAGGGGGGGAGCGCCCCGTCCCACATGAGCGCGGCAACGGTGTCTTCCGGGCCGCCGAAGCCCTGCTGGAGGGCGTGACGCCTGCCCGCCCGGCCGACGTGCCGGGTGCACAACCGGGCGCGACGCGGTAGATGGGGGGACCGGAGGAACATCAACGCAATGGACGCGAACGTGGTGGCGGAGTTGGAGAAGGCGGGCGTGCAGGTGGACGACCCCAAGCGCCTGTTCATCCCGGTGGAGCGGGACGAGCAGGGCCGGATCAAGCCCGTGGGCGACGAGGTGCCCGTGCGCTTCGGTGACATCACCGCCCACGTGCACCTGCAGCCCGTCGCGAAGCTGTTGACCGGTGACAAGCAGCCGCCCAACTTCAACAAGCCGCCCTTCTTCGAATACGAGCCGTTCTTCTTCCTCATCGAGGCCACCGCCGCAGGCTTCTGCCGCGACACGCGCCACGCGGAGAACGACCAGGAGTTCGCCCAGCTCTACCGCCACCTCGCGCGGCGGCCGGATGGCCAGCACAAGAACCCCCTCTTCTCCCACCTGCGCGCCGCGGCCCGGCTGTACATGTCCCTGCGCGACGTCAGCCAGGCGGAGTTCGAGGCCGTCGCCCAGCGCCTCCACGACTCCGCCAACCGGTACTCGGCCCACGTCGGGAGCCAGAACTACTTCCTGAACGTGCTGCGACAGGTGCTCGGAGCCTGACGGTTTCCAGGCGGGACTGCCGTGGCGGGGCATGCATGTCTCCCCGCTCCCCCTGACAGGGGGCACGGTAGCGCAAGGAGGCTGGCGGAGAACCCAGGGAGGACCCGGGAATGTGGCTCGCCAGGGCCCCACTCCATGGGTAGGTTTCTCCTCGTCATGCCCCGCGCCAACGCCCCTCGCTCCCGGTCTCCCCTCCAGCAGCGGCTCACCCTCGAACTGCTGCGGGAAGTCGCGGGACCGGAGCGGTTCGCCCGGGGCGAAGCGCTGCTCTCCCGGTACGGCGTGACGTTGGCGCCGCCGTCCGCGGAGCGCATCGATGGGACGGTGTTCGAAGTAAGGGCTCGACGGTTCGATGCGCACCTCCGCGTGGACCCCGACTCGGACGGTCTGCTGCTGGGCTGTGATTGCGACGATTACTGGAGGGAGGGGCTCTGTCCGCACACGGTCGCCGTCGGTCTGCGATGGCTGGGGGGCCCCGGTTCCCACCCGCGATGGCGTCCGCCCACGCGAACCGGCAAGTCCTCTTCGCGCAAGCCCAGCGCCTCCGAGCGGCCTTCCTCACCGCCGGCCATCGAGTCCTGGCTCGTGGAGCACCAGGCCACCCGTGCCCGCACCGTGCCGGTGGCCGTGTTGCAGCCCCTGCTGCCCCGCTCCTTCGAACGCCACCTGCTCCACGACCTGCGCAAGCTCACGGTGGTGGACGTGTGGGCGGGTGCTCCCAGGCTCCGGTACCTGGAGACGGGGAGGCGGGCGCAGCTCGTGGACGCCGCCTGGACCTGGGCTCGCGACGAGGCCGAGCAGGTCCGTCAGGGCCTGGCCCGCGAGGCCTCGGCTCCACCCGCGTCCCCACCCACGGATGAGCGCCTGGCGCCGCTCCAGGACGCGCTCCTCCGGACCCGCGAGCGCGTGCGGGCGCAGGCCCTGCCGCGCCTGCTGGAGCCGCTGCCCTCCATCACGCTCCAGGAGCGGCCCCTGCGCCTCCAGGTCTTGGCGCCGGAACTGGAGGCGTGGGCAAACCCCTTCGTCCGGGCCGGCTCCGAGGATCGGCTTCAGGTCGTGCTCGACCCGCGCGCGGTGATGGAGGGCCGCCCCGGACTGGTCTGCCCATGCTCACCCAAGGCTCCCGAGGCCCACTGTGTCCATGCCCTTTGCGCCGTGGACGCGACGCTGGAGATGCTGTGCCGCCCGAAACAGGCCGCGCGCGCCGCGAAGCTGGCGGAGCTGCTCTTCGAAGCCCCTGGACGTGAAATCCTCGCGGCCTTGGAGACGACCTTCCTGCGCCGCCAGCTCCGCGAGGCCGCCCCCGACACGGAGCGGTCGGTCACCTTCCGCCTGGAGCACGGGTTTTCGGGGCGCTGGGACCTGAAGGCCCTGCTGCACCATCCGGTGGGGTCGGGACGCTGGTCCAAGGGGACCGCCGTCATGGCGTATGAACGCGAGCAGGTGGCCACCGTGCTCCGGGACCCGGAGGAGCAGCAGGCCTTCGCCTTCATCGAAGCGGGTCGCTCGCAGATGTCATTCCATGGCGGAAGCAACGCCATGGCGGATGTCTACCCGTTGCTCCTCCAGGCGCTGCGCGCCCTCACGCGCAGTCCCCGCCTGAGACTCGCCGGGGCGCCCGACGCTCCCGCCCGGGTGAGGGAGGCCCCGCTGGGGTTCGCCCTGGAGCCGGAGGGGCACGCGCTGCGCTTGCGGCCGGCGGTGGACGGGCGTGCCGTGGACGCGGAGGCCCTTTGGCCACCCCCATCCGGTCCCGGCGCTCCGCATCCCTGGCTGCTCGTGGAGCCCGACCTCCCGAGCGTCACCCTGGTGGCCGTTCCCCCCGAGGCGCTGGGGTTGCTCGACAGCTTGAGGGCCCACGGCACCCGCGTGTCCGAGCGCCAGCGCGACGCGCTCCTGGGACAGCTCTCCGCGCTGGAGGCGGTCTTCCCCGTGTCGTTGCCCCCGGCCCTGGAGGCCCGCCTGGTGGAGCCCCAGCCCGGCCTGCTCGTGCGGTTGCGCGCGGTGGGGGAGTCCTCCCTGGAGGGCTCGCTGTTCGTGCGGCCCCTTCCGGAAGCCCCACCCCAGCCGGTGGACGGGGGCGCTCCCGTGGTGCGCGGACAGCGTGGCGGGGAGCGCGTCAGGGCCCTGCGCGACCGGGACGCCGAACGGGCCGAGGCGGAGGGACTGCTCGAACGTCTGTCATTGCCTGCGGGTTCGTACCGCTTCACCCGTGTCAGCGTGGAGGACTCGCTCCACCTGCTGGAGGCCCTGGAGCCGCTCACGGGACCCGGGGTGCGCGTGGAATGGGAGGAAGCGCCGTGGACGGTGGTGCACCCGCCCGGCGCCGCGAGCCTGCGGGTGGAGGTTTCACGCGAGCACGACTGGTTCGGCGTGAAGGGTGGGGTGGTGCTGGAAGGGGCGCGGGTGGAGCTGGCCGTCCTGCTGGAGGCCGTGCGCCGCCGCCAGCGCTACATTCCGCTGGGCAAGGGACGCTGGATGCGGCTCACGGAGGCGCTGCGTGAGCAATTGACCCCGCTCGCGGACGCGACCCACGTCGTGCGCCAGGGCCTGGAGGTGAGCGCCGCGGCGGCGCCCGCGCTGGGGGCGCTCGCGGAGGCCGGCGCGCGGGTCAAGCTGCCTCCGGACTGGCGCAAGCTGGAGCGGCGCATCCGGGAGGCCCGGGCGCTGTCGGTGCGCGTGCCCCGGGGACTGAAGGCGAAGCTGCGTGACTACCAGCACGAGGGCTTCGTATGGCTCGCGCGGCTGTGCGCCTGGGGCGCGGGCGCGTGCCTGGCGGACGACATGGGCCTGGGCAAGACGCTCCAGGCGCTGGCCCTGCTGCTGTACCGCGCGGGAGACGGTCCCGCGATGGTGGTGGCTCCCACGTCCGTCTGCGGCAACTGGACTCGTGAGGCGGCCCGCTTCGCGCCCTCGCTGCGCCTGCACGTCTGGCGGGACGGTGACCGTGAAGTCCTGCCGTCCCTGCTGGGACCGAAGGACGTGCTGATCATCAGCTACGGGCTGCTGGTGAAGGACGCCGAGCGGCTGCGCGCGGTGTCCTTCGCCACGCTGGTGGTGGATGAGGCGCAGGCGGTGAAGAACCCGGACACCGCCCGGGCCCGCGTGCTGCGCGCCGTGACGGCCGAGGCCCGGGTGGCCCTCACCGGCACGCCGGTGGAGAATCGCCTGTCTGAATTGTGGAGCCTCTTCCAGCTGATTTTCCCCGGGCTGCTGGGTGGGCGTGAGTCCTTCCATGCGCGGTTCGCCGTCCCCATCGAGCGCGACCAGGACGCCCTGGCCCGCGCGTCACTCGTCCGGGTGGTGCGTCCCTTCCTCTTGCGCCGCACCAAGGCGGAGGTGGCGCGCGAGCTGCCGCCGCGCATCGACACCGTGGTGCCCGTCACGCTGTCGGACGACGAGCGGCGGCGGTATGACGACGTGCGACTCGCGGCGCTGGCGCGCATGGGAGAGGAAGCCCCGGGACAGGAGCGGCGCTTCGAACTGCTGGCCGCGCTCACGCGACTGCGGCTGGCGGCGTGTCATCCCCGGCTGGTGGATCCGGACGCGGGCCCGTCCTCTTCCAAGCTGGAGCGCTTCCTGGCGCGGGTGGAGGAACTGCTGTCGGAAGGCAGTCGCGCCCTCGTCTTCAGTCAGTTCGTCCGTCACCTGGCGCTCGTGCGCGAAGCGCTGGAGGCCCGGGGCATCGCGTTCCAGTACCTGGACGGACAGACGCCCCCCGCGGAGCGCCAGGCTCGCGTGGAGGCCTTCCAGCGGGGCGAGGGCGCGCTGTTCCTCATCTCGCTCAAGGCCGGCGGTACCGGGCTCAACCTCACGGCGGCCGACCATGTGCTCCACCTGGACCCGTGGTGGAACCCCGCCGTGGAGGATCAGGCCTCCGACCGGGCCCACCGCATTGGCCAGACGCGCCCCGTCACCGTGTCCCGATTCGTCTCCGAGGGCACCATCGAGGAGGCCATCCTCGCCCTCCACGCGGACAAGCGGCACCTGGCCGACAGCCTCCTGTCCGAAGCGGACGGCGCGGCCGCCTTGTCGCCCGAACAGCTCCTGCGGCTCTTGCGCTTTGGCGCGGATCCGAATGCGGGCTGACACACCCGACGACGAACGGGGGGCCGCACGCTGGACGCAAGAAGGCGCGGCGTTTCTGGAATAGGGTGCGACCCCGCCCGTTCCCGGGCGCCGCTTCCGCCTCTGCCCAGGAGTGAGGATGTTCCGACAGCCGTTGTCGTGGTTCGCCTGCCTGGCCCTGCTGGGCACATCCCCGGTCCAGGCCCAGGCCCCCAAGCCGCCCCCGTCCTCCAAGACGTCCGCTTCCGTCGCGAAGCTGGGCGCCAGCGTGCAGGCGCGCACGCTGAAGAACGGGCTCACCGTCATCGTGTGGCCCGACCACGACATCCCCAGCGTCGCCCTCAACAACTGGTTCCGCGTGGGCAGCCGCAACGAGCGCCCCGGCATCACCGGCCTGTCCCACTTCTTCGAGCACATGATGTTCAACGGCGCGAAGAAGTACGGCCCCGGTGAGTTCGACCGCGTGATGGAGGCCAACGGCGGCTCCAACAACGCGTTCACCTCCGAGGACGTCACCGTCTACCTGGACTGGTTCCCCGCCTCCGCGCTGCCCCTCATCTTCGACCTGGAGGCCGACCGGCTCCAGTCGCTCGCCTTCGACCCGAAGGTCATCGAGTCCGAGCGCGGCGTCGTCTACTCCGAGCGCCGCTCGGGCGTGGACAATGACAACTCCGGCGCGCTGATGGAGCAGATGCAGGCCACCGCCTTCGTCGCGCACCCGTACCAGATCCCCGTCATCGGCTGGCCGTCCGACATCGAGTCCTGGCGCATGGAGGACCTCCAGCGCTACTTCAAGACGTACTACGCGCCCAACAACGCGACGCTCGTCATCGCCGGGGACGTGGAGCCCTCGCGCATCTTCGAGCTCGTGGAGTCCACGCTGGGCGTCATCCCCTCGCAGCCTGCCCCCGAGCCCGTCCGCACGAAGGAGCCCGAACAGCAGGGCGAGCGGCGCATCACGGTGAAGAAGCTGGCCCAGTCCCCGCTGCTCCAGGTCGCCTATCACGCCCTCGCCGCGAACGACCCGGAGGCGGAGACGCTGGAGCTTCTGGGGCTCATCCTCACGGATGGGGATTCGTCGCGCCTGCATCGCAAGCTGGTGGAGGATGCGCGCGTGGCCATCCGCGTCCGGGGCTCCTTCGCCGGGGGCTTCGACCCGTCGTTGGCGTGGTTCCTGGTGGACCTGCCGCCGGGCGGCGACCTGCCGCGCGCCGAGGCGCTCCTCACCGAGGAGCTGGCCCGCGTGGCGAAGGACGGTGTCTCCGACGCGGAGCTGCGCAAGGCGCGCAACATCGCCCTGTCCACCTTCTGGCGGAAGCTGGAGACCAACGACGGCCGCGCCCGCGCACTGGGTGCCGCCGCCACCTTCCGGGGGGACTGGCGCACGCTGCTCGATGCGCCCACGCGCTACGAGAAGGTCACCCGCGACGGCGTGCGCACGCTGGCCGCGCGCATCTTCAATTCCGACCACCGGACGGTGGGCTGGCTCGTTCCCACCACCGCCTCCGCCACCCCTGCCCGCAAGGAGGCCTCGCGATGAACGCTCCCGTCCGTCCTGGCTCCGCTCGCCGCGCTGTTTCGCTGCTCCGCTCCGGTCCACGGGGAGGCTTCCCGATGAGTGCTCCCGTCCGTCTTCGCTCCGCGCTCGCCGCGCTGCTGTTCGTCTCCGCTCCTGCCTCCGCGCAGACGCCCGCGCCCGCCGCATCGTCCAAGTCCGCCGCGCCCGCTGCCGCGACAGCGAAGGTCGCTGCTCCCGCGACGCCGAAGACCGCGCCCCTGGGCAAGGGCGTGACGCTGCCCGCGGCCATCACCGTGACGTTGAAGAACGGGACGCGGCTGCTCCTCGTGGAGAAGCGGGAGCTGCCGCTCGTCTCCTTCTCCGCATGGCTCCGGGGGGGCGCCGTCACCGACCCCGCTGGGAAGGACGGCCTGGCCGCGCTCACCGCCCAGCTCCTCCAGAAGGGCGCTGGCTCCCGTGACGCCCAGCAGTTCGCCGATACCGTGGACGGCGTGGGCGGCCAGTTGGAGATCACCCCCGGCCGCGAAGCGGTGGTCATCACCGGCAGCTTCCTGGCCCGCGACACCTCGCTGATGGTGGAGCTGCTGTCGGACATGCTCGTGCGCCCCCGCTTCGACGCGCAGGAGCTGGAGAAGACCCGCGCCCGCCGCGTGTCGGAGCTCGCCGCCGCGAAGGACGGCGACCCGCGCGCGCTCGGTGGCACGTACTTCGACGCCTTCCTCTTCGCCGCGCACCCCTACGGCCAGCCCATCAACGGCAGCGAGGCCTCCCTGCCCGCGCTCGGCCGGGACGACGTGCTCGGCTGGGCGAAGGCGAACCTGGGCGCAGACCGGCTCATCCTCTCCGTCGTCGGTGACTTCGACGCGAAGGCGCTCGCCGCGAAGCTGGAGTCCGCCCTGGGCGGGTGGGCCCCCGCCGCCCAGCCGCTCGCCGCCGTGCCCGCCACCGCTCCCACGAAGGGCCGGCGCGTCCTGCTGGTGGACAAGCCCGACGCCACCCAGACGTACTTCTGGATTGGCAACACCGGCATCTCCCGCACCGACCCGGACCGCGTCGCGGTGGAGCTGGGCAACACCGTGCTCGGCGGCCGCTTCACCTCGCTGCTCAACTCCGAGCTGCGCGTGAAGACCGGCCTCACCTACGGCGCCCGCTCCTTCCTCGTCCCCAGCCGCCAGGCGGGCCCCGTCGTCCTCTTCTCCTATACCCAGACAGACACCACCGGCCGCGCCATCGACCTCGCGCTGGACGTGCTGGAGCGCTACCGCAAGGAAGGCATGGATGACGCCATGCTCGCCTCCGCGCAGGCCTATGTCCTGGGCCAGTTCCCCCCGAAGCTGGAGACGGGCGCCCAGCTGGCCTCGAAGCTGTCGGAGCTCACCTTCTTCGGCCTGGATGCGCAGGACGTGGACGGCTTCGCGGGCGCCATCTCCGCCACCACCCGCGACGGCGTGCGCACCGTGCTCCAGCGCGTGCTGCCCGCGTCCCAGGACCTGACGTTCGTCCTCATCGGCAAGGCGGCGGCCCTGCGTGACGTGGCCCGCAAGTACGGCCCCGTCACCGAGATGAAGATCTCCGACAAGCGCTTCGCCCCGGTGGCTCCACCCATTCGCTAACGCAAAGGCTTTCGGGTCGCCGGGATCGCGGGTTCCGGGAAAATGGGCACTTGATGGAGCGGCTGGAAATTCCGCGAAAAATCGAATGGCCAGGGAAAGTGCCGCTCCCCGTATAGATGGAGTGTCGGTCTGGACCGGCACTGGCCGTCATTCCATTGCCTGTCTCCCGGACCCGTCATGTTCTTGCGTCGTCTGTCGTTGTTGCTCGTCCCCACCTGCGCGGCCTGGCTGGCCTGCGGAGAAGCAGAAGCTCCCGCGGGTGAGGTGAATCCCCCGGACGTCCTCTGGACCGACCCCCGTGAGGGCACCGCGTCGGTGGCCGACGGGGACCTGCTGCCGGGCTGTGGTGAGCCCGACGCGGGAACGGGAGAGGTGGACGCGGGCACTCCCGACACGTCCGTGCTGGTGACGGCCGACTCCCGCTTCCACACGAGCACGGGCGTGACGGTCGTTCCCCAGGACCTGTCCACGCGCGACCTGGAGATCCTCATCCCCAACCCGGACGGCGTGGGCTTCGAGCGGCGCTCGGGCACTCCGGTGGCGGGGGGCATGCGCTTCGACGACATCCCGGAGGGGGAGTTCTTCGTCCGCTCCAATCATCTCCACTACCTGACCCGGGAGCGGCGCTTCGACCTGGGCGTCAACCGCGTGGGGCGCCATGACGCCGTCGCCTCGTCGGTCAGCTACTCGCCCGCGATGGCGGACCTCACCGGGTTGGACCCCTGGCAGGAGTACGAGCACACCGGCGCGCCGGGAAGCGCCCTCCAGGTGGTCAGCGGGGATGTGGACCTGGCCGCGAGCCTCGACTTCTCGTGGATGCCCCCGGTGGGCTCCACGTCCTATTACGACCCGGAGGCCTTCCTGACGGGCTTCACCGGCTACCCGCTGCCAGTCCTGGACCCGACGAAGGGCGACCGGGTCTACGTCAATCAGCTCAACGCGGTGCCGTCCGGGACGCTGCCGAGCGGCGGGCCCATGGCCTACACCACCGTGACGAGCAGTCAGCACCTGCCGGCCTTCGCGTTCACGCCGGACGGCACCACCGCCATGCCGCTCTTCGCCGCGCTGCAGCCGACGGCCCAGAATGCCTTCTCCATGGAGTGGCGCCTGTCGGAGTTCACCCGCTGGCGCGCGGATGCGAACCCGACCTCGACGCTCAGCGCGTCCTGGTTCCAGGTGCTGCCCGTGCCCCATGGCCTCCAGGATGGCTGGGTGGGCTACCAGGGCGAGCTGCTCAACCTGAACCTGCCGCGCGGTGAGACCGGCGTCATCACGCGCCGGCTCTCCTTCGGCAATCCCTATCCCGCGTCCTGGGGCGTGCTGGGGCTGGCGAGCTACTCCTTCCGCTCGGCCACCCCGGTCGTCGTGGGGTCCCGGAACCACTACCCCAATGGCACCATCAGCGTCATCGACCGGTTGGATCACCTCATCGCCGGCCCCATCCAGCCGAGGATTTCACCGCCGCAGGAGCTGCGCATCGACGGCCTGGATGCCTATGAGCCGCGCTCGGTGGGCAGCACCCAGCCGGTGGTGAGCTGGCAGCAGCCGGTGCTGGGGACGCCCCGGGCCTACATCGTGGTGCTGACCAGGCTCACCGACAGCTTCAATGCCCAGCCCACCAAGCGCTTCTACGTGCCCGGCAACAGGAACCACCTGCGCCTGCCGGCCAGCGCGCTGGAGCCCGGCTCCACGTACTACCTGCGCGTGACGGCGGACGGCTCGCCGAACTACGAGCCCTGGCGCGCGCCCTACGTCAGCTCGGAGCGGCTGCCCCTCTACAGCGCGGACACGTTCAGCGCCGCGTTCACCACGCCGTAGCCAGCCTGGAGGCCCGCCCGCTACCGCCCACCCTGGCGGTGGCGGGTGAGGCACTGCTGGTAGCGCGCGTCCACGGACTTCGCGAACCACGCCGTGGTGCGCTCCCCGCTCAGCTTCAGGCTCTTGAGCGTCACCTGGGGAAGCTGGGCGTAGGCGGGCGGCTGCCCCGTCTGTTTCGCGTACACGCGTTTCACCGCCAGATACGTGTCGGTGGTCTCGAACTCCGCCGTCTTCTCCTGCTCCACGTCCCGGCGCACGCGGCGCTCGCTCAGGTTCGGCGCGTAACGCTGACGGAAGAGGAGCAGGGCCTTGAGGCTCTGGCTGTCGTCATTCCGGGGCTCGCCCTTCTTGTCATACAGTTGCAGGTCGCCATCCGTCGCAAGAGAGACACCGGTGAGCTTGCTGACCTGGGATTGCAGCGCGGCGTTGCGTGAGCTGTAGACACCGCTGTTGTAGTCCGCGAAGCGGAAGAGGGGCTCCGGGTACGCGGCCTCGAAGCCCATCAGCCGGGCGGTGCCGTACCGCACGCCGCCCGCGCGCGTGTACAGCGAGTCGCGCACGGCGTCGGGGTCCGCGTCCGGCCCGGCCTTGTTCACCGCGTACTGCACGCTGACCTGCATGGAGCCCGCGGTGGTGATGGGGTTCTGCCCCGCGAACGAGGACGGGCCGAACAGCGAGCTGGCCAGGTCCGCCGCCGCGTACGCCGCGGGGTATTGCTCCTCGTAATACGCCAGCATGTCGCGGAAGAGCCGGTCCAGGTCCCGTTCGGAGCGAGCGGCGTCCAGCCGGGCCCCGAAGGTGCGCTTCGCCCCCTTCGCCTTCGATGCGAGCACCTCCTCCAGGACGCGCCGCCCCAGCGGGCCCAGCTTCCCCGCCGTGGCGTCCAGCTTCTGCCGCACCAGCTTCGCGAGCCCCGGCACCGCGGGGTCCGCCTGGAAGCCGGACTCCTGGTCGATGACGGCCAGCACCTGACACACCACCGACGCAGACGGGAGCACCGCTTCCGCGTCCAGCGCGGCCAGTACGTCCCCTGCCCACCCCTCGCGCTCCGGGCCCTTCACCTTCGCCGGCAGCAGCCGCGCCACCTGCGCCACCGACAGCCGGGGCGGGGCCGGCACGTCCGGCACGGTCGCCGGCGCACGCGACGCGCACGCCGCCGTGAGCGTCACCAGCGCCACCAGGGCCACCCGCAGTGGACATTCCCAGGACACTGTTTCAATCCACCCAGAGGCGACGTTTGGCGTCATGTCAGCCCCCTGGGGCATGCTGCGCCCCGTCTCATGAAACACCTGAAACATCCCGTAAGGCATCCCGGGCGACTTCCACCGACATCCAGAAAGGTTCTCATTTGTTGAGTAAATGAGCCTGTCGGGGAATTCGCGGCTATCACGTTTGAACGGGAGGGTGGGAGAAAGTAACTAAACGTACTTTCCCCAAAAAGTAGTTGCCCTGATGAAAACAAGTGTGACACGTATCACCCCGCTGTTTCTTCATGGAGGTATCGCGTTGGCTCATCGACTGTTGAAGACGATTGGCGCGGCTTGGCTTGGCGTGGCTCTGACGGCGTGCGGTACGCAGGGCTCCGCTGGCGACGAGGCGAAGGCGCCTGAGCAGGAGAAGTCGGGCGAGGACATCCAGAGCACGCTGAACGCGCTCGGTGGTGCCCAGGTGGTCGGCGTGCACCCCGACGGCATCCCGGACAGCATCCGCGGCGAGCTGGGCCGTGCGGTGGGAACGCTGAACACGCTGGCCGCGGGACAGCAGGCGGTCGCGGCGGTGGCTCCGGCCTTCCGGCTGAAGGCGGAGGACCTGCACCTGCGCCGGACGAACACGGACGAGCAGGGCAACCAGCACCTGCGCTTCACGCAGATGAAGAACGGCCTGGAAGTGGTCGGCGGTGAGCTGGCGGTGCACGTGCGTCCGGACGGCACGGTGTACGCGGCCAACGGCTCCGCGCGCGACGGCGTCTCCGTCTCCGCCCTGCCGCGCATCGCGGCGACGTCCGCCCAGCAGGCGGCGCTGAGCGCGACGGCCGGCACGAACCTGGCGGTCGAAGGCTCCCCCCGGCTGGTGTACGTGCGCACCGAGGAAGGCGCGCTGCGCCTGGCCTACGAAGTGACGGTCACGGGCGAGGGCGCCGAGGCCCCCATCCGCAACCGCGTGTACGTGGGCGGCGCGGACGGCTCCATCGTCCTGGTCGCGCCGCAGGTCCACACGGCCATCAACCGCCGCGTGTACAGCGCGAACAACGGCACCAGCACGCCGGGTACGCTCAAGCGCAGCGAGGGCCAGGCGGCCATCGGTGACTCGCACGTCGACACCAACTACGACATGCTGGGCTACACCTACGACTGCTACAAGATCCTCTTCAACCGCGACTCGCTGGACAACGCGGGCACGGCGCTCATCAGCACGGTGCACTACAGCACCAACTACGTGAACGCCTACTGGGACGGCACCCAGATGGTGTACGGCGATGGCGACGGCGTGAACTCCATCGAGCTGGGCAAGGACGCGGACGTCACGGTCCACGAGCTGACCCACGCCGTCACGTCGAAGGAGTCCAACCTCACGTACTCCGGCCAGTCCGGTGGCCTCAACGAGGCGATGTCCGACACGTTCGGCGCCGTCTGCGAGAGCCGCGTGAACGGCTGGAGCACCGCGGCGGCCATCTGGATGGTGGGCGAGGATGTCTGGACGCCCGGCACGGCGAACGACGCCCTGCGCTACATGGATGACCCGGCGAAGGACGGCGCGTCCAAGGACTGGGCGGCCAACGTGACGTCCGGCACGGACGTGCACTACAGCTCCGGCGTGCCCAACCTGGCGTTCGCGCTGCTGTCGAAGGGTGGCGTGCACCCGCGCGGCCGTTCGACCATCAACGTGCCGGCCATCGGCGTCGAGAAGGCCGCGCGCATCTGGTACAAGGCCAACACGGACATCTACACGGCGGGCACCACGTTCCTGCAGGCGAAGACCTGGACCATCCAGGCCGCCTCGGAGCTGGGCTACGACCAGGCGACCCAGGACGCGGTGAAGGCCGCCTGGGAAGCGGTGGGCGTGGGCGGTGTGGTGGTTCCCCCGACGACGGTTCCGCTGACGAACAACGTCGCGGTGACGGGCATCAGCGACGCGGCGGGTAACTCCAAGTTCTACACGCTGGCCGTTCCGGCGGGCTCCACGGCGCTGACGTTCACCACCTCCGGTGGCACGGGTGACGTGGACCTGTACGTCAAGTTCGGCACCGCGCCGGACTCCGCCACGTACGACTGCCGTCCGTACGCCAGCGGCAACGCTGAGACGTGCACCATCACCAACATCCAGGCGGGCACCTACTACGTGATGCTCAACGCCTACTCGGCGTACTCGGGTGTGACGCTGAAGGGCAGCTACACGGGCGGTGGCGGACCGACGGGCAACGTGCTGCAGAGCAACGTGCCGGTGACGGGCGTGTCTGGCGCCGCCAGCTCGTTCACCACCGAGTGGACCACGCTGGACGTGCCGGCGAACCGGACGGTCACCATCACCACCACGGGTGGCACGGGTGACGCGGACCTGTACGTGCGCTTCGGCTCCTCGCCGACGACCACCGCGTACGACTGCCGTCCGTACGCCAGCGGCAACGCGGAGACCTGCACGCTGACCAAGACGACCGCGGGCAAGTACTACGTGAAGATCCGCGGCTACTCGGCGTACTCGGGCGTGACGCTCAAGGCCGTCTACTAGTCGTCGCATCCGCTGTTTGAAGACAGGCACCCGGGGAGCCGCCAAGGCTTCCCGGGTGTCGTCGTTTGCGGGGTGTGCGTTGGCGGGTGCTAGCGACGCACCTGCACGTCGCGGGCGACGGTGCGGCCGCCGATGAGGGCGAAGCTGGCGCGCACCGGGGTGCCTTCGCGCAGCTCCGGGAGGGGCACGCGCTGGCCCTGGCGCAGGCCCCGGCTTCGCGGGTCGAGCTGGAGTTCGTAGACGGTGCCGTCGCTGTCGCGCACGTGCAGGGTGTCGCGGTTCGCGCGCGTCACCCGGCCGTTCACCGTGCTGGTGGCGATGGTGACCTGTTCGAGCGGGCGGTCGGCGGTGTTGTCCGTCACCGCGGCCTGGGCCGCCTTGGCCGCGCCCTCGTACCAGGACTCGTCGTCGTTGGCCTGGACCGCCTGCGCGCCAATCATCACCCGGCCTTCCGCCGCCGGCTGGCCGTTCGCGTTGGCCTGGGCGGCCTGCGAGCCCGGGGTCGCGTTCGCGTCGGGCGCCGCCGCGCCGCCCTGCGCGGGGGCCTGGGCCGTTCCGCTGCCGCCACGGGCTGGTGCCTGCGCAGGGCCGCTGCCGCCGTAGGCGGGCGCGTTCGTCGCCGTCCCGCTGCTTCCACTCGCGGGTGCCTGGGCCGCCGTGCGGTCCGCGGCGTTCGTCCGGGTGTCTCGCAAGGGCAGGGCTCCCGGGGGTGGTGCCGTGTTCGGGGGCACCTGGGCGTTCGCCCCGGGAAGCGGCGTCGGCTGGACACCCTCCGTCGTGCCCTGCGCCAGGGCCGGCGTGGCGGGCACCATCAGCCCCCCGTTCGCCGTGTCCCGCACCTGCATCGTCGCCGGGACGCCCACCGTGTCCGGGCTGTCGGACTCCCGACATCCGGAAGCCACCGTGCACAGCCCCATCATCCCCAGCCACATCCAGCGTCGACCCATCCGCCAACCCTCCCGCAGGCGAACCTGCGAACGACCCCCTGCCGGTGCAAGCACTCGGGGCGGGAGGCAGGTCGCCTGCTTGAGGGGGACGAAGGGCTCTACGCGGGGACCGTGGCGGCCACCGCGCGCACGTGGTCCCGCACCAGGGCTCGCGCGGCGAGGAGCGCGGGGGCGTCCGCTGGCGTGTAGCCCAGGCACAGCACCACGTCGTCCTCGGGCGCGGCGCGCGTGCCCAGGGCTGCGTAGTCGAGCGTGCGCGGCACGGGTTCGTCCTCGGTGTCGTGGGTGAAGCGGCCGAACACGGTGGCCCGGTCGTCACGGCCGGGGGCCGTCTCCTTCAGCGCGAAGAGGCGGCGCACCGCCAGGAGGGATTCGGGCCGCTCGCGCAGCGCCTCCGGATGCGCGGGGCCGCCCAGCTCCCACTCGAGGAGCTTCAGGCAGCCGCGCACGAACTCCACGTCGGTGATGACCAGGCCGTAGAGATACCAGTCCGCGCACGCGGCCTGGACCAGCCGGGCCTGCGCGTCGGTGAGCCAGCCGAAGGAGGGACAGGTGAACGTCTCGCAGATGGACGCGCGGTAGACGCCGCAGTCGCGCAGGTCCGTACCGCCCGTCACCTTCGGATGGCCCAGGCAGCCCACCTGCTGCTGCTCCGCGTCCAGGAAGCCCAGCAGCGGACACACCCGCACGATGGGAAAGAGCGGGGGGGCGTCGCGGTTCGCGGTCAGCTCGCGCGCGGCCTCGCCATAGGCCTCCGGCGTCCGGGGCGCGTGGGCGAGCCGCGCCGTCTGCGTGGCCAGCCGCTGGGTGAGCGCCGCGCGCGAATGGTCGCGGAAGTTGTAGAGGCCGCAGCAGGCGCCGCACGAGGCGCCCCCACCGGGCTGGCACAGGTGGAAGGAGACCGACATGCCCGCCATTGTGACGGATGCCGGCCTCCCGGGGCGCTGGGAAGATGCGCCGTTCAGAACCCGTCAGGGTGCATGCGGGCGTAGGAGTCCTCGCCCGTCCGGCACAGGTGGGCCAAGAGCGGCACGCGCGGCACCTCCACGGCGAACCAGTACTGCGCGGCGGCGAGCTTGCCCTCGTAGAAGCGGGCGTCCCCGGCAGCGTTCCTCCCGAGGGCCTCCTTCGCGGCGGCGGCCTGCGCGAGCCAGCGCCAGGCCACGGCCACCACGCTGAACAGCTCCAGGAAGTCCGCGCTGTGGCGCAGCATCGAGTCCACTTCGCCGGCCATGCCCCGCGCGCCGAGCTCCAGCGTGAGGCTCGTGGCCTGCTGGAGCGCGTCCTCCAGCGCGTCGCTCCAGGCGGGCTCCACGCCGGCGGCCCGGGCGCGCGCGGTGGTGGCGCGCACCTCTTCATCGAGCGCCTGGAGCGCGGCGCCACCGCCCGCCACCGCCTTGCGGCCCAGCAGGTCCAGGCCCTGGATGCCGGTGGTGCCCTCGTGGATGCTGTTGAGCTTCTGGTCGCGCAGCCACGCCTCCGGGAGGTACTCGCTGGAGTAGCCGTAGCCGCCGTGGATCTGCAGCGCGAGCGCGTTGGACTCGAAGCCCTTCTCCGCCGGGAACGTCTTGGCGATGGGGGTGAGCAGGTCCAGCAGCAGGTGCGCGCGCTGGCGGGCCGCTTCGTCCGGCGCGTGGTTCGCGAGGTCCGCCTGGGTGGAGGTGGCGAGCAGCAGCGCGAGCCCGCCCTCCACGATGGCCTTCTGGCGCAGCAGCATGCGCCGCACGTCCGCGTGTTCGATGATGGGGGCCTGGGCGCGCGCGGTGTCGCGGATGCCGGCGGGCCGCCCCTGGGGGCGCTCGCGCGCGTAGCCGAGCGACTCCTGGTAGGCGACGGACGCGGTGGCGACGCCGTTGAGGCCCACCATGATGCGCGCCTCGTTCATCATCTGGAACATGCACGCGAGGCCACGGCCGGGCTGGCCCACGAGCCAGCCGTGGCAGTCGTCGGCTTCGCCGAAGTTGAGGACGAGGCTGGGCAGGCCGCGCCAGCCGATCTTGTGGATGACGCCGGCCACCTGGACGTCGTTGGGGACGAGCTTGCCGCCCTCGGGCCTGCGCGCGGGCACGGCGAAGAGGGACACGCCGCGCGTGCCGCCCTCCGCGCCGTCGATGCGCGCGAGGGTCAGGTGCACGATGTTGTCGGTGAAGTCCTGGTCGCCGCCGCTGATGAAGATCTTCGAGCCCTGGAGCCGGTAGCCGCCCTCCGGCGCGGGCGTGGCGCGCGTCTTCACGTCCGCGAGGCTGCTGCCGGCCTGCGGTTCGGTGAGGGCCATGGTGCCGGTCCATTCCCCCCGGTACAGGGGGGCCATGAACTGCTCGCGCAGCCAGGGCGTGCCGAAGACCTCCAGCAGGTGCGCGGCGCCGAGCGTGAGGCCCAGGTAGCCATAGGCGCTCAGGTTGGCGGCCATGAGGTACGCGCTCGACACGGCGTGCACGGTGAGGGGGAGCTGCTGGCCGCCGACGTCGGGAGGGCGGGTGGCGGTGAGCAGGCCCAGGTCCACCATGTTCGCGTAGAGCGAGCGCATGGCGGGATGCACGCGCACCCGGCCGTGTTCGAAGACGGGCGGGGAGGTGTCCATGGGCCGGTAGGTGGGGGCGAGCACCTCGCGGGCGAAGCGGCGGGTGCTGTCCAGGAGCCTGTCGCTTATACACATCTGACGCTGCCGACCAACTCGAGGGTGTAGATGTCGGTGGTTGCCGTATCCTGGACAAAAA
>NZ_RAWI01001408.1 GCF_003612125.1 Corallococcus praedator
GTCATTACGCGTACACATCCTTCCAGGATAACAAAGACAAGGGCACCATTATAAATTTTATCGCTGATCAGTTGAAGCTTGATCTGGGGACGCGGGAAGGCTGGAAATCGCTTCATGCTCACTTGTCTCCCATGGTGGGCAATGTTTATAATTCGCACGAGACAATTCGTCCGGTAGGCATGAAGGACATTCACCAGCTTGACGAGACGGCCACGGCCAAACTGCTGAACATCGAACCGCTACAGAATCGGAAATGGCTTTACAGCCGTCACCTCGACGATAAAGTCATCGATGCCCCTGAATTCAAGGGTCAGATTGTTCAACGCCCTTTTGAAACCAAAGGCGGCTTCGTCGGAATCAATACAGCGTTTCCCATGCGGAATATGGATC
>NZ_RAWI01001409.1 GCF_003612125.1 Corallococcus praedator
GCCCAGCGGGAAGGCGATGACGAAGCACACGAGCAGCGACCAGAAGGAGCCGGCAAGTGCCCCTCTGAGTCCCGCAAGTTCGGGGAAGCGGCTGTCGTTGTTGACGATCAGGCCGACGTTGAGCGGCCGGCTGACGGCGCCCGCCTCCTCCAGCCGGTCGAACCAGCCGATCTCCTGGTCGCTGACCCGGCGGTTGCCCTCGGCGGTGTCGCGGCTCACCAGCCCCTTGTTGAGCTGGTCGTAGGGGTCCGAGACCGGCACCCGGAGCGTGATCGTCTGGCCGATCAGCGAGGGGTCCGCGACGATCCTGTCGCGCAGCCGGAACTGCGCCCCGTCGCTGAGGACGTCGGTGAGCGCGCGCCGATCGGCGGCCTCGGTGACCTCCGGGAA
>NZ_RAWI01001410.1 GCF_003612125.1 Corallococcus praedator
GATGACGAATTCTTGCCGATGCGTGCACTTCGACTTGAGCCAGTTGCCGCCGCGCCCGGCGCGGTAGCGCGAGTCCGCCGCCTTGCTGATGACCCCCTCGTAGCCGCCCGCGCATAACGCCGCGAACAGCTTCTCGCCGCCGCCGCGGATATGCTCGGCATAGTGCAGCGGCGGCGGCGCACCGTCCAGCAGCGCCGCGAGGGCCGCCTTGCGCTCGATCAGCGGCTTGCCCGTCAAATCGTCGCCGTCGCGGTGGAGGAGGTCGAAGGCGAAGGCGATGATCGGCCCGCCGTCCTTGAGCGCCGCCTGCAGCGCGCTGAAGCTTGGCCGCCCCTCGGCGTCGAGCGCGCAGATCTCGGCGTCGATCAGCGCGGCGTCGCACGGCAGCTT
>NZ_RAWI01001411.1 GCF_003612125.1 Corallococcus praedator
GTTGACGATTTTCAAGAACACCCGACAGGTGTTGATCATCGGGCTGATGCTGGTGATCTGGTTCGGTTTCGGGCTGTACGCCGACAGCGGCGCCCTCTGGTATCTGACCGGAATCGGCACCCTGGTGCTGATCCTGGGTCTGCAGATGTTGTTCCTGTGGCGCGCGAGTACCAATGCCTATCCGGAACATTCCGAGCACAGCAGCAGCTTCCACGACGGCCTGATGACGCTGAACGGCCCGAACGGCAGCTCGGAGATCCCGTTGGCCAATTTCGACCAGATCTGGCGAACCGGCGAAGCGGTGGTGGTGCGCCGGGCCAAGGGCAAGAGTCTGGCCGCGCTCCCGTCCGAGTTGGTTCCGGTGGAAGCGATGCGCCTGTTCCACACAC
>NZ_RAWI01001412.1 GCF_003612125.1 Corallococcus praedator
TTCCTGTTCAATCAGCCGCCGCGTTTTTTCGAGTTCTGAAGCGTTGAGATCGATCGCCACCACGATCGCGCCATTGCGAGTAAACTGCACCGCTGTTGCACGGCCAATGCCCGACCCTGCTCCGGTAATCATGCAAACTTTGTCTGCGAGTCTCACAACTTTAGCCTCAGCCAGTTTGGAACTGAACATAGAATTTGTAAACCGCAAAAAATGCGAGTTGAACGACAAAACTACTTTTCGATCGACGCTTTTTGCAAAGCTTAAGAATCGATCGAAAAACATTCTTCATCCCCCAACTCTTATAAGAGGCGTGGGGGGATAGAAGAGTCTTCGTCAGCACGGCAACATCTTTTCAAGCATTCTCTTAATCTGCTGATCAATGTTGAAGG
>NZ_RAWI01001413.1 GCF_003612125.1 Corallococcus praedator
GCATACGGTGGCGTCTATCCCAACCTCGCCAAGCGCGAACACGGCAAGAATCTCGTTCCCCTCCTCCATAAACTCATTACTCAAGCTGATACTGCACCGAAGGCAATCCGTACGAAAACAGTTGCCGAACTCGATGCACTCATCACACAATTCCGCACCGAGGTCGCTCCACAAAATCCGGAACTCTTCGAAACATTCGCTGCAGCAGCACACCATCTCTATCACGCGGCACCAGTCATCGATCGTATCGCGGTCACCGAAGGTCCTGGTCTCGAACCAGCCCTCTGGGTCGGTCTAACCTTCGCTCGCATGCTCGGCGAACTGTGGAATGTCCCCGTCGTACCGGTCAACCATATGGAAGGTCACATCGTCGGTTCAATGATTCCTTC
>NZ_RAWI01001414.1 GCF_003612125.1 Corallococcus praedator
AACCGGGCCGGGTTCGCTCCCGAGGAGCCTCTCGGCAGGCCCGGCACCAGCGGATATCGAGCCGGAGTCAAGCGCCCCGGCGGTGCCGTCGCCGATGCCGAGGAAGCCCGGATTCGGGCCGGGCGGCCCGGTTCGGGGGCACCTGCGGAAGACGTCGCCGTCGGCCGCCGGGGTCTGCGTCCGGGCGGCTCCACCGGCCGGGGCGGTGCCGGTGTCGCCGAGGCCGTCGAAGGCGGGAGCGGCAATCGGTCGGTGGCGCGCCCGGTCGGCGACCGGCAGGCGGGCATCGGTGTCGGCGAGGAGCAGGGTTCGCGCGGGAGCTCGGGGCGATTCCGGGCGGCACCGGTCGAAGGTGATGTAGGTCGAAGTGCGGGTTCGCGAGCTGGGCG
>NZ_RAWI01001415.1 GCF_003612125.1 Corallococcus praedator
ATTTCGATGCGGCAGCCTCGAGCATGCGCGCGCTTGCAACGCGCGCGGCGACAGACTTCGCCGCGGTCGTCCGCGAGCGCGACTGACGCGGCATCGGAACAACAGGAGGTAAGCACGCAATGAAGCGACTCGGCGTAACGATCGACTATTCGGAGGACTTCGCCGTCGCGGCGTCCGACGTGCAGGAATTCGAGAGGGTCGGCGCGGATGTCGTGGCCGTCGCAGAGGCGTACTCCTTCGACGCGGTCTCCCGCCTCGGCTACCTCGCGGCCGTCACCCGGACGATCACCCTCACCTCGGCCATCCTGCCGATCTATTCGCGCACGCCGACGCTTCTCGCCATGACTGCTGCGGGCCTCGACTCGATCTCCGGCGGTCGGTTCGAGCTC
>NZ_RAWI01001416.1 GCF_003612125.1 Corallococcus praedator
GCCCTCGAGGCGGCGGGCACCCTGATCTACGACGTCGACGTCCTCCCCCAGCGACTCGGGTTCGACGTCAACGCGATGATCTGGCTGACGACGGCGCCGCCACACCTCGAGAGCGTCGGACGACAGATCGCCGCACACGCCGAGATCGCCTCGGTGGCGGCCATCAGCGGTCGAAACAACCTGATGGCCATTGCCATCTGCCGCGACGTCGATCACCTCTACCGCTACCTCAGTGGGACGTTCGCGGCCGTCGCCCACGTCCAGACCTACGATCTGAGCATTCGCGCGCAGCGCCTCAAGCAGACCGCCTCACTGATCTCACGGGGCCGGCTGATCCACGCGCGCTCGTGAACGAGCGCGCGTGAGCGCCCAATCCGTGAAATCCACGT
>NZ_RAWI01001417.1 GCF_003612125.1 Corallococcus praedator
CCACAGCACAGCGGGAGGCTGACCGGCGCCGGTGGTGAGCAGAACCACCCCGAAGCCCGCCACTGCGAGCCCGAACACCGCGATCGCGGCGACGATCACCCGCCCCTGGTGCACCACCCGGACCAGGCCACCGGAGAAGAGCCCGGCCAGCACCGCACCGGCGGCGAACGCCGCACTGAGCACACCTGTGGTGAACGCCCCACCCCCGAGGAAGAGCACGCCGACGGCCGGGAACAGCACCCGGGGCATCGCCACGATCATGGCGATCAGGTCCACCACGAAGGTCATCCGGACGTTCGGTCGGGTGGCGAGGTAGCGGAAGCCGTCGACCACCGCGGACAGACCCAGCCGCAGCCGCTTGTCGTCGGGCCCGACGATCGGTGGCAGAC
>NZ_RAWI01000141.1 GCF_003612125.1 Corallococcus praedator
GCGGGGGGAAGATGGTGGGGGACTGTCCAGGTGTCGCGGGTGGCAGGGGCACCTGGCCGGTCAGCATCCGCAGGTATTGCTTCAGGCGGTCCAGCTCCGGGCCCGCGCGCTGGACGGTGTCGAAGTAGCCGCCCTGCACGGCCAGCTCGACAATCTTGTGGCGCACCTGCGCGGTGATTTCCTGGGGCGATGCTTCGGACATGGCCTCTCCTTGGGGAGAAGCCATAGCGCGCCGGCGCGCGCACCGTCCAGGTCACGGAGGACGCGTCAGCGCGTCAGGTGTTTGAGGGTGAGGTAGACGAACTCCGCGCCGGGTTGGAGCGAGGCCACGGGCACGCGCTCGTTGGGGGCGTGCGCGGTGCGCGCGTCATCCGGGGTGAGGGCGAAGAGGTCGATGCCGTAGGCATGGATGCCGACCCTGCGCAGCGTGGCGGACTCGGTGGTGCCGGTGGACTGGCGCGGGATGACCGGTGCCTTGGGCCACACCTTCGCGGCGGCGGCCTGCACCGCGCGGAACATCGCGTTGTCACCCACGGGCGACATGGGTGAGTCCGGCGGCGACACGTCCATCTCCACCTGGACGTCCTTGTCATTCACGGCGGCGACGATGCGCTCGCGCACGGCCTTCGCGTCCGCGTCCGGCAACAGGCGGCAGTTGACGGTGGCCTCGGCGGTGGCGGGGATGACGTTGGAGCGCGTGCCCGCGTGGAAGACGGTGGGCACGCAGGTGGTGCGCAGCACGGCGCCCAGCGCGGGCTCCAGCCTCGCCACGGTGGACACCGCGTCCTCGGGCGGCGCGTCCGGTGCGGCGGCGATGCGGCGCAGCGCTTCCCCCAGCTCCCCCGGGGTGATGGGCGCGCGGCCCTGGATGTGGAGCCTCGCGGCGGGCGTCAGGTGGGCGGGGAAGGTGAGGGCACCCACGCGGGCCACCGCCGCGGCCACGCGCACCAGCGGCCCCGCGTCCACGGGCGGCGCGGAGGAGTGGCCTCCAGGCCCGGTGGCCTTGAGCGTCACGTTGCGCGAGACACGCTCGGCGGCCTGGAGCGCGACGAAGCGCACCTGCTTGCGGTCCGGGGACAGCTCTGTGAGGCCTCCTTCGTTGAGCGCGAGCTCCGCCTCCTTCAGCTCCGGGCGGTGCTCCATCATCCAGTCCAGGCCCTGCCCCGAGCCCACCTCTTCATCCGCGCCCAGGTACAGGAGGATGTCGCGCGAGCGCGGGCCGCCGTCCTGCTTCAGCCGGCGCAGCGCGAGGATGCTCGCCGCCGCCATGCCCTTGTTGTCCTGCACGCCCCGGCCGTAGAGCAGGCCGTCCTTCTCGGTGAGCTTCCACGGGTCGGTGGCCCACTCCGAGCGCACCGCGGGCACCGTGTCCAGGTGCGCGAGCACGAGGAGGGGCTTCCCCTTCCCGGAGCCCTTCAGGCGCACCAGGAGGTTGCCGCGTCCGGGCGAGGGCTCGATGAGCTCCGAGTCGATGCCCGCCTCGCTCAACCAGCGCGCCGCCACCCGGGCCGCGGCCGTCTCGTTGCCGGGCGGGTTGGATGTGTCCGTGGCGATGAGCTCCGCGAGCAGGGTCCGCAGCTCGTCCTTCGGCGCGGGACGGGGCGGTGCGGCATGGCTCGCGCCGGACGCGAGGAGGACGGACAGGACGAGGAAACGCATGACGCGGGAGGCTCGCGCCTTGGGCCCCGGAAGGCAACGGATGCGGCGTTTGCCGGGAGTGCCGTGTTAAGGGAGGGGCCCTGGAGGAAGCCCTGCCCATGTCGTCGCCCCTGAGCTTTCGCACCGTGGAACTGCCGCTGCGCCACGCCTGGACCATTGCCCGGGGCACGAGCACGGTGAAGCGCAACGTGTTCGTGGAGGTGCGCTCGGGCGGACACGTGGGGTACGGCGAGGCCGCGCCCAACGTACGCTACGGCGAGTCCTGGGAGTCGGTGGAGGCGGCGCTCCAGAAGCTGGCCCCGGTGCTGGAGGGGCGGGACCTGCGCTGCTTCCGCGACGTGTCGGAGGCGCTGGACGCGGCGCTGCCAGACAACCCCGCGGCGAAGGCAGCGGTGGACCTGGCGCTGCATGACCTGGCGGGCAAGGTGATGGGCGTGCCGCTGTACCGGATGCTGGGCGTGGACCCCGCGCGTCAGCCGGTGACGTCCATGTCCATTGGCATCGACGTGCCGGAGGTGCTGGCGGTGAAGGTGCGCGAGGCGGCGGACTTCCCGGTGCTCAAGGTGAAGCTGGGCTCCGGGAAGGACCGGGAGGTGTTCGGCACGGTGCGCGCGTTGACGTCGCAGACCATCCGCGTGGACGCGAACGAGGGCTGGAAGCCGGACGAGGCGCTGGCGCACATCCAGTGGCTCGCCACGCAGGGCGTGGAGCTGGTGGAGCAGCCGTTGCCGGCGGCGGATGTGGACGGGGCGAAGTGGTTGAAGGCGCGCTCGCCGCTGCCGCTGGTGGCGGATGAGTCGCTGACGAAGGCGTCGGACGTGCCGTCGCTGGCGGCGGGCTTCCACGGCATCAACGTGAAGTTGCAGAAGAGCGGTGGCATCCGCGAAGCGCTGCGCATCATCGAGACGGCGCGCGCGTGTGGCCTGAAGGTGATGCTGGGCTGCATGGTGGAGACGGGGCTGGGCATCGCGGCGGGCGCGCACCTGGCGCCGCTGGTGGACTGGGTGGACCTGGACGGCAACCTGCTGCTCGCGTCAGACCCGTACCGCGCGCACCCGGTGGTGGGGGGGCGCATCCAGTTGGGCGATGGACCGGGCCTGGGCGTGGAGCCTTGGGCGGCAACGTGACGCCGCCGCTCATCCAGGACCCGATGGCGGTGCTCGCCGTGCTGCTCGCGGTGCTGGCGGGGTTGTATGTGTTGCAGCGCCACCCCACGGTGGAGCGGTTCTTCAACGTCGTGCCGCTGCTGGTGTTCGCGTACTTCGTGCCCACGCTGCTGTCGAACACGGGCGTCATCCCCACGCAGTCGGAGTTGTATCGCTTCACGCGCGTGTACCTGCTGCCGGCGAGTCTGGTGTTGCTGGTGCTGTCCGTGGACCTGCCCGCCATCGCGAGGCTTGGGAAGAACGCGGTGGGCGTGTTCCTGGCGGGCACGCTGGGCATCATGGTGGGAGGGCCCATCGCGTACCTCGCGCTGGGGTGGCTGGTGCCGGCGGAGCTGGGGGACCAGGCGTGGAAGGGGCTCGCGGCGTTGAGCGGCTCCTGGATTGGTGGCAGCGCGAACTTCGTGGCCATTGGCCAGAGCGTGGGCGCGCTGGACAGCACGTTGAGCATGCTGGTGGTGGTGGACGTGGGGGTGTCCAACGTGTGGACGGCGGTGCTGCTGTCCTTCGCCGGGCGCGAGAAGGCGATGGATGCGCGCATTGGCGCGGACCGGGCGGCGCTGGACCGGGTGCGCGAGGAGTCAGCCCTGCTTCAAGCGGCGTCCGCGCGGCCCGCGAGCCTGTCGGACTTGCTGTCGATGCTGGCGGTGGCGTTCGGGGTGACGGTGGCGTGCACGGCGCTGGCGAAGGTGCTGCCGGATCTGGGCAGCGTGGTGACGGGCTTCACGTGGGTGGTGTTGCTGGTGACGACGGTCGGCGTGGTGCTGTCGTTCACGCCGGTGCGCAGGCTGGAGGGCGCGGGGGCGAGCCGCATGGGGTCGCTGTTCCTGTACCTGCTGGTGGCGACGATTGGCGCGCAGGCGGAGTTCCGGAGGTTGTGGGACGCGCCCGCGCTGGTGGCGGTGGGGGCGGTGTGGATGGCCATCCACGCGGCGGTGACGATGGGCGCGCGGCGGTGGCTCAAGGCGCCGGTGTTCTTCGCGGCGGTGGGTTCGCAGGCGAACGTGGGAGGCACGGCCTCCGCGTCCGTGGTGGCGGCGGCGTTCCATCCCGCGCTGGCGCCGGTGGGCGTGCTGCTCGCGGTGCTGGGGTATGTGCTGGGGACGTACTGTGGATTGGTGACGGCGCTGTTGTTGGAGCAGGTGTACCGGTTGAGCCACTGAGCGGGGCTGAAAGAGGGGTCGCGGATGCGGAGGGTGCTGCTGGGAGCGTGGCTGCTTGCGATGACCGCTTCGGCGGCGCCTACCGATGCTGGGGTGCCTCCGGAGTCCTTGCGGTCGGTGGTGGATTCGCTGGCGCGTGAAGCGGCGCGGCTGTCGCCCGGGACGGACCTGGCGCTGGCGGTGACGGACCTGCGCACGGGAGAATCCGCGAGCTTCTCCGGAGCGACGCCGCACATCTCCGCCAGCTCCGCGAAGGTGTTCTGGGTGGCGGCGGCGCTGAAGCAGCGGGACCTGAAGCAGGTGGCGCCGCTCGCGGAGAAGGTGTTCCGCACCTCCGACAACGAGGCGTCCGGAGAGATCATCGACCTGGTGGGCGGGCCGGATGCCATCAATGTCTATCTCCAGGGTCTGGGGATGAAGAACACCGCGCTGACGAAGTGGAACTACGGCGGACAGCGTTGGGCGACGAACTCCCCGAAGGTGATGCAGAACGACAACTACTTCTGCGCGGACGACGCGGTGTCCTTCCTCGCGCGTTTGGACACGAAGGCGCTGTTGAAGCCGGGGCCCACCGCCCGGCTGCTGAAGTGGATGGAATTGACGCCCCGGCAGGGGTGTGGCGGTTGGCTTGGGACGCGGCTGCCTGCGCGGGCCCGCGCGTCGCTCCAGCACAAGGGCGGGTGGTTGCCGCCGGGATGCTGTTCGGATGACGCGCGCTACAACGTGCTCAATGAAATCGGGTTGGTGACGCTGCCGGACGGTGGACGGTACGCGGTGGCCATCCTCGCCTCGCGTGGGCCGGACTGGCCGAAGCAGGCCTTCGTCGTGGAGCGCGCGTCCTGCGTGCTCTACCGGCATCTGGCGAAGGACGCGTCGCTGGATTGCGGTGAGGCGTTGGCGAAGGCAGGGGGGCCGGCGCCGGTGGTGCTGGACGCGGGGGCACCCGCGCCGGACTACGACTGTTGATAATGGATGCCCTGTGCGTGCGCTACTCGACGTCCTTGGGCGCGGGGTGCGCGTGACGGACCGGGAGCGTTAATGCTGGCCTGCGCGCAGCCTGTCCGCGCGCGAGGTGACCCCATGATGGACCCCCTGGCCTGGCGCAAGTTCGCGGAGCGACTTGGTACGCGGTATCCCTTCATCCAGGCGCCCATGGCGGGTGGGCTGTCGCCCCCGGACCTGGCCGTCGCGGTGACGGAGGCGGGAGGGCTGGGGTCCCTGGGAACGGCAGACGCACCGCCGGATGCCATCCGCGAGCAGGCGAAGGCGGTGCGTGCCCGGACGTCGCGCCCGTATGGCATCAACCTGTTCGCGCCCCGCGCTCCCGTCGAGCCGGGGGACCCTGGAGCGGTGCTGGGGTTGCTGGCGCGCTTCCATGCGGAGCTGGGGCTGCCCGCGCCCGAGGTGGCGGAGGCTCCGCTGCCGGACTTTTCGAAGCAGGTGGAGGCGGTGCTCGAAGCGGCGCCCAACGTGTTCAGCTTCACGTTCGGCATTCCGCCCGCGTCGGTGCTGGAGGCGATGCGGGCTCGCGGCATCCTCATCGTGGGCACGGCGACGAACGTGCGCGAAGCGCTGGCGCTGGAGGCCGCGGGCGTGGATGCGATTGTCGCGCAGGGCTCCGAGGCCGGTGGGCACCGGGGCTCCTTCGGAGGCCCGTTCGAGGCGGGGCTGGTGGGGACGCTGGCGTTGGTGCCCCAGGTGGTGGATGCCGTGCGGCTGCCGGTCATCGCCAGCGGCGGCATCATGGACGGGCGCGGTATCGCGGCGGCGCGGATGCTGGGCGCGGCGGGCGTGCAACTGGGCACGGCGTTCCTGCGCTCCCAGGAGTCCGGCACGGTGCCGGCCCACCGCGAGGTGTTGCGCGAGGCGAAGGATGAGTCGTCACGCATCACCCGGGCGCTCACCGGCAGGCCCGCGCGAGCGATTCCCAATGAGCTCGTCACCACGTTGGAGGAGGCAGGAGCGTACCTGCCGTATCCCCAGCTTCACGGGGCCACGCGAGCGCTGAAGGTCGCGGCCGCGCAGCGCGGGGACACGCGCTTCATGACGCTGTGGGCGGGGCAGGGCGTGGGGCTGTCGCGGGCGGGACCGGCGGCGGACCTGGTGCGGACACTGATGGAGGAGACCGAGTCCGCGCTGGCGGCAGTTCGCGGGTGACGTGAAGCACCGCGCCGGTGCGTGGCGGCTACGACGTGGAGGGCGGGCCCATGCTCCGGCCCGCGAGGCGCTGGCGCAGCGCCACGAAGTACATGGAGCAGAAGGTCGCCACGAGCACGGCGAGCTCGTCCCAGTAGTCCAGCGGGTCTTCGTTCTCGTCGAGCAGGGACAGGCTGAGCAGGCACAGCACGACGTGGACGGCGAACACGGGCAGCGATGCCTGGCCCAGTGCTTCCAGTACGCGGGGGCGCAGCCAGCGGAACACACGCGGCGCGAGCCAGCTTGCGAGCAGGGCCACGGCGAGGAAGTTCACGAGCCGCAGTGGCGCGAGCGACCACTTGTCGAACAGCACCGCGGCGGCGCCCAGTTCGAAGTTGAAGATGCCGACCTGGTGGCGCACGAGCAGGAACCCGATGCTGACGACGAGCGCTCCGGTGAGGAGCCGGCGGGAGACGGGCTCGCGGTGTTCCGGCGCGGTGGCTCGGGTGACGCCCAGCCACACGCCGAGCACCCAGAGGAACTGCCACGCGAACAGGTTGAACGCGCCCGACAGGTCGATGCTCAAGGGCGGCCACGGCAGCACGGGAATGGCGACGAGCAGGTCATACAGGGCGCGCTTGAGGCCTACCTGGGCCCAGACCCAGATGAGGGCGCTCAATCCCAGCACGCGGGACCAGCCCTCCTTGCGCGCGCCGAGCATCACCGCGGGCGTGAGGAGGAGCAGCACGACGTAGAGCGGAAGGATGTCGAGCAGCGGGGGACAGTAGAGGAGGAAGAGGCTGCTCCACAGGGCGGTGAACGGATCCTGGTGGAAGAACCCGAGCAGGTTGTGGATGGCGGGCCTGCGAGCTGCGACGCCGAGCGCCGCGATGATGGTGAACGCGAAGCAGAGCAGGGCGACGTGGTAGCCGTACACCTTGAGGGCGCGGCTCCAGAGGCTCTTCACCATGGCGATGGGGCTGGACGTGCCCAGCCTCTTCGCGTGCACCACGCTGACGAGGAACGCGGAGAGGAAGACGAAGCCCTCGGCGGCGGAGACGAAGCCGAACGGCTGGTTGCTGAGGACGTTCAACCGGGTGGGCAGGTGCGTCAACGTCATCAGGACGAGGAGCACTCCGCGCAGGCTGTCGAATTCAGGGCGTCGTTGCATGGCGGCGTCGTGAGCGGTGGATGGGTCGCTAGGATTCGGAAGGCCGTGCCTCTTGGAGGAGCCCTTCACCCATGCCACATCCCCGCGCGCCGGGTAAACCGCTCATCCCTCGCGGATCCGTTGTCACGGTACGCCTGACGCACGTTGTCGTTGTGCTGCTGGCGCTGCTTGGTGGGACGGGATGCGCGACGTCACGGATCGTGAGGCTGGAGACGGGGTCGGGGGCGCGCATCGTCCACACACCCGATACGGAGGTCCGTCCAGGGCCGCTGGATGAAGAGGCATTCGCGGCGGCGGTGAGAGCGCTGGCGCGCGACGCATCCGTTTCCGCTCCACCGAGGGAGGCAGCCTATCGGTTGTTGGCGGCCTCCTTGCCGCCGCGTGCGTACTCCCACGTTCGAGGGCGCTTGGGTCTTGTCTCCGTGATGGAGCCGGAGAGGCGGCAGCTCCGGCTTCATGCGGAGCCAGATGGTGGACTCGCGGCGGCCTACGGACGGTGGTGTCAGCGCAAGGCCCTGTCCGGAGACTGCCTCCACCTCCTGCAGGAAGGCCCCACGCTGGACGAGGTCGGCCGACGCACGCTGGCCTTCTCCATCGCGCTGGATTCGGTGTGGGACGAAACGGGCGAAGCGCTGCGGGGCATGGTCAGCCGCGAGGCGGTGATCGCCACGATCACAACGACAGCGACCCTGTACCTGGGGCTGTGGCTGATTCCCGAGCCGGCGGTGTCCAAGGGCATCGCGGCGACCCTGACCGCGGTGCTCATCGCGTATGCCGGCATCGACACCGTGGTGAGCCTCATCCGGGGATGGCTGGTGCTCGCGGATGCGGCGCGCGAGGCCACGACCTTCGAGGAACTACGGGACGCGGGGGAGCGGTACGGCGAGGTAATTGGGGTGAACGCCGCACGGGCCTTCGTGATGCTGGCCACGGCGGCGCTGGGCAGCACGGCAGAGACGATGGCCGCGAAGATTCCCACGCTGCCCGGTTCGGCGCAGGCTTCACTGGTGGGCGCGGCGCAGGGGGGCTTCCGGCTGGGGGCGGTCGCGCAGGTGGAGTCGGTCGCCGTGTCGACGTCGGGTGTCATCTCCATCGCGCTGGCTCCGGGCGCGGTGGCGATGACGGTCCGTGGGCCGGTGGTGGATGCGGCGGGGCAGAAGCACCACATCGCGTCCGATAAGTTCAGCACCTCCACCGCGAACGGTGGGCCGTGGACGCCGCGCTATCAGAAGATCTTCAAGAAAGCGGATATGTCGCTGAGCGACCCTGCGAATCAGGTCGATGTTCCTGGTCACAAGGGCCCCCATCCTCGCCAGTACCACGAGAGGGTCCATGGTGCGCTTGAGCAGGCGACAGCGAACTGCGAGACCATCGTGCAATGTCGAGAATCGCTGACGCGGGCACTTCGCACGCTGGCGGATCAACTCGTGCAGAAGGGAAGCTTTCTCAACAAGCTGGTAACCCGTACGGAGTGAGTCCCGGAGTTCAATCCATGTCGCAGCAGTACTTCGACCTTTCTGACGATGTGTACCTGGAAGGACGCTGGGAGCTGGGGCACCCGCAGGATGCTCAGGGAACCGAACTCATGAACCCCTGGCAGTTCCGGATGGGCAAGCCGAGTTCCTGGCCGGAGCGTGTGCGCATCCCCGTTGAGATCCCGGGCACAGTGCTCGACTACTCCCACGCGCCCTTCAGCATTCCCGTCGTCCATGCCCGGGTGGCCTCCGTCTTCGCGCGGCTGGCCCCAGCGGACGTGCAGTTCTTCCCCGTGGACATCGAGGGCCAGGCGGATGAGTTCCTCATCATGAATGCCGTCCGCCGAGTGAACTGCATCGACGACGAAGCTTCAGAAGAAGTGCTCTACTGGAAGCCCAAGAACGGGCTCCCGGAGAAGGTCGGCACCTACTTCTCCGTGTGGGGCATGCGTCTGGACGCCCTCCGGATCGGAAGTCCCAAGGTGTTCCGGCCCTTGCATTGGGAGGTGTCCCTCATCATCTCCGAGGACATCAAGCTCGCCCTGGAGCAACTGGGCGCCACGGGGGTGAGGTTCAAGGACGTGTCACCGCTGCGCTGATCCGCAGCCTCCCGGCACCACGGCGCCTGTCCGCTCGGTCGCCTCTTCTCGGGGCGTCGGTTGCAATCAGGGCTGGCACGGCTACATTCAGGGTTCCATTTCGCGTTCGCAGCCCCGGGTCCCTGTCCAGATGACGGTTTCGCTCACAGCCTGCCAGCAGCGTGCTCCGCGCCGGATCTCCGTGCGCCGGACGCTGCCCGCGCATGGCCGAGCCACCGCCTGGCTTGTCTCCCACGCCTCCCGTCCCGTGTAGTTCGCGACGGTCGGCGTCCTCTCCACCCCTTCACCCGACGGCGCCTCCATGCGCTCCCTTTTCCCGGGAATGCGTGGGGCCGTCATTCCTTCTCACCGCCAGGAGGCACCACCATGGTCCACAACCATCCCCTCATCGTCACCGACACCGACCTCCAGCGCCTGGAGCGCGTCGTCGAACAGTACGGCAACGCGCGCAACGCGGAGCTCGTGGAGCAACTGGAGTCCGAGCTCGCCCGCGCCGTTGTCACGTCCTCCACCGCCATCCCCGCGAACGTCGTCACCATGAACAGCACCGTCGTCTTCGAGGACGAAGAGGGCGGCGGCAAGCGCGAGGTCACTCTCGTCTATCCCAAGGACGCCAACAGCGACGCGGGCCGCATCTCCATCCTCGCCCCCGTGGGCAGTGCGCTCATCGGTCTGTCCGTGGGCCAGACCGTGGAATGGCCGCTCCCCAATGGCCGCACCCGCCGCCTGCGCATCGTCGCCGTCCCCTACCAGCCCGAAGCCGCCGGCCACTTCGACCTGTGACGCACCCCGCCGGAACACGGCGCGCTCCTGACGCGTCAGCCGCCGTGTTCCGTGTGTCAGCCGCCATGGATTGACGCGTCAGCGCCCGGTGCTCCCTCCCGGCGCTCCCGCCATCCCCGCGTGATTCCTTCCCGTTGTCTTCTTGACAGCGCTGGCCCCAAGCGTGCATCCGCCAACGCACCCCTCGCCCCGCGAAGGGTCGCGGACGTCCCTACGCCCGTGAGTCGATGTGGAGGAACGCTTTGTTCGCACGAAGGCATCACCTTGGGTTCGGAGGACTGGCCGTCCTCTGCGCCTTCAGCGCCCAGGCCCAGAGCAGCACCATTCCGGGCATCGAACTGGAGCGCCTGCAGCTCAACCCCGGCGCACGCGACAGCCTCGTGCTGTCCACCGGTGACCTGCTCCCCGCCGGGCAGTTCCGCGTGGGACTCACCGCGCACTACGAGAACAAGCCGCTCGTCCTGCTGGAGAATGACGAAGAGCAGAGCGTCATCATCTCCAACCGCGTGACGGCGCACGTGAGCGCGGCCTACGCCCTCACGAACTGGCTCGAGGTGGGCGCCCAGGTGCCCATCGTGTCCCAGTGGGGCCCGGAGACGACCGCGGTGGGTGTGAACACCCCGACCACCAGCGCGCTCGGCACCCCCTGGCTCCAGGCCCGCGCCGGCTTCCTCTCCGAGGACCGGGGTGGCCCCATCGACCTCGGCCTGCACCTGGGCGCGGCGCTGCCCCTGGGCAGCAAGTCCGCCCTGACGCGCGACGAGGGCTTCACCTTCTCCCCGCGTCTGGGATTGGGCAAGCGGCTGGCGAACACCTTCCGCGTGGGCGCCGACGTGGGCGCGCTCGTGCGCACCAAGACGTATGCCCTGTCCCCCGACTCCAACCCCGTGCGCGACGAGATGGGCGTGGAGATGAACGGCGGCGTCAACCTGTCCGCGGGCCTCTTCGGCCTGCGCGAGGAAGTGCTCGTGCGCGGCACGCTGCCCGTGCAGGACTCGCCCAGCTCCCTGGAAGTCCTCCTGGGCCTGCGCGTGCCCACCGCCGACGGCACCGAGGTGTACCTCATGGGCGGCCCGGGCTTTGGCCAGACGCCGGGCACGCCGCGCTTCCGCGTGCTCGCGGGCGTCTCCTTCGGCACGCCCCCCGCGCCCGCCGGCCCCGTCTGTATCGCGGGACAACCCCACGTGGCCTCCGAGTGTCCCGACCTGGACGCGGATGGCGACGGCGTGAAGAACCGCGAGGACCGCTGCCCCACCACCCCCGGCCTCGCCGAGCTCCAGGGCTGCCCGGATGGCGACGACGACAAGGACGGCATCCTGAACCTGGCGGACAAGTGCCCCACCCAGGCGGAGAACAAGAACGGCTTCCAGGACGAGGACGGCTGCCCGGACGACCCCGACACCGACGGGGACGGCATCGTCGATTCGAAGGACGCCTGCCCGCGCGAGCCGGAGACCGTGAACGGCTACAAGGACCAGGACGGCTGCCCGGATGTGGAGCCCGACCGCGACGGTGACAAGGTCGTGGACCGGCTGGACAACTGCCCGGACGAGCCCGGCACCGAGGCCAACGGCGGCTGCAAGGAAGTGCCGCTTGCCCGCATCGACTCGGGCCGCATCTCCATCATGGAGGCCGTCTTCTTCGAGAACAACCAGGCCGTCATCCAGAAGCGCAGCAACCCGGTGCTCGACAAGGTGGCCGCCATCCTCGTCTCCCACCCGGAGATCGCGAAGATTCGCGTGGAAGGCCACACCGACAACAAGGGCAAGGCCGAGTACAACCTGGACCTGTCCCAGCGCCGCGCCGAAGCGGTGGTGGACTACCTGGTGGCCAAGGGCGTGGAGCGCGGGCGGCTGGAGGCCCAGGGCTTCGGTCCCAACCAGCCCATCGCGGACAACGCCAAGGCGGACGGCCGCGCGAAGAACCGTCGCGTCGAGTTCAAGATCGTCGGAGAGGCCGAGGGCGTGCAGACGACGCCGGCCTCCTCCTCCCCCTCTCCGGAACCCCTTCAGAAGTAAGGCAGACCTTTCATGTTCATGAACGTCATGGAGTCCCTCTTCCGGGGACAGGCGTCACGCACGGTCGCGCGAGCGGGTTTCACCGCCGCGACCCTCAGTGCCCTGTTCCTCCTCATCGGCTGTGAGTCGGGTGACTCGCGGCCCCCCACGTCCGCGTCCGTCCTCACGAGCCAGCAGTCCTCGGCGCTCGTGGGCGACGGCCGGCTCCAGCCCGGCGAGCAGTGTGACGACGGCAACACCGTGAGCGGGGATGGCTGTTCCGCCTCCGGCACCGTGGAGGCCGGCTACCTGTGCAACGTGCCCGGCAATGCCTGTTCGCTCCTGAGCCTGTGCGGCAACAACGTCACCAACACGGGCGAGCTGTGCGACGACGGCGACACGGTGGGCGGCGGCAACGGCTGTTCGTCCACGTGTGATTTGTCCCTGTGTGGCAACGGCGTCTTCAACAACCAGCCGTACCCGTCCTTCGCGCAGGAGATCTGCGACGACGGCAACCGCTTCGAGGGCGACGGGTGCAGCCGGCAGTGCGAGGTGGAGCCCGGCTTCGCCTGCGCGGGCAGCCCCAGCCGCTGCGTGGGCGCGGGTGTCGCCATCTTCAACACTGGCGTGGACAACCAGAACCGCCGCCTGGAAGGCACCGTGGCGGATCCGCACTGGTTCTACGCGGGCACCACCACGGGCGCGACCACCGGCGTGCGCAACGCCACCGACTGGCCCCTGGAGATGCAGTCCGCGCGCTTCATGGCGCCCCTGGGCGGGCAGACGTGCGTCTACCAGGACTTCCTGGTCCCCTCGACGACGATCATCTCCCAGTTCCGGCTGCGCCTGGCCACCTTCAATGACAACCAGTTCGACAGCGCGAAGGTGAACGGCGTGGCGGTGTTCCCCATCACCGTGAGCGAGCCGGCCGGCCAGCCGTGGCAGAAGAACATCTTCCGCGAGTTCGGCACCAGCGCGCCCTGGCACGCGGGCGTCAACCGCATCGAGCTGTGCAACGAGAACGCGGCCTCGCCCCCGAACGCCTTCCGCTACCTGTTCGTGGATGCGTATGACGACCGCTGCGGCGACGGCGCCATCTCCCTGCGCGAGGAGTGCGACGACGGCAACGCCACCAACAGCGACGGTTGCAGCGCGAGCTGCGGCATCGAGCCCGGCTACGGCTGCACGGGAGCGCCCAGCTCCTGCGCCAAGACGTGCGGCAATGGCGCCCTCAATGCCGGCGAGCAGTGCGATGACGGCAACACCACCGCGAACGACGGCTGCAACGCGAGCTGCCGCGTCGAAGCGGGCTACGCCTGCCCCACCCCGGGCAGCGCCTGCGTGGCGTCCTGCGGTGATGGCACCATCAACGCCGGCGAGCAGTGCGACGACGGCAACGCGTTCGGTTCGGATGGTTGCTCCTCCGCGTGCCGCATCGAGACGGGCTACTCCTGCTCCGGTGCGCCGTCCGCCTGTGCCCCGCTGTGCGGCAACGGCCTGCTGAACCCCGGCGAGCTGTGCGACGACGGCAACACGTCCCTGGGCGATGGCTGCTCCAACGCCTGCACCCTGGAGCTGGGCTACGCCTGCGCCACGCCGGGCCAGCCCTGCGCCAAGACGTGCGGCAATGGCAACGTGAACCCGGGCGAGCAGTGCGACGACGGCAACCTGACGTCGTCCGACGGCTGCTCCACCGAGTGCCGCGTGGAGCGGGGCTATGCCTGCACCACGCCGGGGGCGGGCCCCTCCGTGTGCGCCTTCACCTGTGGCAACGGTGCGCTGGAGACGGGCGAGGTGTGTGACGACGCCCAGACGCAGTCCGGCGACGGCTGCTCGAATGGCTGCCGTGTCGAGCCGGGCTGGAGCTGCTCGGGGACTCCGAGCGTCTGCAACACCCTCTGCGGTGATGGCCAGACGGCGGGCGCCGAGGCGTGCGACGACGGCAACTTCAACGCGGGCGACGGCTGCAACGCGTCCTGCCAGGTGGAGGCGGGCTGGAGCTGCCCCGCGCCCGGCAACGCGTGCTTCAACACCTGCGGCAATGGCGTCATCAATGCCGGCGAGCAGTGCGACGACGGCAACGCGACGTCGGGCGACGGCTGCAACGGCATCTGCGTCGTGGAGTCCGGTTACGCGTGCAACGGCGCTCCCAGCCTCTGTGGCACCACGTGCGGCGACGGTGTCCGCGCGGGCGCCGAGGTGTGTGACGACGGCAACCTCACGGCGGGCGACACGTGCTCGCCGCGCTGCCTGCTGGAGATTGGCCAGGCCTGCACCGCCTCCAATGTCTGTGAAGGGGTCTGCAACCCCGTGTCCCAGACGTGCGCGGCCGCCAACGTGTGCGGCAACGGCATCAAGGACGCGGCGGAGGCGTGCGACGACGGCAACCTCACGGCGGGCGACGGCTGCTCGGCCACGTGCACCGTGGAAGAGGGCCATGAGCCCGCGCCCTCGGCCCCCGTCATCACCGGCCCCGCGTCCGGCACCACCGTGAACACCTCCACCCCCGCCATCACCGGCACCGGCCAGCCCGGCAGCCAGGTGACGGTGCGCGAAGGCGGCACGGTGCTCTGCACCGCCACCGTCGATGCCGCCGGGGCCTGGAGCTGCGTGCCCACCACCCCGCTGGCGGACGGCCCGCACGCGGTGACGGCCACGGCCGAGACGCCCAAGGGTGGCACCAGCCCCGTGTCCAACACCGTGTCCTTCGTCGTGGACACCCAGGTGGACACCGAGGCTCCCGACACCGTCATCGTGAAGGGCCCGCCCGCGAGCGGCTCCTCCCGGACGGCGGACTTCGAGTACGGCCCCGACGAGGAGGGCATCACGTTCGAGTGCAGCCTGGACGGAGGCCCCTTCGTCCCGTGCAGGGACCGGTACACCGTGCCCCCCGGGGAGCACACCCTGCGGGTGCGCGCGGTGGACGACGCGGGCAACGCGGACACCTCGCCCGCGGAGCACACCTGGACCGTCACGAACACGCGCGCCTTCGCGGGCGGCGGGTGCAGCGCCGCGCCCGACGCCTCCTGGCTCGCCCTCCTGGGCCTGATGGGACTGCCCGGCCTGCGCCGCAGGCAGCGCCGCCCGGCCGCATGAGGTCCCGGTAACGTCCACGGAGGCTCTCCGGAGCCTCTCCGGAGCCTCCCTGGAGCCTCCATGGCGTTCGTGGAGGCCGCCGGAAGGGGGCCGGATGTCCCCTTCGGGGGGTGCCCCCTCGCCCCCCTTCCATCCGCGCCCTTCCGGCGGCGCTCCCGCATCGTCTGGCCTTCCCCGTATGCTCCGTCCGTGCACGGGGCAGGCCGCCATCAGGAGTTGTACGAGGAAGAGGTCCTCCTCGCGCTGGACGAAGGGTTGCTGTCCTCCGAGGAGGCGGCGGCCCTGCGCGAGGATGCCCTCCGCCTGCACCGCGGGCCCCTGGAGCTGCTGAAGGAACGGGGCCGGCTGACGGAGAACACCCTGGACCTCTTGCGCAAGGACCTGGCCCGCGAGCGCACGGACCGGGGTGGCGCTCCCATCCAGGAGGCCCCCACGCTGTCGACCGCGCCCCCGGCGGCGACGGACGCGGACGGGGCCCCCGCCTTCCCGGTACCCGGGTGGGACCGGTACGAACCGGTGCGCTTCCTGGGGCAGGGCGGCATGGGGCAGGTGTTCCTGGCCTACGACCCGCTCCTGCGCCGCAACGTGGCCCTCAAGTTCGTGCGCGACGGGGACCCGGAGCTGGCCCGTCGCTTCCTGTCCGAGGCCCGCGCCCAGGCCCGCGTGCGCCATGAGCGCGTGTGCGAGGTCTACGAGGTGGGCGAGGTGCGGGGGCAGGCCTTCATCGCCATGCGCTACGTGGAGGGGCCGTCGCTGGGACACCTCTCCAACACGCTGACGTTGGAGCAGCGGGTGCTGGTGCTGGCCCAGGCCGCCGAGGGCGTGCACGCGGCGCACCGCGCGGGGCTGGTCCACCGCGACCTGAAGCCCGGCAACATCCTGGTGGAGCGCACGGAGGACGGAGGCTTCAACCCGTTCGTGATGGACTTCGGCCTGGCGCGCGACTGGCGCGAGGAGGGCCACCAGGCCAACGCGGTGCTGGGCACGCCGCACTACATGCCGCCCGAGCAGGCCCGAGGCGAGGGCCACCGGTTGGACCGCCGCGCGGACGTCTACGCCCTGGGCGGCACGCTGTACGCGCTGCTCACCGGGCGGCCGCCCTTCACCGGCGATACCGAGGCGGAGGTGCTCACGCGGTTGCAGCGGGAGGCGCCGCTCGCGCCGCGTGCCCTGGACGTGAACATCCCGGAGGACCTGGAGGCCATCGTCCTCAAGTGCCTGGAGAAGGAGCGGCCCCTCCGCTACGACTCCGTGCGCTCGCTCATCGACGACCTGCAGCGCTTCCTCTCCGGGGAGCCGGTGCGGGCCCGACATGGCGCGCGCTACTGGCTGCGCAAGAAGGTCCGCAAGCACCGCGCGGCGCTGATGCTGGGCACCGGCGTGGTGGTGGTGGTGGCCGGGGCGCTAGGGCAGGCGGCCCTCGTGCGCGGCGAGGTGGCCGAGCGCGAGCGGCTGGCCCGCGCCTTCACCGAACGCGTGGAGCGCATCGAGTCCGCGGTGCGCTACTCCGCCCTGTCGCGCCTGCATGACACGCGCGAGGACCGCCAGGCGCTGCGCGCGAGCATGGTCGCGCTGGAGGCCGACGTGCGCCGCGCGGGAGCGCAGGCGGGCGGGGCCGGGCAGTACGCCCTGGGCCGCGCGCTGTTCGCGCTGGACGACCTGGACGGGGCCCGCGAGAAGCTGGAGGCCGCGTGGGCGAACGGCTACCGCGAGCCCCGCGTGGCGTGGGCGCTGGCGCAGGTGCTGGGCCACCTCTACCGCGACCAGTTGCTGTTGGACGTGGAGCGCCGCGCGCCCGAGCAGCGGGAGGCGCGCCGCAGGGAGCTGACCCGGCGCTACCGCGACCCGGCGCTCGCGTACCTGCGACAGGCGGAAGGGCCGGATGTCCCCGCGCCGCCCGAGTTCGTGAAGGCCCTGTTCGCCTTCTACGAGGACCGCCCGGACGAGGCCCTGTCCCTGCTGGCCACGCCCGGCATGCAGCTGCCGTGGTTCTACGAGGCGCCCCTCCTGCGCGGCGACATCCTGCTCGCGCGCGCCATGCAGCGCTGGAACGGGGGCGACCGCGCGGGCTCCCAGGCGGACCTGGCGCTGAGCCGCGAGGCGTACGCCGCCGCCGTCGCCACCGCGGAGAGCCAGCCCGGCGTGCACGCGGTGCTGGGGCGGCTGGAGCTGGCCGCGATGGTGATGGAGCTGTACGCCGAGGGGAACGTGCTGCCGCACTACGAGCGCGGACTCAAGGCGCTGTCGCGCGCGCTCGTCGCCGCGCCGGACCATGCGCGGGCGCTGGTGCTGGTGGCGCGCTTCCACCGCCGGCTCGCGGAGCAGCGCACGAACCAGGGAGGGGAGGGCGTGGAGGCCCTGCTGGAGCAGTCCCTGGCGGCGCTGCGCACCGCGGAGGCCGTCGCGCCGCCGAGCGCCCGCATCCCGCTGGAGCTGGCCCTCACGCACCGGCTGTGGGCGCGCTACCAGCAACTGCACGGGGTGGATCCACGCGAGCAGCTCCGCCGGGCGACGGCCGCCTTCGAGCGCCTGCGCCCCGAGGACCGGGACTACGCCTTCCACGCGAACCTGGGCCTGACGTGGCAGGGGCAGGCGGACGCGGAGGACGCGCGCGGCGGGGACGCGCTGCCCTTCCAGACGAAGGCCATCGACGCGTACCTGGAGGCCCTGCGGTTGAGCGAGCAGGAGCCGTACACGTGGATCAACCTGGGGGTCGCCTACCGCAAGCGCGCCAACGCGGCGAACGCGCCCGACGCGGCGGGGGACCTGCGCAAGGCGAACAACGCGCTCACCCGGGCGCTGTCCCTCAACCCGGACAACTTCAGCGCGTGCTTCAACGGCGCGGAGGTGGCCGAGCAGCTCGCGCGCTTCCACTACCTCAAGGGCGAGGACGTGAGCGTGGACCTGGAGCGGGCCCTGTCGCTGTACCGGCAGGGCTTGAGCCTCAACGCGAAGCAGCCCGCGCTGCACAACGCGCTGGGCTCGGCGGTGTTCTGGCAGGGGGAGCTGCTCGCGGAGGAAGGGGGCGACCCGGAGGCCCTGCTCGCGCAGGCGCGCGCGTCCTTCGAACAGGCGCGGACGCTGGCGCCCACGCAGGGCTTCGCCTTCAACAACCTGGGCGAGTGGGAAGTATTTCGCGCCGAGGGCCAGCTCGCGAAGGGCCAGGACCCCACGGTCGCGCTGCGCGCCGCGGTGGGGCACTACTCGGCCGCGCTCGAGCGGCTGCCGGACGACGCGGACTTCCTGGCGAACCTGGGCAAGGCGTGGGTGCACCAGGCGACGTGGTCGCTGTCGCGTGAGAAGGATCCGGCGCCGGAGCTTGTGCGGGCCGAGGCGGCGTTGAACCGGGCGCGCGAACTCAACCCGCGCCTGGGCAATGCGTGGCGCTACCTCGCGGAGGCGGTGGGCGTCCGGGCCCGCTGGACGGCGCACGGCCATGGCGCGGCGGACGGCGGCTTCACGCGCGCGGCGCAGGCCTTCGAGGAGGCCCTGAAGCGGGACCCACGGCTGGAGTACCGGCTGGCGGCGGCGGACCTCCACGGAGCGTGGGCCGCATGGCGGCTGCGTGAAGGACAGGACGCGGCGGCCGGGCTGACGCGCGGGCTGGAACTGGCCGACGCGGTGGTCGCGGCCCGTCCCCGGTGGGTACGGGCCCGCGAGGTGCGAGAGGAACTGCTGCGCCTTCGCGCCGGACCTGGCGCCCCGGTGAAGGCGCACGAGACCGAGTGATGCAGGAACCGACGCGGCTTCGCGCCAGACCGCGCGCTCCAGTGCAGGAGCGCGCGGCCGAGTACCGTGGACCCTGACGGGCCCGCGACCTGCTTTCCGTCACAGTTCCGGCGGGTCGCTCGTCACGTCGATGCCGCCGTTCTTCCGGTCATCCTCCTGCGGTCCGACCTTCCGGTCCTTCGCTTCGTCGGGGATGTTGACCTCGAAGCCGTAGATGCCCTTCGGCGCCGTGGCGGAGACGGTCAGAGGCGCCGTCGCCATGGTGGGGCCTCCCAGCGTGTACGGGCCGGACGTGGTGAGGCAGGTGCCGTTGGGGAACGACACCGTGGCGCTGGCGATGGTGGCGGAGGCGGCGCCCAGCGTGAAGATCACGTGGTCACCATGTTTCACCTCCGGTCCAGGGAGGTAGGTGACGGGGGTGGTGGCGATGTCGATGTAGATGGTGTTGGCCATAGGTCCTCACTGCAATGCAGCGCCCGTACCAGCGTGCGGGCTCGTGTGTACACCCTCGGAAGTATCACTGGCGGGTCGCGGCCCAAGGGCACCCGGACGCGTCAATGACACATTGAAACAAGGCTGACGTGTCAGCTCAGGTCCCTTCCAGTCCCAGCTCGCGCACCCGGCGCTGGAGCGCGCGGCGGGAGACCTCCAGCTTCTGCACCATGCGGTCCAGGTCGCCCTCGCATTCGTGGAAGCAGCGGGTGATCTCCTCCGGACTCAAGTCGCGAGCGGTGCGCAGCAAGGAGCTCTTGTCGATGAGCACGTACACGGAGGAGCGCGGGATGCCCAGCCAGTCCGCGGTGGCCTTCAGGTCCCACGCGCAGGCGCGCAGGGCCTCCAGCACCTCCTGCTCGCTCACGTCCGCGGGCTTGCGGCGCGCGGGCGTGCGGTGCCCCGCGGGGGTGTTCTCGGTGGCGGAGGACGGCGCCTCCACGGACAGGGGCTGTCCGGGGATGGGGAGCGCGTCGGTGTCCAGCGTCTGCTCCATCCGGGCGTCCACGCGCAGCCCGGGCAGACCCCGGCTGCCGATGACGAGCTGCCGGGCGACGTTGCGAAGCTGCCGCACGTTGCCGGGCCACGCGGAGCGCGCCAGCCGCACGGCCAGGGATGCGGGCAGCCACGGCTCGGCTCTCGCGTCCGCGGACATCAGGCGCTCGGCCTCGCCGGTGGTCTCCAGCTCCTGGCGGGCGAAGTGGAGGAACAGGGGCGTGATGTCCTCGCGGCGCTCGCGCAGGGGCGGAACGACGATTTCAAAGCCCGCCAGCCGGTGCAGCAGCGGGGCCTTGAAGCGGCCGTCGTGGATGCGCGCCTCCAGGTCCGCGTCGGTGGCGGTGACGAGCCGCACGTCGACGCGCACGGGCGTCTGGCCACCCACGGGGTAGACCTCGCCCGTCTCCAGCACGCGCAGGAGCGCCGCCTGGACCTCCGGGGGCGCTTCGGCCACCTCGTCCAGGAACAGGGTGCCGCCGTGCGCGGCGCGGAAGAAGCCGTCGCGGTCGCGCGTGGCGCCGGTGAACGCGCCCCGCAGCGTGCCGAACAGCTCCGCGGCGATGAGGTCCCGGGAGAGGGCGCCCAGGTTGACGCTGACGAAGGGGCCGGCGCGGCGGAGGCCCTGCGCGTGGAGCGCCCGCGCCACCAGCTCCTTGCCCGTGCCCGTCTCGCCCCGGATGAGCACCGGCACCTGGAGGTCCGCGACGCGCAGCACGTCCTCGCGCACCCGCACGATGCCCTCGCTGTCGCCCACCATGCCCAGCCCCGCCAGGTCCGCCGGGTTCGCGGGCCGGGGCGCCCCGGACGCGCGCACGGTGGCCCGGTGCAGCAGCAGCGCCACGCGCCCGGCGAGCACCAGCGGCACGCCCGCCACCAG
>NZ_RAWI01001418.1 GCF_003612125.1 Corallococcus praedator
GCTTTGCAGGGCGACGTCTTCCCATGCGTCCGCGGCGGCGGCGCGATCACCCATCTGCAGATGCGCAATCGCCATCTCGCGCCGGAGGTGAGCGAGTGGAAAATGCCGGCCGGCGATGGCCTCATTCTCGGCCACGTGCGCCGCGAGAATCGCGGCTCCAGGCGTGGCGGCATCGAGTCCGGCGGCCCAATCGCTTCGGGAGAAATGCGTGCTGGCCAGCGCCGCGTAGAGCTCGCCGAGCACGCCGTCGCGGCCCGACCAAAATACCGGTTTGCGGATCGCGCGAAGTTGCGTCCGGACTTGCAGCGCTTCGTCGGCGACCCGGCGCGCGTCCGTCAGATTGCCCCCGGCAAACGCGTCGATCGCGAGCTGATCGAGCGCCCATGCAA
>NZ_RAWI01001419.1 GCF_003612125.1 Corallococcus praedator
CCGGCGCGGCGTCGACCAGCGCGGTCCGCATGGCCTGGAAGAACGGTGTCAGCCGGTGCAGGTGGGCGGCGTGGTAGACCTCCGGCATCACCCGTGAGACCACCCGCCGGTTCTGCATCGCGTAACCGGCACCGGAGGGCGCCTGGGTCCGGTCCGACATCACCTTCCACCGGCCGTCGTCGTCCCGGCCGAGGTCGACGGCGACCATGAACAGCGACGGGCTGACGGGAGCGCCGACCATGGTCCGCAGGTACTCGTCGTGGTCCAGCACCGCCGGCACCGGCAGGTGGCGTCCGGCCAGCAGCTTCTGGGCGCCGTAGAGGTCGGCCACGATCGCGTCCAGCAGCTCGGAGCGCTGCACGACACCGGCCTCCAGCGCCGACCACTCC
>NZ_RAWI01001420.1 GCF_003612125.1 Corallococcus praedator
CTGATCGGCTGCGCCTCCCGGCCGGCGGAGCCGGCCTCCGGCACAGCCTCGCCCCGCTCGCGGTGCTCCGGCCGGCGGCCCGTACCTCCGTACTGTTCCACCGGCCTACGCATCGCGAGCAGGGCGTCAGGAACGCGAGGCGTCACGCGCGCTGGGAGAACCAACATCCGGCTTCCTCGTCGCGGAAGACGCACGCGTTCCGGCCCGACTCGAGCACGAGGTCGAAATAGCGGCGGTCGAGCGGCTCCTCCGTCCACCAGCGGTCGACGACGCGCCACTCCTCGCGCACGAGCGCGACTCCTTCGCGGTTGACGCGTGTGGGCACGCCGACGGGGCTCGCCTCGACGAGCGCCGGCCGCGGCGCGTTTATTCGTCCCGCGGTACTAACA
>NZ_RAWI01001421.1 GCF_003612125.1 Corallococcus praedator
GCGCAGGATGAATTCCTGGATCGACGCGCGGATCCACCACATGGCATAGGTCGAGAGGCGAAAGCCGCGATCGGCCTCGAACTTCTTCACACCCTGCATCAGGCCGATGTTGCCCTCGCTGATCAGCTCGCTGACCGGCAAGCCATAGCCGCGATAACCCATCGCGATCTTGGCGACGAGGCGGAGATGGCTGGTGACGAGCTGGTGTGCGGCATCGGTGTCGCCATGTTCCTCGAAGCGCTTGGCGAGCATATATTCCTGCTCGGGGGTCAGCACGGGGAAGCGCTTGATCTCGGCCAGGTAGCGGTTGAGGCTCGCCTCGCCGCCGAGAGCAGGTATCGTCGCGGGGACGTTGCTGCGGTTTGCCATGATCACTTCTCCCTAACTG
>NZ_RAWI01001422.1 GCF_003612125.1 Corallococcus praedator
CCAACGGCCAGCACAGCTTCTACCAGCTGCTCCACCAAGGGACGCGGCTGATCCCGGCCGACTTCATCGGCTTCGCCCACTCGCTGAACGAGCTCGGCGACCACCACGACAAGTTGATGTCGAACGTCTTCGCCCAAGGGCAGGCGCTTGCCTTCGGCAAGACCGCCGAGCAGGTGGCTGAGGAGGGGACGGCGGAGGCGGTCGTGCCGCACCGGGTGATGGAGGGCAACCGGCCCTCGAACACGATCCTCGCCGAGCGGCTCGACCCGGCGACCCTCGGCGCGCTGGTCGCCCTCTACGAGCACAGCGTCTTCACCCAGGGGGCGGTCTGGGGCATCGACAGCTTCGACCAGTGGGGGGTCGAGCTGGGCAAGGAACTGGCGAAGGC
>NZ_RAWI01001423.1 GCF_003612125.1 Corallococcus praedator
GGTTCTCTGCGAAGATACGGAGATACTTCGGCATCGTGTCTGTCGGGACGAATGCGGCACTAGCAAAGGTCAGTGGGAATATGAGTACGAAACCGAACCACTGCACTGCTTCGACACTCTTAACGAGGAGACCGATGATGGCTGAGAGCCATGAGAATGCGAGCGTGAACAAGAGGAGTAAACCAACGATGCAGAGCCAGTCGGTAAATGACGCAACCGGGCGGAATCCGATGAGGAGAGCCACACCGATCATGACTGCTGATGAGATGAGGTTACGAGCAAGGTCAGCAACGACATGTCCAGTGAGGACAGCTGAGCTCACGATCGGGAGTGATTTGAGACGATCGATAATTCCCCTCTGGAGATCAGTCGCCACTGAGAATGAGGT
>NZ_RAWI01001424.1 GCF_003612125.1 Corallococcus praedator
GGTCGGGCGGGGCGCGGGCCGACGCCCCGCCCGACCTCTGCGGCTAGCCCGCGACGGGCTTCTCCCAGACGGAGACGTGCTGCGTGCTCTCGCTCGTGAACGGCTCGCGCGCCCAGCCGCTCCAGCGCTCCCGCAGCTGTAGTCCGGCGATCCGAGCCATCAGATCGAGCTCCGAGGGCCAGACGTAGCGGAACGGGATCGACCGCTCGCGGAACCCATCGCCCTCGGCGGTGAAGTGGTGCGAGATGAGGCCCTGGTTCGCGACGTCGAACTCGTCGACGCAGTGATAGCCCTCACGGTACTGGCTGACGATGACGGTCTCGCCCGGCCCCAGCCGCCGGAGCGAGGGGATCCCGACCTCGATCACGAATGCTCCCCGCGGTGCAAG
>NZ_RAWI01001425.1 GCF_003612125.1 Corallococcus praedator
GGCAATTTGTCACCGCAGGATTCTGTGACCCTTGTTATGGGGAAGGTCCACTTCAAGTCTGGGATTAAATATGTGGTAAAAGCATGGACTACTGCGCCTAACGGTGGGTCAGTAGACGATGATGCCCGAAACGATAAGATGCAGGTCAACGATCTGTATGCTGCGCTTGCGGGTATTTACACTATAGGGCATGCCAATGCTGATTCTTTATCTTTTACTGCAGCACTAGACGCACTTTACAGAGGTGGCATTTGGAAAGCTGTAGTTTTTAATGTGAAGCCCGGTGTTTATAAAGAACAGATTTCCATCCCCCATCATCCAGGGACATCTCCCCTGAAAACAGTGGTGATTCAGTCGGAGACCTCTGATCCTAAAGATGTTGTTATAG
>NZ_RAWI01001426.1 GCF_003612125.1 Corallococcus praedator
CCAAGATGCACAGCATCACCCTGCAGTTGGCGGCCGTCACGCAGAAGATGTCCGAGAAGTTCCAGAACACCTCGGCCGACACCAACGAGATCCGGGACCATCTCGCCGACTTCGACGACTTCTTCCGGCCGCTGCGCAACTACTTCTACTGGGAACCGCACTGCTTCGACAGTCCGGTGTGCTGGTCGCTGCGGTCGATCTTCGACACCCTCGACGGCATCAGCGTGTTGTCCGACGACATCCAGGACATCGTGCCCGACATCGAGCAGTTGGCCACTCTGACACCGCAAATGGCGGCTTTGATGCCGGCGATGATCCAGACGATGAAGAACCAGAAGCAGTACCTGCTCAACCAGTACCAGGCGCAGAAGGCTCAGCAGGACCAGAC
>NZ_RAWI01001427.1 GCF_003612125.1 Corallococcus praedator
TAGATGCCGCGACAGGCTGCTTCTGCCTGCGTCAGCTTCGGCAACACGCCCGCCTGCAAAAACGAAGTCTTCCCGCAGCCCGACTCGCCCATCAGAATACCAAAGCGAAATTCCTTCGCCTTCAACGACTCCAAGCAGGTCTGAATGCTCTGATCGCGTTGCAGTTTTGCAAACACATCTGCATCTTCCAGGGTGAACGATCGCAACCCCTTGATCACCTTGCGCTCAGCGCCCTCCTTCACCTCCAGATTGGCAGCGCGAGGCATGGTTTTGATGGCAATGGCGATCGCCGCTAGAAAAATGACTCCAATGAAAAGCCAAAAGCCGCTTTGATACCATCCGGGCAGCTCAAAGTCAAAATTCTTCTTGAGAAACCAAGTTAGAATT
>NZ_RAWI01000142.1 GCF_003612125.1 Corallococcus praedator
CGGCCGCTCCGAACGCCGTCGTCGAGCCGTCGCTCGCGAAGCCCTTCAAGCTGTCGCGGCGCTTCGACCGGACGGCGCGCCTCCTGGGCGACAACGCCATGGAGCGGCTGGCCAACTCGCACGTGGTGGTGTTCGGCCTGGGCGGCGTGGGCAGCTTCACCGCGGAGGGCCTGGTGCGAAGCGGCGTGGGCCGGCTGACGCTGGTGGACCACGACGACGTCTGCGTCACCAACACCAACCGCCAGCTGCACGCGACGGTGAAGGCGGTGGGCAAGTCCAAGGCGGAGCTGATGGCGCAGCGCTGCCTGGAGATCAACCCGCAGGCGAAGGTGGAAGCGCTGCGCGAGTTCTACCGCGAGGAGCTGGCGGAGACGCTGCTGCCCGCGGGCCGCTACGACTTCGTGGTGGACGCCATCGACAACGTGAAGGCGAAGCTGCACCTGCTGCACCGGTGCGTGACGCTGGGCCTGCCGGTGGTCAGCTCCATGGGCGCGGCGGGCCGCCTGGACCCGACGGCCATCCGCGTGGAGGACCTGTGCGAGACGCACATGGACCCGTTCGCCAAGGACATCCGCAAGCTGCTCAAGCGCAAGTACGGCGTGGAGACGGAGCGCCACACGGGTATCACCGCCGTGTACTCCATCGAGACGCGGCGCCAGCCCGTCGCCCTCAACTACGACGACGCCACCGACGGCTTCCTGTGCGTCTGCCCGCAGGACAACGAGTTCCACACCTGCGACCACCGCACGCAGATTGACGGCAGCGTGGCGTTCGTCACCTCCGCGTTCGGCATGAACGCGGCGGGCGTGGTGGTGCGCCGGCTGGCCGCGACGCGGTAGGGTTCGGGCCCGGGGGTCAGGCCACGCGCGGACGCACTTCCGCCACCGCCGCCTCACGGCCACACGGGCGGCGGAAGACGCAGCGCGCGCAGGCGCTGAGGTTGTCCGTCTGGGGGAAGGCCTCCGCCCCCTTGGGCGTGTTGGCGGCCGGATCCACGAGCAGCGCCCGCATCCCCGCCACGCTCTTCGCGAAGTGCTGGTGGAACAGGTCCATGGCGGAAGGGTCCACCGCCACGTCGTGCTCCAGGCCCTCGTTCAGGTACACCAGCGACGCTCTCACCTTCTCCAGCGGGTAGCGGTAGCGCTGGGAGATGTAGAGCGCGTAGCCCAGCACCTGCTCGTCGTAGCCCTCGCGCGAGCGGCCCGTCTTCCAGTCCACCACCACGACAGAGCCCGCGTCGTCCACGTAGGCGAAGTCCGGGATGGCGAAGACCTTCACGCCTTCATGGGTGAAGTGCGCGAAGTCGAAGCCCGCGTCCACCTCCAGCCACTGCGGCTGCTTGAGCCCCTTGGCGATGCCGGGCCAGCGCGACTGGAAGAACCACGCGAGCGCCGAGCGCACCGTTTCGAAGTTCTGCTTCCAGGCCTCGTTGGGCACTTCCTCCGCGTACTCGTGCTCCGCGAGGCCGGTGAAGGGCTTGCGGTACTTCTGCGACCAGTACGCCTTGGAGCGCGAGTGCCGGAAGTCGTCCTGCATCAGCTTGTGCGCGCGGGCCTCCACGGCCTTGGGGTCCACCTCGCGGCCGGCGCGCCAGTCCAGCAGCACGTCCTTGAGGGCCTCGTGCACGATGCTGCCCGCCCACGTGTAGCGGTTGGACAGCTTCTTGAGCACGTACAGCTCGCGCACATCGCGCGCGGCGTCCGCCTCCCAGCCGCCCCAGGAGCGGTAGTAGTAGAGGTAGTAGGCCCGGAGGCACTCGGAGAACTTCTCGTGGCGGCTCTTGGACCAGGAGAAGTCGTTGTGGAGGGGAGGACGGGCCATGGACTCGGCGCATCCTATAGACGATCGCCCGTCCCGCCAGAAGGCCGACGAGCGGAGAGGCAACCGCCTGGAATGTGGAAACACGCAGGCCCCACCCGACCGTACGGGTATGGTGTCCGCCAGCCACCGCCCACCATCCCATGAGCCCACGCAAGCGCACCGACAGCGGAGCCCTTCCCCCTCCTGTCACCCCTGAGCGACACGCCGCCCTGCGCGGCCCACTGCTCTCCTGGTACGACCGCAACAAGCGCGACCTGCCCTGGCGCCGCACCCGCGACCCGTACGCCATCTGGCTCAGCGAGGTCATGCTCCAGCAGACCCAGGTGTCCACCGTCATCCCGTACTGGGAGCGTTTCCTCGCGCGCTTTCCCACGGTGAAGGCCCTGGCCGCGGCGCCCCTGGACGACGTGCTCTCCGGCTGGAAGGGCCTGGGCTACTACACCCGCGCGCGCAACCTGCACCGCGCCGCGCAGGAGGTGGTGGAGCGCTTCGGCGGGAAGTTCCCCCCGACGGCGGAAGAGCTCATCACCCTGCCCGGCTTCGGCCGCTACACCGCCGGGGCCGTGGCCTCCATCGCCTTCGGTGAGCCCGCGCCCATCGTGGATGGCAACGTCGCCCGCGTGCTGTCGCGCCTGTTCGAAGTGGAAGGCCTGCCCGGGGACCGCGACCGCGAGGCCACGCTGTGGGCCCTGGCCACGGAGCTTGCGAAGGGCGAGCGCCCCGGCGACTTCAACCAGGCGCTGATGGAGCACGGCGCCACGACGTGCCGTCCGGAATCGCCGCTGTGCCTGCTGTGCCCCGTGCGCGACGGCTGCTTCGCGTACCGCAAGGGCCGCGTGCATGAGCTGCCCCCGGCCAAGGTGCGCGCCGCGCCCCGGAAGCTGTTCCTGGCGCTGGCGGTGTGGCCGCACGCGGGCACGCTCTTGTTCGCCCGACGCGCGGACAAGGGACTCTTCGGCGGCCTCTGGGAGCTGCCCGCCGTGGAGGTGGAAGAAGACACGCCGGAGGCCGAAGCCCTCCAGCGACTGTCCACCACGCTGGGCGCGACGCTCACGCTGGAGGGAACGCTGGACAGCGTGCGCCGGCAGCTCACCCACCGCGACCTCACGCTGCGCCTCCTGCGCGTGTCGGGCGGACCGCGCCCCACGAAGTCGCCCGCGTTCCAGGAGCTGCGGTGGTGCACGCCGCAGGAAGCGGAGGCGCTGGGCATGAGCACCGCGATGCAGCGCGCGCTGGACGCGGTGCTGGGCCATGGCGTGTTGACAGGCGATGCGCCCGCGCCCGCGAAGAAGAAGGCCGCGGGACGCACCACCAGGAAGGCGACCGGGGGCTGAGCCGGCAGGCGCCCTTGAGGCGCGGACCGACGGTACGGATGCGCTTCACGAAGGGACTTCCCACCTGCCGGGGCGCGTCCATCCCTCAACACAAGGCGGTGGACGGTGTCGCACCGACAACCTCCTACGCGCGGGGTCACTTCCGTGTCACGGGGTGCGGCCTGAAGCTTCGGGCCGCCTTTCCCAGGAGGAGCGCCCATGGCCCGTCAGAACACGCAGAAGACGCCGCAGCCCCCGGCCCCGAAGTCCACGCCGGAGCGGACCCAGGACAAGCCGGCCGCGAACGCGTCCGCGAGCACTCCCACGAACGAGCAGATCGCCCGGCGCGCCTTCGAAATCTACCAGGCCCGGGGCGGCACCCACGGCAGCTCCGAACAGGATTGGTTCCAGGCCGAGCGCGAGCTGAAGCTCGGCCGTCAGTAGCGCGTCGTCGGACGGCCGCGCCTCAGTGCGCGTGCGTCGGTCCCTGCACGGCCGGGCGCTCGAGTTCGAGCGCCCGCTTCAACCGGCGCTGCGACTGCTTCAACTCCTCCAGGATGCGCTCGGCGTCCACCACCGAGCGCATCGCGAGCCCGCACGCGGGCGTCAGCAGCACCGTGGACACCGCCTGCGCGAAGCCGATGCCCTGGGGCAGCGCCGCCTTCAGCGACGCCTCCACGGAGTCCGCCAGCTCCTCCACCGAATACGTGGACGCCAGGTCCGTGGGGATGACGCCCAGGCTGAACGTCGCGCCGGAGGCGAGGAAGCGCTCCAGCGCCTCGCGCTCCTCCAGCATCGCGTCCAGCGACAGCCGCACGTCCAGGGACACCAGGTCCGCCTGCGCGTCCAGGAGCACGCCCCAGTCCGTGTTGCCGCAGCAGTGGATGCCCACGAGCGCGCCCTCTCGCTGCAGGGCCACCACCAGCAGGCGCAGTTCCTGCTGCGCCAGCAGGTGCTGCGGGTTCATCTTCACGTAGGCGTAGAGGCCCGGCTCATCCAGGTAGAACAGCGGCGTGGTGCCAGTGCGCTTCAGGGCGCGCACCATCGCCAGCGCGCGCACCATCACCAGCCGGTAGAACGCGTCGTCCAGGCCGGGCACCGTCAGCACCGGCTCCCCCGTCGTGGTGCGCACCACCGAGCGGACCGTGAAGGGCCCGGACAGCTGCGCCTTCGCGAACGCGAGCTTGCGGTGCTCCACCTCCCACAGGAAGGGCCTCCACGCGCGGCACGCTTCCGGGGTGGGCTCGAAGGCCTCCAGGTTCCCGGACGCCAGCGCCTGCTCCAGCTTCGCCTCGAAGGCCGCGCGGCCCGCGGTCCATTCCGCCACGTCCACCGTGCAGACGCCGTCCTCGTCGAAGCGCAGGCCCGGCAGGCCCTCCAGCGCGGCGGGAATCATCAGCTCCCCGGGGTGCCCCACGGGAAGCTGCGGCAGGAACGGGATGTCCATGGCGAGCGCGGCCTGCAGCCCCAGCTCCACCTGGGTGTGCGGCAGGCTGCCGATGCCCGTGGTGGCACACGCGGGCAGGAGCTGGACGGCGCGACGGATGGTGGGCGAAGGCATGGGGGCAATCTAACCCTTCCGGTGGAACAGGGCCCGGGGTTCTCCATCCGCCCGGGCCCGACGCGTCAGGTCACGGAGAAATACGTGGCGCCCGGGTGGTGGAAGACGATGGCGGACACGCTCGCCTCGGGCTCCATCATGCAGCCGTCGGTGAGCTGCACGCCGATCTCCTCCGGCTTGAGCGCGGCGAACAGCTTCGTCTGGTCCTCCAGCCGGGGGCACGCCGGGTAGCCGAACGAGTAGCGCTTGCCGGTGTACTCCGCGCGGAAGCGCTCCAGCATCGTCATCTCCGCCCGGTCCGGAAAACCCCACATGCTGCGCAGCTGCGTGTGCAGCAGCTCCGCGTAGCCCTCCGCCGTCTCCAGCGCCAGCGCCTGCACCGCGTGCATCTTGAGGAACTCGCCCTTCGCCTTGAAGCCCTCCGCCAGCTCGCGGATGCCCGAGCCCGCGGTGGTGACGAACATCGCCACCGCGTCCACCGGCTTGCCGTTCTCCAGCGGCTTCACGTAGTCGGACAGGCACAGGCCGTTGTCCTTGTCCTGGCGCGGGAAGTCGAAGGTCGTGACGGGCTCGCCCGTGGTGCCGTCGAAGAGGAGCACGCGGTCGCCTTCGCTCGCGGCCTTGTAGAACTGGAACACGGAGCGCGCATGCATCACGCCGCCCCGGAGCAGCGTCTTCAGCTCCTCCACCGCGTCCTTCAGCGCCAGCGCCTTGCGCCCCTCCTCCGTCTTCGCGAGCTCCGCCTCCGCCGGGGTGCCCAGCGCGCGCGACGACGTGCGCAGGCCCAGGTGCCGGCCGTACAGCATCACCGGGTTGATGAACTTCCAGATGTGATCCAACGGCGTGTTGGTGAGCACGTGCCGAGCGAAGTCCGGCGCGGGCGGCACCGAGGCCAGCACCGGCACCTCCGTGCTGCGCGGGCGTCGCACCGGGGCGGCGGGCGCGGGGCGCTCCTTCACCTCCTGCGCGAGCTTGAGGCGGCGCGCGGCCAGGTCGTCGCGCAGCTTCGAGTGCGCCGCGGGTTCGACAATCTGCTTCGCCAGCTCCAGGCCGTTCATCGCGTCCTGGGCGTAGGCCACCGTGCCGCCGCCGTAGGCCGGGGCGATGTTGCGGTCCACGAAGTTGCGGCTGAGCGCGGCGCCGCCCACCAGGATGGGCACCTCCACGCCCGCGCGCTTGAGGTCCTCCGCCGTCGCCACCATCTGGTGCGCGCTCTTCACCAACAGGCCCGACAGCCCGAGGATGTCCGGCTGGTGCTCCTTCACCGCCTTCACCAGCTGCTCGGGCGGGACCTTGATGCCCAGGTTCACCACCTGGAAGCCGTTGTTGGCGAGGATGATCTCCACCAGGTTCTTGCCGATGTCGTGCACGTCGCCCTTCACCGTGGCGAGGACGATCTTCCCGCGCGACGCCGCCTGGGTCTTGCTCATGTGCGGCTCCAGGTGGCCCACCGCGGCCTTCATCGACTCCGCGCTCTGGAGCACCTCCGCGACGATGAGCTCGTTGGCGCCGAAGAGGCGGCCCACCTCGTCCATGCCCTTCATCAGCGGCCCGTTGATGATCTCCAGGGGCGGCATCTCCTTCATCGCCAGGTCCAGGTCCGCGAAGAGGCCGTCACGCGTGCCCTCGATGATGTAGCGCTGCAGCCGCTCATTCAGCGGCAGGCTGCTCACCTGCGCCCGCGCGGGCTTGCGCTCGCGGAAGTGCGCCGCGAAGGGCGTCACCGGGTCCGCGCCCCGGTTGTAGAGCAGGTCCTCCGACAGCCGGCGCTCCTCCTCCGGAAGGGACGGGTAGCGCTCCAGCTTCTCCGAGTTGACGAGCGCCATGTCCAGGCCCGCCTGCACGCAGTGGTACAGGAACACGGAGTTGAGCACCTCGCGGCCCGCGGTGGGCAGGCCGAAGGACACATTGCTGATGCCCAGCACCGTGCGGCACTGCGGGAAGCGCTGCTTGATGAGGCGCACGCCTTCAATGGTCTGCACGCCGCTGCCGGTGTACTGCGCGTCGCCGGAGGCGCAGGGGAACACGAGCGGGTCGAAGTACAGGTCCTCCGCGCGCATGCCGTACTTCTTCGTCAGCAACTCGAAGCTGCGCTCGGCCACCGCCAGCTTGCGCTCGGCGGTGACGGCCATGCCGACCTCGTCGATGCAGCCCACCACCAGCGCCGCGCCGAACGCCTTCGCCAGCGGGACGACCTTCTCGAAGCGCTCCTCGCCGTCCTCCAGGTTGACGGAGTTGATGATGGCCTTGCCCTGGCAGTACGTGAGCGCCATGGCGATGACCTTCTCGTCCGTCGAGTCGATCATCAGCGGCACGCGCACCTTCTTCACGACCACGTCCAGGAACTGGCGCATGTCGTCCAGCTCATCCCGGTCCGGGTTCGCGAGGCAGATGTCGATGACCTGCGCCGCGCGGCGCACCTGGGCACGGGCGATTTCGGACGCGTCGTCGAACTGGCCCGCGACGATGAGCTCCTTGAACTTCTTGCTGCCGATGACGTTCGTGCGCTCGCCCACGATGATGGGGCGCTGCTCGTCCGTCACCTCCAGGTAGTCCACGCCGGACAGCGACGAGCGCGGCTTGGGCACCTCCGTGCGCGGCTTCAGACCCTTCACCATCGCGGCCAGCGCGTCGATGTGGCCCGCGTGCGTGCCACAACAGCCACCCACCACGTTGAGCCAGCCGTTGTCACAGAAGCGCTTGAGCGACCGGGCAATCATCTCCGGCGACTCCAGGTACTGACCGTTCTCATCCGGCAGGCCCGCGTTGGGCACGCACGACACCGGGAAGCCGCACATCGCGGACAGCGTGCGGATGTGGTCCGTCATGAAGTCCGGGCCGGTGGCGCAGTTGAGCCCCAGGTACAGCAGGTCCGTGTGCTCCAGCGACGTGGCCAGGCTCTCCACCGACTGGCCCGCGAGCATCGTGCCCATGGGCTCGATGGTGCCCGACACCGCCACCGGAATCGCCCAGCCCAGCTTGCGGAACGCCCGGTCGATGCCGATGAGCGCCGCCTTCACGTTGCGCGTGTCCTGCGCCGTCTCCACCAGCAGGTAGTCGGAGCCGCCCAGCGCCAGCCCCTCGGCCTGCACGGCGAAGTTGTCCACCAGCTCCTCGAACGTGATGCCGCCCGTGACGCTGATGGCCTTGGTGGTGGGACCGATGGAGCCCGCCACCCAGCGCATCCGGCCGTCCTTCGCCTCCGCGGCCCTGGCGGCGTTCAGCGCGAGGCGCGACGCGGCGATGTTGATCTCCATCGCCTTATGCCCCAGGTCGAACTCCGCCAGCACCACCGGCGTGCCGCCGAAGCTGTCCGTCTCCGTCACGTCCGCGCCCGCGGCGAAGTACTTCGCGTGGATGCCCTCGATGACGTCCGGGCGCGTGAGCACCAGGTTCTCGTTGCAGCCCTCGTACTCCGGGCCACCGAAGTCCGCCGCCACCAGGTTGTGGTTCTGCAGCAGCGTCCCCATGGCGCCATCCAGCACGAGGATGCGCTCACGCATCGCGGCCTTCAGGGCCTCCACGCGCAGGCCGTGCTCCCCGGGGGGCAGCGGCAGGGGGTGGGCAGGATGGCTCGTCATGATGGTTTGACTCCGGTGAGCAGGAAGACGCGGAAGGGACTGGCCCCGTCGCGCGCATGCGTCTCGCGGGTGAACGACGTGAAGCCGGCCTCGCGAAGGGCCGCTTCCAGGGTTTCGGGCGCGAAGCCCAGGTGCCGGTGTCCCAACCGCTCCAGCACCCACTTCTCTTCATGCGGCAACAACTCCAGCACCACCAGCCGACCGCCGGGCTTGAGCAGCCGTGCGGCTTCCGACACCACCGCCGCCGGCGACTCCACGTGGTGCAGGCTCTGCGAAATCACCACCAGGTCCATCCGCCCGCCCTGAAGCGACAGCCGGTGCAGGTCCTCGCGCAGGAACGTGATGTTGCTCAGCGACTCGCGCTGGGCATGCGCCTTCGCCTGGGCCAGCGCGTCCTCACTCTGGTCGATGGCCCACACGTGCTTCGCCCACCGCGCCAGCGCGCGGCTGAACACGCCCGTGCCGCAGCCGAAGTCCGCCACGTCCAGCGGCGGCAACAGCGACGCCAGCGCCCCCGCCCACAGGAACCACGACTGGCCGGGCTCCAGGAGCCGCTCGTTGAGCGCCTGCCGGTCCTCCCGAGCGCGCAGCAAATCATTGAGCCGGGCGGAGTCCCCCGCCGCGTCCTCCGCCTCGCGCGCCAGGCGGACGAGCGGCCAGCGCGTGTCATCCGATTCCAGCGCCAGCGAGTAGTAGGTAAAGCCCGCCTGCCGCTCCTCGCGGATGAGCCCCAGCCCCTTCAGCTTCGACAGGTGGTGCGACACCGACGACTGCGCCACCCCCACCAGCGACACCAGCTCCGTCACGTTCAACGGCGCCTGCGCCACCAGCCGGAGGATGCGCAGCCGGGTCGTGTCCCCCAGGACACGAAAGGATTGGGAGAGGACGTCCATATCGCCGCATCAACATATATCGATGCTCTGACTTCCACACAATCACCCCGGCGACGCAATGCGTTGCCTTCGGTCACACCCTTCCCGTAAAAATCCGTCATGACGCCCTCCTCCACGCTCCACTCCCTGCTCGAAGGCAAGCGCTTCGGGATGGTCCTCTCCGCGGGCTATTTCGGTTTCTACGGCCACGCGGGCTTCCTGAAGGGCCTGCACGGCGCCGGGCTGAAGCCCCACGCGTACGCGGGCACGTCCGCGGGCGGCATGGTGGCGGCGTACGCGGCGGCGGGCATGCCCATGGACCAGTTGGAGGAGCTGGTGCTGCGCCAGACGCGCGCGAACTTCTGGGACCCGGACCCCATTGGCGCGGTGCTCAACGTGGCGTCCGCGGGGCACGGCTTCACCGGCCTGCTCAAGGGCGAGCGCTTCCGGCGCCTCTTGGAGGACACGCTGCCGGTGCGCTCCTTCGAGGAGACGCCGCACCCGCTGCTGCTCACCGCCGCGAACCTCACCCACGGCACGCACCAGGTCTTCACCACCGGGGAGCTGGCGCCGCGCGTGCACGCCACCTGCGCCTATCCCGGCCTGTTCCGCGCGGTGCCCCTGGACGGCAACCTGTTCTGGGACGGCGGACTCGTGGACAAGGCGCCCGCGCTGTCGCTGCACGAGAGCGCCATTGGCAAGGACCTGGACGCCATCCTGGTGCACTTCCTGCCCAGCAAGACGCGCAAGGTGGTGGGCGGTCCCATGGCCTATCCACAGGGGCTGGCCGCCGGATCCGCCGCGCTCCGGCGCGACCACTTCCGCCTCCAGCTCACCGTGCTCCAGCAGCGCAACGTGCCCGTCTACGTCGTCGTCTCCAACCTGCCGCCCGTCACCCCCGCCACGCTGGAGCGCGGCTTCGACGCGTTGGACCAGGCCCGGCTCTCCGCGGAGCGCGCCCTGGCTCGGCCCCCGGTGCCCTTCGAACAGAGCACGTGAAACACATGCATCCCCCACGGCTTCAATGGGATGCGAATAAAACACCAGAACAGAAATGCCTGAATAACTCGACTTGAATGACAGACCGGCATGCGATGGTCGGGATGCTGTTCATCCCGGAGGAAGTCCATGCTGAAGTCGACGCTGTCCCTGCGCCCCCTGCGTGGCGCGGTCATGGCTGTGTCCCTGCTGGCGTTGGCCCCCGTCGCCGGTGCCGCGCCCAGGCTGGCGCCGCGTGCGCTGGCGCCCAAGCCGACGGGGCGTGAGCTGCCCGCGAAGACCTTCGTGGAGCGCCTGGTGGTGAAGTTCCACGAGGGCAGCCACGTGCGCCTGCGCGACGACGGCCTGCGCGTGCTGGCCTCGGAGCGGGGCGCCGCCGAGCGCGAGCTGTTGTCGGGCCTGCGCCTGGACGACGCGCGGGTGGAGGCGGACGTGGCGGAGGTGACGGCGCTGCTGGACCGCGCGCCGCGCATCGGTTCGCTGTCGCGCCTGATGCAGGCAGAAGAGGCGGCGCTGGACGCGAGCAAGCTGTCCGGTGAGGCGAAGGGCGGCCAGCAGCTGGCGGACCTCAACCTGTACTTCGAGGTCCCGCTCTTGCCGGGCACCACGGCGGAGGGCGTGGCGGAGCTGGTGGAGGCGCTCAACCGCGTGCAGAGCGTGGAGGCCGCGTACGCGCAGCCGCCCGCGGAGCCCGCGATGGTGAACTTCGGCATGGAGGCGGGGCTGCGCACGCTCCTGTCCGCGGCGGACATCTCGCCCACGACGCCGCTGTACCAGGCCAACCAGGGCTACCTGAACGCGGCGCCCTCCGGCATCAACGCGACGTATGCGTGGACGGTGAACGGCGGCCGGGGCACCAACGTGCGGTTCGTGGACATCGAGGGTGGCTGGCGCACCACGCACGAGGACTTCCCGTCGTTCTTCCGCGTGGGCGGCACGCAGTTCAGCGACCTGGGCTGGCGCAACCACGGCACCGCGGTGCTGGGTGAAATCATCGGCGCGTCCAACGGCTATGGCGTGACGGGCATCGCCAACCTGGCGACGCCGGGCGTGGAGGCCATTGGCGCGCAGAGCGCCGCGAGCGCCATCACCAACGCGGCGGGCGCGCTGGGCGCGGGCGGCATCATCCTGGTGGAGCTGCACGCGCAGGGCCCCGCGGACGGCACGGCGTGCACGTGCAACGCGGGCCAGTGCAACTACATCGCGATGGAGTACTGGCAGGCGGAGTACGACGCCGTCCGCAACGCGACCGCCAACGGCGTCATCGTGATTGAGGCGGCGGGCAACGGCAGCGCGAACCTGGACGCGGCGGCGTACGGCGGGCGATTCAACCCGGCCACGCGCGACTCCGGCGCCATCCTGGTGGGCGCGAGCACGGCCACCACCCGCGTGCCCATGTGCTGGACCAACTTCGGCGCGCGCGTGAACGTGCACGCCTGGGGCGAGTCCGTCGTCACCACCGGCTACGGCGACCGCTTCGGCACCGCCTACGGCGAGGACCAGTACTACACGTCCACGTTCAGCGGCACCTCCAGCGCGTCGCCCATCGTGGTGGGCGCCGCGGTCAGCGCGCAGGGCGTGGCGCGCGCCAACGGACGGCTCTTGACGTCCGTGCAGATGCGCGGCCTGCTGCGCAACAACGGCACCGCCCAGGCCGCCGACTCGCGCCAGATTGGCCCGCTGCCGGACCTGCAGAAGGCGCTGCCGAAGGTCATCTCCGGCAACTACTGAAGCACCGCCGCGAGGCCAAGGACAGGCCCTCCGGACCTTCGGGTGCGGGGGGCCTTCATCCAGCAGGAGGCCGTCCGCTCAGCGTCCGCTGTAGCGGCGGTGATCCACCATCAGGCAGCGGTCCTGCACCACGCGGATGCCCGCATCGGCCAGCCTCTTCGCCGCCGCGTCGTTGCGGATGCCGGACTGGAACCACACCGCCTTGGGCTTCTTCGCGAGGATGTCGTCCACGTGCTGGTCGATGTCCCCCGCGCGGCGGAACACGTCCACGAGGTCGATGTCGCCCGGGATGTCCACGAGCTTCCGGTACACGGGCTTGCCCAATATCTGCTTCGCGTCCGGGTAGTAGACGGGCACCGGCACCACGTCCACGCCCGCCTTCGCCAGGTACTCCGGCACGTAGTACGCGGGCTGTCCGGAGTGGTCCTCCGTCTTGATGCCCAGCACCGCCACCCGTCGCGCGTCCTGCACCACGCGCTTCACGCCCGCCTCGTCCTCGATGAGGTTCTGGTGCTCCCCGTGGCTCATGACCCTTCCTCCTGAAGCGTCTCCGCTTGCGATTCGGTGGTGAGCGTCAGCGTCCCGCCATCCACCACCGCGTTCACCTTCAACAGGCGGCGCACCGGGACGAACCGGCCCCAGGCGACCACCTGCTCTCCGTCACACGTCACGCCCTTGAGCAGCTCGGGCGAACCCGCCTCCGCCCACGTGGACCGCAGCTCCGCCGGCGCCTGCTCCGGCAGCGCGTCCAGACACTTGAGCGACAGCACCACCGCGTCGCCGAACATGGTGGGCCGCGTGCCCTGCACCGTGCGCTCCAGCAGATAGGCCCGCTCCACGCCGCCCACGTCGACGAAGTCCACCGCCCAGGTGCGCTGGCCTTCCACCAGGTTGCGCTGCAGGAGCCCCGCGTACTTCGCTTCCCATTCGCGGCGCGTCCGCGTCTCCAGCGCCTCCGGGGTGAAGAAGCGCTCCAGCTCCGGCAGCCCCGAACCCGCTGGCGCCACCTGCCGCAGCGCCTCCTGCGCGGCCTCCGGGCCCACGAGCTTCACGAAGGTGCCGTCCGCCGCCAGGTGCAGGCGCAGGGTGAAGCGCTCCAGCACGGCGCCGGGCAGCGACACCACGTCCTGACCGTCATGCACCTGCCGGGGGGTGCGCACCGCCTGGGCCACCCTCCAGCCACCGTCCGCGGGGCTGAAGCGCGTCTCGGTGGTGAACTCGGCCTGGTCCCGGACGTCCGGCTGCCCCGCGCGCTGGAAGGTGCGGGTGGCGCGCACGGACTCGGTGAGGAGGCGGTCCACGGGCGGCTTGAAGTCCAGACGCACCGGGGGCGGCAGCCCCGGCGCGGGGTTGAGCGGCGGATACCGGGACGAACACCCGGCGACCAGCGACAGCACGAGACAGCACCACGGGAGACCTGGACGCATGCGCTCGCGGACGCTGGCAGAAAGCCGGGGCGCCCGCGAGCGTCTTGCTGGTTCCAGGGGTGTGTGCCGTGAAAGCAAGGCGTCCGTTGGTGCTACGGGTGGCGGGTCTGTCCCTCCGGCGCGCCCTCCACGCGATCGCGCCCGATGTTGCGCCGGTCGCGGTCCACGCCGTCGTCGTCCTTGAGCCCGTTCATCGCGAAGCGGCGCTCCGCCTCCGCCAGGTCGCGCAGCACGTGGTCGCGCAGCATGTACTCCTTCTGGGGCAACGACTTGAGCAGGTTGATGACGTCGACCGGGGCGCCACTGTCACCGGCGGCCTCGACGAGCTCGTCCCGCGTCGCTGGATAATCCACGGAGTCCAGATGCGGGGTGATGGAGCGAGCCGGATCCTCCGCCTGTCCGTAAGCCATCGTGCCTTCCACCTTTCTTCTGCCCGGGCCTCCTGGCCCGGGCGACCGTTCAGGGAACAAAGTGGGGATGGCGCCCGCCCCGGGCCACCCTCGGGGTCGCTACCCCCTCAGACGCCGGGCGGGCCGGGGAGCGGCCGTCTTGCCCGGGTCCGCTTCAGGGTAGAGTCCCCCGCCGCGCCAACACCCGCTGGAGTCAGTCATCCCGATGTCCGCCGCTTCCCTGCTCATCGCCTGGCTCACGCTCGCCAGCCCCCCGGCCGAACCACCGTCCGCCACCGCGCCCGCCCAGGCCCCCCGCGACGTGTACGCGCTGGAGGAGGCCGCCTTCGTGGCCCAGGCGCGACGCGACCTGGAAGCGCTGCGGCTGGGCACCGAGGGCCTGCGCCGCGTGCGGGCGGAGGCGCTGCGCTCGCGCGAGCTGTACCGCCGCAAGCAGAGCGTGCCGTACACCCCGGACGAGAAGCAGTTGCTGGTGTCCACCTGGGCCGCCTTCTTCGACTGCTTCGTGTCCACGGAGGTGGTGCGCCAGCGCTACTGGGACTTCCTCAAGGTGCCCTCCCTCACCCAGCCGAAGAAGCACGCCTGGGGCTTCCTGCTGACCCACGCCGCGCTCGCCGCGGAGCTGTCCCAGGGCCTGCACTACGCGGACCTCACCGGAGGCCAGGCGCAGTTGGAGGTGCTGCTGGATGAGTCCGTCCCGGAGTACGGCCTGCCGCCGCGCGCCTTCGCCCACTTCAAGGAGAAGGTCCTCCACGTGGGCACCTCCACCCAGCTCTTCACGGGCGACGGCTACCGCGCGACGCTGCACCCCATCCTCGCGAAGGCCGGCGTGCTGGACGAGCCGGGCGTCCCCGCGCTGCTCCAGGCCATGCGGGCCGACAGCCAGGCCGCGCGCTCGCGGCTGCTCAAGCGCGGCCCGGTGCTGTTCGCCAAGGCCGTGGCGGACCTCACCCAGGACACCACCGCGCGCGCGGTGTTCCCGGTGCAGAAGACGGTGGCGGAGTGGATGGGCGACACGCGCGTGCACCGCGTGGGCAAGCCGCTCATCTCCCGCGAGCAGACGCTGAAGCTGGTGGAGCGGATGGCGCCGGGGGACATCCTGGTGGCGCGGCAGAACTGGTTCCTCTCCAACATCGGCCTGCCGGGCTTCTGGCCGCACGCGGAGCTCTACGTGGGCACGCCGAAGGACCTGGCCCTGGCGTTCGATGCGGATCCGGAGGTGAAGGCGTGGGTGGCCACCCTGCCCGGCCATCCCCAGACGTTCACCGGGCACCTGGCCCAGGCGTTCCCCGCCAAGTGGGCCGAGTACACCGGCAAGGACGCCCATGGGGATCCGCTGCGCATCATCGAGTCCATCAGCGAGGGCGTGAGCTTCACCGGCACGGAGCACGGCATGCACGTGGACTACCTGGGCGTGCTGCGCCCGCGCGTGCCTCCGGTGGACAAGGCCCGCGCCATCCTGCGCGCCTTCACCTTCCAGGGCCGTCCGTACGACTTCAACTTCGACTTCTTCTCCGACCAGACGCTGGTGTGCACGGAGCTCGTCTGGAAGGCGTATGCGCCCGCGAAGGACATGAAGGGCTTGAACATCCCCCTGGTGAACGTGGCCGGCCGGCGCACCCTGCCAGCGAATGAGATTGTCCGGGTCTTCGACGCCGAGTACGCAACGCCCGGACGGCAGTTCGACTTCGTCGGCTTCCTGGACGGGCGGGAGGCCCAGGGCGACGCCGTCGAAGCGAACGCCGAGGTCTTCCGTTACACCTACCGTCGGATGAAGTGGGACATCGCTCAGGAGTAGAGGCACACCATGACGGAAGACACGGCGAACCAGTTCCTGGACCTGGCCACCGCGCTCTATGAGCGGATGATTTCCCAGCAGCAGGCGAAGGTGCTGCGTCTGGCGCGCGAGGCGGTGCCCAACATCGGGCCGGAGGAGATGCGCAACCCGCACGACTTCCCTGAGCTGAAGGAGCACCCCTCCTTCGAGTTCGAGGATGGAATCCTGGCCGGACTGATTTCCGCCCACATGGCGCTCCGGGCGGAGATCAAGGGTCGCCTGCCTGCCATGCCTCCTGGGGCCTGACGCTCGGCTGCCTGCCTTTGCCGTAGGACCTTCCGTGGGTTACTGGTGCGCACCGTGAGCTTTCCCTCTGGATTCGGCCCGCCGCTGGCACGCGAGCGGCTGGTGTCTTCCCTGGCCGCGGATCCCCCGCGGCTGGACCTGGCGGCCCTGGCCATCGCGACGCTGGGTCGGGTGGACCTGGACGCCCCGGCGTGTCTGCACACGCTGGACGCGCTCGCGTGCCGGGTGCAGGTGGAGGCGGAGCGGCTCAGCGAGAAGGGCGAGGCCCTGGCCTCCCTGCGCGCCCTGCGCCACGTGCTGGCGGACATCGAGGGCTTCCGGGGCAACGAGGACGACTACCACGCCCCGGACAACAGCTTCCTGGACCGGGTGCTGGAGCGGAAGGTGGGGCTGCCGATTACCCTGTCGGTGCTCTACCTGGAGGTCGCGCGCCGCGCGGGCATCCCGCTGTACGGCGTCCCCTTCCCGGGGCACTTCCTGGTGGCGTGCGACGCGGGGGACCACAAGCTGGTGATGGATCCGTTCCACCACGGCGACATCCTCACGGAGCACGGGTGCGAGGAGCTGCTCAAGCGCGTGGCGCCGCAGCTCAAGTTCGACCGCTCCATGCTGGCGCCCGCGCCGGTGGAGCTCATCGCGTACCGGATGCTGTCCAACCTGCGCCGCGTGTACCTGGGGCGCGAGGACAGCGAGCAGGGACTGGCGGTGGTGGACCTGTTGCTCTTGCTGGCGCCGGACCATCCGGGAGAGCTGCGCACGCGGGCCGCGCTGCTCACCACGATGGGGGCCTTCCGCGCGGCGCTCAAGGACGTGGAGCGCTGCCTGGAGTTGTCGCCGGATGCGCCAGACCGGGAGCGGCTGGAGATGTCCGCGCGCGAGTTGCGCGAGCGGGCGGAGTTGTTGAACTGAACGCAGCGCTGTCTGGCGGCACGCCGGAAGGAAGCCCCCCGTATGTCGTCCTCCTCTGAACCGAAGGCGCCGAGTCTGAAGCCCTGGTTGCGCCTGCGCCGCGGGTTGGAGCACGACTTCGGCGTGGTGAAGGTGCGCGAGGACAAGGTGGTGGATCCGCGCACGCAGCAGGAGCACCCGCGCGTGCGGATGGAGTGCGCGGACTGGGTCAACGTCATCGCGGTGACGAAGCAGGACGCGCTGGTGATGGTGCGCCAGTTCCGCTTCGGCATCGACGCGCCGACGCTGGAGGTGCCCGGAGGCTGCATCGAACCGGGCGAGGACCCGGCGGTCGCCGCCGCGCGCGAGCTGGAAGAGGAGACGGGCTACCGCGCCGGCCGGCTGGAGTCGCTGGGCGCGGTGCACCCCAACCCGGCCTTCCAGCCCAACCGGTGCCACACGTTCCTGGCGCTCGACTGCGAGCGCGTGAGCGACGGGCATCAGGATGACGGTGAGGACATCGCCGTGGAGCTGCACCCGCGCGCGGACGTGCCCCGGCTCATCCTGGAGGGGCACATCACCCACTCGCTGGTGGTGGTGGCGTTCTTCATGGAGCGGCTTCGCGCGGAGGCGCGGCGCTAGGCGTTCGCGCTCCGGCGGCCCGTACTGAAGGACTGGATCAACGCGCGGCGCGGGGCCGGGACGTCTTGCGGCGGGACTTCGGGGCGGCGGGCTTCTTCACCGGAGCGGCTTCCGCCTCGCGCTCCCACGTGCCCGAGCGGCCCCCGGACTTGTGGTCCAACTGCACGGCCTCGATGACCATGCCCCGGTCCACGCTCTTGCACATGTCATAGACGGTGAGCGCCGCCGCGCACGCGGCCGTGAGCGCCTCCATCTCCACGCCCGTGCGGTCCACCGTCTTCACCCGCACGCGCACGTCCAGCCCTTCGTCCACGGGCGTGAGCGTCACCTCCACTCCCGCGAGCGCGATGGGGTGGCACAGGGGCACGAAGTCCGGGGTGCGCTTGGCGGCCATGATGCCCGCGAGCCGCGCCGCCGCGAGCACGTCCCCCTTCTCCACCTTCCCCGCGAGGATGCGCTCGCGCGTCGCGGGCAGCATCCGCAGGCGCGCCGTGGCCACCGCCACGCGCTCCGTCTTCGGCTTGTCACCGACATCCACCATCTTCACCGGCCGGCCCCCTTCGCCACGGCGGCGAGCAGGTCGTCCGCCACATCGTCCGGATCCTCCAGCCCCACGGACACGCGGATGAGGCTGTCGCGGATGCCCGCCTGGGCGCGCTCCTCGGGCGTCATCCGGCGCGCACTGGCGCTGGCCGCGTGCATCACCAGCGTGCCCACGTCCCCCAGCGACGGCCCGGGCTTGCACACCCGCAGCGCCTCCAGGAACCGGTCGCCCTCCTTCTGCCCCGCGCCCCGGATCTCAAACGCCACCATGGGCCCGAAGCCGCCCTCCAGCACCCGGCCCGCCACCGCGTGGTCCGGATGGGACGGCAGGCCCGGGTAGATGACCCGCTCCAGCAGCGGCGAATCCGACAGCCGCTTCGCCACATGAGCGGCGTGCTCGTTGTGGGCCTTCATGCGGACGGGCAGCGTGCGCAGGCCGCGCAGCGTGAGCCATGCCTCGAAGGGGCCCAGCACGTCCCCGGACAGGATGCGCGCCGAACGCAAGGGGTCCATCCGCGCCTTCGTGCCGCTCACCGTGCCGCCCAGCGCGTCGCTGTGGCCGTTGAGCCACTTGCTGGTGGACTGCACCGAGTAGTCCGCGCCCAGTTCCAGCGCGCGTTGCCCGAAGGGCGACGGGAAGGTCGCGTCCACCGCGAACACGCTGCCCGCGTCGCGGCACGCCTGGGCCAGCGCCCGGATGTCCGGCACGCGCAGCAGCGGATTGGAGATGCTCTCCGCCAGGACCATGCGCGGACGCCACTCGCGGATGCGCGCGGGTGCCTCCGGATCCGTCTGGTTCAGCGGCCGCAGCTCCACGCCCCAGCGGGCGCAGAGGTTCTTGTAGAGGAAGCGGGTGACGCCGTAGCCATCCGTCGGCATCACCAGCACGTCCCCGGCCTTCCACGGCTGCGCGTCGAAGAGCGAGCGCAGCGCGGCCATGCCGGAGGCGTACGCGACGCACGCCTCCGCCCCTTCCAGCGCCGCCACCGCCTCCTCCAGCAGCGCCGCGTTGGGCGCGCTGATGCGGGCGTAGGCGTAGTCCTTGCCGTCCAGCGCGTCCGACAGGTCATCGCTGCTGTCGAACCAGTTCACCGCCGCCGGGAAGATGGGCGGCATGACGGGCACCGCCTTGCTCCCGGTGAGCCGGGAGCCCGCGTGCACCGCCACCGTCTTCTGCTTCGTGCTCATGGACGTGTCTTCTCGCTGGAAGGCGGAGGCCTTGGAGGAACTACTCGCCCTGCTCGATGAGCCAGCGCTCCGCGTCGATGGCGGCCATGCAGCCCGTGCCCGCGGCGGTGATGGCCTGGCGGTAGTAGCTGTCCTGCACGTCACCGCAGGCGAAGACGCCGGGGATGTTGGTGCGGGTGCTGCCGGGAATCGTCTTCAGGTAGCCGCCCTGGTGCGTCTCCAGGATGCCCTGGAACAGCTCCGTGTTCGGCGTGTGGCCGATGGCGACGAACAGACCCGTCGCGGTGACGAGCTGGCTGTCGTTCGTCTTCAGGTTGCGCACGACGGCGCCCGTCATCCCCTTGTTGTTGCCCACCACCTCTTCCACCGCGGAGTTCCACAGGAAGGAGATCTTCGGGTTGTTGAGCGCGCGCTCCTGCATCACCTTGGAGGCGCGCAGGGAGTCACGGCGGTGGATGAGCGTGACGTGGTTGACGATCTTCGCCAGGTACGTGGCCTCTTCCATGGCCGTGTCGCCGCCGCCCACCACCAGCACGTCCTGCTTCTTGTAGAAGGCGCCGTCGCAGGTGGCGCACGCGGACACGCCGCGGTTCTTGTAGGTGTCCTCGCCCTTGACGTTGAGCCACTTGGCGGTGGCGCCCGTGGAGATGATGACCGTCTCCGAGCGCACCTGCATGCCGCTCTCGCTCTCCAGCAGGAAGGGCCGCTGGGAGAAGTCCACCTTGGTGATGTTCTCCATGTGCAGCGCGGTGCCGAAGCGCTCCGCCTGCTTCTGGAAGCGCTCCATCAGCTCCGGGCCGGTGATGGGCTCCGCGAAGCCGGGGTAGTTCTCCACGTCGGTGGTGACCATGAGCTGGCCGCCCGGCACGCGCTGGGGGTGCTCCAGGGTGGGGCCACCGGCGAACACCACGGGCTCCAGGTTGGCGCGCGCCGCGTAGATGGCGGCCGTGTAGCCCGCGGGGCCTGAACCGATGATGGTGACCTTCTGAATCTTGTCCTGCGACACGGCGCCTCCTGCGCTGATGCGTTTTCGGGCCCGGACGGTACCAGACGCCGTACTCCAGGCCATGATACGTACCTGGACCCCATGGATGCCGCTGTCCTCAAGAAGGTTGCGCTCTTCGAGGGTTTGACCCAGGGCCAGCTCGCCAAGGTCGCCCAGATTGCCCGGTCCCGGACCTACACCGCCGGCGACTTCGTCTTCCGCGAGGGAGACACCGGTCAGGACATGTTCATCCTCACCGACGGCAAGGTGCGCATTTCCAAATCCGTGCCGGGCATCGGGGAAGAGGCGCTCGCCATCCTCGAACCCGGCCAGTATTTCGGGGAGATGGCGGTCATCGAGGATTCACCCCGCTCCGCGGACGCCATCGCCCACAGTGGCTGCACGGTGTGGGTCATCGAGCGGGCGAAGCTGGACCAGCTCATGTTCACGGACAAGGACCTGGCCTACGTGCTCCTCTGGACGTTCGTCCGCACGCTGAGCGAGCGGCTTCGCGAGACGAACGACAAGATCAAGGGCTTCTTCGCCATCTCCCGCTTCTAGCGGTCAGGCACCTCCAGCCCCCGTCTCCTCGCGCGCCGAGAGTGCGGTTGGAGCACCGCTGTCCGTCCCGGGTCCGGGCCCCTTCGCGCGGGTCTGGACGGGCCTCACCCTATCCGCAGGAGTGGGAGGCCAGGGCACACGCCTTGCTCTTTCCCCGGCACGTGGAGGGAGGCGGGATGGAACAGGGCGGAGAGGCGTGGGA
>NZ_RAWI01001428.1 GCF_003612125.1 Corallococcus praedator
ATATTGACGATTGCAATTTTGTCAGCCGCCTGAGCAGAAGTTGCCAGTGCTAAACCGAGACCTGCAGCTAATAACCACTTTTTCACAATAAACTCCTTACCATCCCATTTGCACCGGAGGGTGCAGTTCTTTGCGTGGCCCGGCGATCTTATATTGATCGCCTAAAGTCATCGCTACACTACCACTACATTCCTTTGTGGAGAACACTTACCAGGTTTTACCGATGTTAAACTGGAACTGTTCTGCCTTGTCTCCATCGTACTTTTTGAACGGCTGGGCGTAGGAGAACACCAACGGCCCCAATGGGGACATCCATTGTAATGCGATACCCGCAGACATACGGATATTGCTTGGATCACTATAGTCCGGATATCCAGAATATTGGCT
>NZ_RAWI01001429.1 GCF_003612125.1 Corallococcus praedator
GGCTGCAATATCCGGTGTTGATCGGCGGCGCGGCTATCAATCGGCGTTTTGGGCGGCGGATTCTATTTCTGGAAGATGGCGGACTACCCTACGAACCCGGCGTGTTCTACTGCAAGGACGCCTTCGAGGGGCTGGATACGATGGAACAGTTGGTCAACGATACCAACCGTCCGCTGTTTCTGGATCGGATTATTACCGAGGCACAGGAAGAACTGGGTAAGCCGCCATCCCCACGTCGCAGCGGCAAAACAGGCGTTTCAAGCGTGAAACCCGCTACGAATATTCCGACTCCGCCGTTTTTCGGGACGCGCACGATTACTGAAATGCCTACCGAAAGCGTACTGACCTATCTCAGCAAAAACGAATTATTCCGCTTGAGTTGGGGTG
>NZ_RAWI01001430.1 GCF_003612125.1 Corallococcus praedator
CCTATACGTTCCGCATCAGCTAACCGAGCGCGGCGAGCTTTTCCTCGGCTTGCCGATCGAGTTCGGCGCGGCTCTTTTTCTCGCTGGCGGTCTTGAGTTGGCCGCATGCCGCATCGATGTCGCGGCCGCGCGGGGTGCGCACGGGTGCCGAGATGCCCGCCTCGAAGACGATGTTCGAAAACGCCCGCACGCGCTCCGGCGTCGAGGTGTCGTAGGGCGCGCCGGGCCAGGGATTGAACGGGATTAGATTGACCTTGGCCGGCAGCTTGTACTTGCGGATCAGCCGGACGAGCTCATGCGCCTCGGCATCACTGTCGTTCTTGTCCTTCAGCATCACATATTCGAACGTGATGCGCCGGGCATTGTTGGCACCGGGATAATCGGCGC
>NZ_RAWI01001431.1 GCF_003612125.1 Corallococcus praedator
CATTAGATACGATTAAAGAGCAAGTTGATGAAGTGTTGTATCCTATTTTAGTGATTCAAGCAGAAAACGACAATATGATTGATCCACAATCCGCAAATTATATATATGACCATGTAGATTCTGATGACAAAAATATCAAGTGGTACAGTGAATCTGGACATGTTATTACGATTGATAAAGAGAAAGAACAAGTATTTGAAGATATTTATCAATTTTTAGAGTCATTAGACTGGTCAGAATAAAAAGAGATTTTAACATTAGAAAGGAGGGGCATAATGAATTTAAAGCAATCTATAGAAGAGATTATTAATCAACCTGAATATGAACCTATGTCAGTGTCAGATTTTCAAGATGCATTAGGTTTAAGCAGTGCCGACTCGTTTAGAG
>NZ_RAWI01001432.1 GCF_003612125.1 Corallococcus praedator
GCACAATGTCACAAATATCAAAGCCAGTCTGGAATATTTTTTCGCCGCACAGCGCTATAAACAGGGGATGGAACTGGCCGAACTGATGGACGTCAGCCTGCACGCCTTCATGGAGTCGCCCTACCGCCTGAAGTGGGCGCAGTGGGTCATGGCGCGCGTCCGTGCCGGGCAGCACGAAAGCGATGTTGCGCCGTATTACTGGCGCGCGGCACTGCTGTATGTAGCGGCGGCCTGCCAGAGCGGGAACGCCGCGCCGGAAACACTGGATCAGGCGCGCACCTTGATCGAGTCTGCCGAAGCCTACTACGAAAATCATGATCCGCTTCTGTTTGGCCGGGCGCTGTTCTATCACGGCGTAATCGCCCGGATTGCCCACCGGTGGCACGC
>NZ_RAWI01001433.1 GCF_003612125.1 Corallococcus praedator
GTGTCACAGCAGGCGTCGTCGTCTCGACCCTGGTCGTCGCGATGATGTCATCCGGGCCGCTGGCCACGCCGAGGACGAACTTGGTCCCGCCCGCCTCGATACAGCCGTAGCGCGGCCGATCAGCCACGCGGGTGGACGAGCACCGGCTTGCGCGCCGCCAGCGTTTCGTCGAGGCGGCGGCGCGGTGCCATATGCGGCGCCGATTTGAGTGCGGCATCGCCCGCCTTGGCGCGTTCGGCAACGTTCCGCAGCGCGCCGATGAACTGATCGAGCGCGGCCTTGCTTTCGGTCTCGGTGGGCTCGATCAGCATCGCGCCGTGGACGACGAGCGGGAAGTAGACCGTCATCGGGTGGAAGCCCTCATCGATCAGCCCTTTCGCGATATCG
>NZ_RAWI01001434.1 GCF_003612125.1 Corallococcus praedator
CCCTCGAACAGCAGGTACGCCACCGGCACACCCTTGGCCCGCAGCGCGTCGACGATCATCTCCGACTGGTTCGGCGGAACGACCTCGTCCTCGCTGCCCTGGAGCACGATCAGCGGACGGCGCAGCTCGTCGACGTGCGTGATCGGCGAGCGCGCCACGTACACCTCCCGCGCCTCGGGGTACGGGCCGACGAGCCGGTCGAGGTAGCGGCTCTCGAACTTGTGCGTGTCGCGGGCCAGCGCCTCCAGGTCGGTGACGCCGAACAGGTCGGCCCCCGCCGCGAACGGCGTGTCCGGGCGGGCCAGCGCGGACAGCACCGTGAACCCGCCCGCCGAGCCGCCGCGGATCACCGTGCGCTCCGCGTCGGCCCGGCCGCGGGCGGCGAGG
>NZ_RAWI01001435.1 GCF_003612125.1 Corallococcus praedator
ATCGCATCGAGCATCGAGGTTTCATCCAGCGTCAGCTCGGCATCCGGCGCAGTGGGCGCGTCGATCGCTTCAGCAGGCATCACCACGACATCCGAGTCGGGCGGACTGGGTTCGTCGATCGGCTCGATGATCGGTTCTGGCTCGACCATCAGGGCGTCGATATCGCCTACCGATTCGATCGGCAGCGATTCAAGGATAATGACTTCCGGCTCGTCGATCGATGCCATAACGGGCGGAATTTCTGGAGCCGTCAGCAGCGTATCCGGCAGTTCAGTCGCAAAGCTGGAAGCATCAAGTTCTGCGGTAGACGCTGGCAAAGCAACATTCGCGGATTCTGTCGGATCTGCGATCGCGTTGGTCATTGCCGCAGTCGTCCAGGGATCAACC
>NZ_RAWI01001436.1 GCF_003612125.1 Corallococcus praedator
GGGGAAAAAGATATTTATATATCTGCTAGCCAAATTCGTCGTTTTGAAATTAAACGTGGGGATAAAGTAACTGGGAAAGTTAGAAAACCTAAAGATAACGAAAAATATTATGGCTTATTACAAGTTGACTTTGTCAATGACCATAACGCAGAAGAAGTGAAGAAACGACCGCATTTCCAAGCTTTGACACCACTTTATCCAGATGAGCGTATTAAATTAGAGACAGAAACACAAAATTATTCAACGCGTATCATGGATTTAGTAACACCGATTGGTTTAGGTCAACGTGGTTTAATAGTGGCGCCACCTAAAGCAGGTAAAACATCGTTATTAAAAGAAATAGCGAATGCAATCAGTACGAACAAACCAGATGCAAAGCTATTTATT
>NZ_RAWI01001437.1 GCF_003612125.1 Corallococcus praedator
CGTTATAACTATGTATTTGCGATGTACGTTGGTAACGTCTAATACTTACAAACATTAATAATGTAAACACGTTGCCTGTTAATGCCATCAACAATAACAACACTTCGACGATACGTCGCCATAGGTCATGATGCTTCCATGTTTGTTCCGTTGTTAAAATGATAATTAAAATGATGGTTAAAATGATTAGCAATGTTTCAGCAATATAGAACGTATCGGCCACATAACCTTTAAAAAGATTTAATGCACTCGTTAATATAACTAAAATATAAGTTGCTATAGCATAACTTGCGAATAGTTTTAAGGAAGCTATCTTTGTTGTAAGTTTTACCATATGCCTCACTTCCTTTCGTTAATTTCACTACGTAATTTTGGATCGATTAAAGC
>NZ_RAWI01000143.1 GCF_003612125.1 Corallococcus praedator
CGGGTCCACGGGGCGGGGCTCCGGGTGCTTCAGGCTGAAAGACAGGGAAGGGAAAAGGCCACCTGGGCGCCAGCGCCGGGCGCCGAGTCCACCACGATGGAACCACCGAGCTTCATCGCCCGCTCACGCATGTTGAGCAGGCCGTAGTGTCCGCGCGGCGTGCGGCCCGGGTCGAAGCCCTTGCCGTTGTCGCGCACCACCAGGTGCACGCCCTCGGCGCTGAAGTCCAGGCGCACCTGGACCTCCTTGGCCTCGGCGTGCTTCGCCGCGTTGGACAGGCACTCCTGGAGGATGCGGAACAGGGCCAGCTGCGCGTCCGGAGGCAGCTTGCGCGTCAGGCCCGTGCGCTCGAAGCGGATCTCCTGGCCGGTGCGGTCGCGGAACGTCTTGACGTAGTCCTCCAGGCCCTGCGCCAGCTCGAAGTCGTCGCGCATCATCCGCAGGTTGCGGCGCAGCTCCTCGATGGACTCCTCCGCGGTGGCCTTCATCTCGCGGATCTCCGAGCGCAGCCCGTCGTCCTCGCGCGCCATCGCCATGTTCAGGATGTACTCGGCCTGGATGATCATGGAGGACAGGGAAGCGCCCAGGCCGTCGTGGATCTCCCGCGCCAGCCGGTTGCGCTCCTCCACCACGGCCAGCTCCTTCAAGTCGCCCTGCAGGGAGACCACCTCGCGGTGCGCGGTGGCCTCGCGCTCGTTCAGGTACACGAGCACGTAGACGATGATGAAGTTGAGGCCCAGGTACCAGAGCAGCGTGAGCAGCTCCACCGCCGTCACGGACCGGTCCAACAGCAGATCCAGCCGCGTGGTGACGGGCAGCGCCAAGAGCGGCGGGAGGATCGCCAGCGGCTTGGGGAAGAGGATGGCGAAGAGCGTGGTGAACAGCAGCTGCGTCGCCAGCAGCGGGCTCTGGAGGCCGCCGCCCACCTGGGGCCGGGCGATGAGCACCACGGTGATGAGCAGGTCGAAGCAGAGCGTGAGGTACGTCACCCACCGGCCCGCCTTCGGGTGGTCGATGACGAGCAGGTTCGCGACGCTGTAGAGCAGCATCGCGAAGTAGCCCACGAAGGAGATGGGGCCGCTGAAGCCGAAGTAGCCGCTCCACGCGGGCACCGCGAGGATGAGCAGGCCCAGGGTGAGGAACATCATCCGCGCGTAGAAGAGGGCGCGGGCCCTGGCGACGAAGCGGTCCTGCTCCCAGGAGGCGGCCGCCTGCTCCGCGGACACGTTGTCCGTGAGGTTGCGGCGCTCCAGGACGGCGCGGACGCGGGCCCGCAGGTCGTGGGCCGGGTGCTGCTCGCCGTCTCTCAGCTCGCTGTCCATGCGCCCGGCAGCTTACGGGACGTTCCCCAGGGAGCGGAATTCCCGGAGCCAAACGATTGGCTCCCTGCCGGGCGAGGGACTTGAGCGGGCGCTACTTTCCGGCGCCCGCGTCCACGCACGCCGCCTTCGCTTCCGGCTGCTGCTTGAAGACGAACTCCAGGCGGTCGCGGCTCTCCCCGGTGCGCTCGTCGAACAGGGGCGTGCCGCCCGCGTACATGGTGCCCGCCTTGCTGCCGTAGCGGTCCAGCTTGTGGGACTTGAGCCAGCTGTCCACGCAGGACTCCAGGGCCAGCCGGTCGCTGGCGCCCGAGTCGAAGCTGGAGGCGGAGGTGGCGCCGGAGTCGGGCGTCCCGGCCTCGGCGGTGGGCTGGGCGCCGTTCTCGGGGGAGCCCGACTTGAGCTCCTCTCGGACGGTGCCCGTCTGGGTGGCGGCGTCCGGGCTCTCGCCGGTGTTCTTGTGGCAGCCGACAGCCAGGGACAGGAGGGTGGAAAACACGAGCGCGCCGGTCAGGTTTTTCATATGTCCTGGCAAGTGAGGGCCGCTTGCGATGGCGGCGGTGGCGACAACGGGTGTGAAGGCTTCGGGAACGTCCCGGAGACAGGACGTGGAGTCGCCGCACCATATTCGTTCGATCCTCGCGGAGCACCAGTCCCATGCACGGCCATCCCGATACCGACCACCACGCTCGCATTCCCCACGCCACCCGCATCGAGCGCTCCCGCGTGCTGGTGGTGGGGGCGGGCGGCCTGGGCTGTCCGGCGTCGCTGGCGCTCGCGCAGGGCGGCGTGGGCCACCTGACCCTGGTGGATCCGGACCGGGTGGACGTGACGAACCTGCACCGCCAGCTGTGGCACCGCACCGGGGACGTGGGCCGCTTCAAGGCCGAATCCGCCGCCGCCGGCCTGCTGCGCGCCTTTCCCGCCTTGAGCGTGGAGGCCCTGCCCGAACGGCTGGACGCGAACAACGCGGAGGCGCTCTTCCGCGCGCACGACCTGGTGGTGGACGCCACGGACGGGGTGGCCACCAAGTTCTTCCTGTCGGACGTGGCGGTGCTCACCGGCGTGCCGCTGGTGTACGGCGGCGTGCTGCGCATGCAGGGGCAGGCCCTGCGCATCGATCCAGGCGGGCCGTGCCTGCGCTGTCTCTACGAGGACATGCCCCCGGCGGACGCGGTGCCCACGTGCGCGCAGGCGGGCGTGCTGGGCTCGATGGCGGGGCTCATCGGCGCGGTGCAGGCGCTGCTCGCGCTGGAGCTGCTGGCGGGCGCGGCGGGCCGGACGCGCGGCGAGGCCACGCTGCACGTGCTCGACGGCGCGACGCTGGAGGGGCGCACGGTGAAGGTGACGCGCGCGCCGGACTGCCCGGGGTGCGGCATCCAGTCGCTGCCCCCATTCCCTTCGTCCCAGGAGGACACCTCATGCCCGACGTGACGGCGACGTTGGACATCACCCGCGAGGTGTGTCCGATGACCTACGTGCGCACCAAGCTGAAGCTGGAATCGCTGCCGGGAGGCGCGCTGCTGGAGGTGTTCCTCAAGGGCGAGGAGCCCCTGAAGAACGTGCCCCGCAGCGCTATCGACGAAGGCCACGAGGTGGTGTTGCTGGAGCCGCGCGGCGATGGCACCCACCGGCTGTTGGTGCGAAAGCACGGAAAGTGATCATGGCGACGATTCGGATTCCCACACCCATGCGCACCCTGACGCGCAACCAGGCCGAGGTGCAGGCCACCGGCGCCACCGTGGGCGAGGTGCTGCGCGACCTGGACGCGCGCTACCCCGGCATGAGCGCCCGGCTCTTCGACGAGCGCGGGGCGGTGCGCCGGTACGTGAACATCTTCCTCAACGACGAGGACGTGCGCGCGCTCCAGTCGCTGGACACGCCGGTGAAGGACGCGGACCGGATCACCCTCATCCCGGCCATGGCGGGAGGCTGAGCGGACATGGCGCTGCGTGAGGATCAGATCCTGCGCTACTCCCGGCAGATCCTCCTGCGGGAGGTGGGCGGGCGCGGCCAGGAGGCCCTGCTGTCGGGCGGCGCGCGGGTGGACGGCCTGGGCGCGTCCGGCCTCACCGCGACGGCGTACCTCGCGGGAGGCGGCACGCCGGTGACGGGCGTGGGCGGGCTGACGATGGGGCCCTGGTCGCCGGGGTTCCTCGCCACGGCGCACGACGTGGGCCGGCCGGTGGCGGAGATGCTGGCGCAGGTGGTTCCGGAGGTGAACCCGGACGCGGCGGGCACGCCCGGGGGCGGCCTGCTCGCGGAGCTGCCCGCGGCGTGGAGCGGCGAGGCCCCTTGGGTCGCCCTGGGTGGGGATGGCGCGCGCGGCGCGGTGGTGTTCCGGGGCGCGGACGGGTGCGTCTGGTGCTTTGGCGAAACGGTGCGCCACCTGGGGACGCCGCCGGACGGGGCCCTGGGCGTGGCCCTGGGGGCCCTGGGCGCGCTGGTGTTCCAGCGGTTGCGGCTGGGCATGGGTCCATCGCTGGGCGGCCGGTGGTTGAGCGCCCCGGGCGCGGTGGCGGACCTGGAACCGCACCAGTGCTCGCGCTGCAAGGCCGCGAAGCCCTGATCCACCATGCGAGGCCCCGCCTTCCCGCCGGAAGTCCTCGCCCGGATGCTCCACCACCTGGAGGCCGCGTGGCCCTTCGAGGGCTGCGGCGTGATCCTGAAAGGGGAGGGGGAGGACGGCCCCTGGCGCGTCGTGCCGCTGCCCAACGCGTCTCCCACCCCGCGCATCGCCTACGCCTTCGCCCCGGACGCGTGGCTCCAGGTCTGTCTGGAGGCGGAAGCCCGGCGGGAGATCCTGGTCAGCGTCTTCCACTCCCACATCGAAACCGCCGCCACCTTCTCCGCCGAGGACCGCCGTCAGGCCGCTCCAGGAGGCATCCTACTTCTGCCGGGTGTGTCGTATGAGGTGATCTCCATCCACGGCGGCAGGGCGGCCTCTGCCTCATCCTCTCAGTGGATGGATGGCGACTTTCAGGGAGTTCCGCTCCCACTGCCGGATTTCAGGTTTGAAAAACCCTTGTAAGGGCGGGCACTTGATCGCTTGGAACCCCCACCTGCGGAAAGGTGGGTCCGAATTGTCAAGTCAGTGGGTTTTCGTCTATAAAGCGGCGGTCGATTGGATCTGCCGCGTCCCATGCCGCGTGCAAGAAGCGCTCCGGACGCAGGGAGTTTGAACCCTTATGGCCACCAACACTGGCTTTACCCTCTGGCTGACCGGCATGTCCGGGACCGGAAAGAGCACCACGGCTGCCTACATCGCGGCCCGCCTCCGGCAGGTCGGGCGCAACGTGGAGGTCCTCGACGAGGGCGATCTCCAGAACGACCTGTGGGCGGGCATCGGCGATTCCAAGGATGAGCGCAACACGGTGGTCCGCCGTCTGGGCTTCGTGGCCAACCTGCTGAGCCGCAATGGCGTGGCGGCGCTGGTTCCCTGCGTGAGCCCCTACAAGTCGAGCCGCGAGGAGGTGCGCCGCGCGGTGGGCAAGTACGTGGAGGTCTACGTCGACTGCCCCACGGAGAAGCTCATCGAGCGCGACACCACCGGCCGCTACAAGAAGGCGCTCAACGGCGAAATCCCGAACTTCATCGGCATCACGGAGCCGTACGAGCCGCCCAACTCGCCGGAAGTCACCATCTACTCCGACACGGAGTCGGTGGAGGACGGCGCGGCGAAGATCTTCCAGGCGCTCCTGGACCTCGGCCTGATGTCCACGGACGAGCTGAAGACGATCACCGGCAAGAAGATGAAGGCCAACCCGCTGCCCAAGAAGGCCCGCCGCGACGAGGACGAAGAGGATCCTCCGGTTCGCATGGTGGGTGCCAAGGGCGCCAAGACGGCGAAGGTGGCGGCCCCCAAGGCGGACAAGGGTTCCAAGGGCGCCAAGGCGCGTCCGGCCACCCGCGCCGCCCGCGTGGGCAAGCCGGCCCCGGCCGCGAAGAAGGCCGCCAAGCGCAAGGCCAAGTAATCGTCGAATCCGTCGTTCTTTCGTGAAGGGCTCCGGGGTGCGTGCGCGATGCGCGTGCAATCCGGGGCCCTTCCGTTTTAGGAGTTGCCCCATGCTGAGCCCCGAGCAGATCCAGGCCCTGTGTGACGCGTCCCGCCCCAAGCTGGAGGCGATGCGTGAATCCCTGCGCGCGCATGGCAGCGCCCTGGTGGCCTTCTCCGGCGGCGTGGACTCCACCTTCGTCCTCAAGGTCGCGGTGGAGGTGCTGGGCGAGCGCGCCCTGGCCCTCACCGCGCTGTCCGCCTCCGTCGCCCCGGAGGAGGAGCAGGAGGCGCGCGAGCTGGCGGGACGGCTGGGCGCCCGGCACGTCGTCGTCTCCAGCAACGAGCTGGCGAACCCCAACTACGCCGCCAACCCCACCAACCGCTGCTACTTCTGCAAGACGGAGCTGTACGACCTCTGTGAGGCGAAGCGCGCGGAGCTGGGCCTGTCGGTGGTGCTGGACGGCTTCAACGCGGACGACTTCAAGGATCACCGCCCCGGCCACAAGGCTGCCAAGGAGCACAAGGTCGTGTCGCCCCTGGCCCAGGCCGGGCTGACCAAGGATGAAATTCGCGCCTGGAGCCGCGCGCTGGGCCTGCCCACCTGGGACAAGCCGCAGATGGCGTGCCTGGCGTCGCGCATCCCCTACGGCACGTCGGTGACGCGCGACCGGCTCCTGCAGATCGCCGCCGCGGAGTCGGAGCTGCGCACCCTGGGCTTCCGGCAGTTCCGCGTGCGCTACCACCAGGACGTGGCGCGCATCGAACTGGACGCCGCGGAATATCCGCGCTTCTTCGAGGCCGCCGTGCGCGAGCGGATCAACGGCGCCTTCAAGTCGCTGGGCTTCAAGTTCGTGGCGTTGGATCTGGAGCCCTTCCGCTCCGGCCGGCTCAACGAGGCCGCCGGCATCACCCCCCAGCCGGCGGGGCAGGGTAGGGCCGAGGGCTTCCCGCTCCCGGTGGTGGGGTGAAGGCCCTCCGCCTTCCGTCCTTCCTGATCCGCGTTCCCGGCCTCTTGCTGATCCTGGGGGCCGCGCCCGCCGTCGCCGCCGAATACGTGGACGACGGCCCGTACGCGCACCGCCGCTCGCTGATCCTCATGGCGGGGCCCGGCGCTACGTACACGGAGCGGATCAGCGGCCGCGCCACCGCGTCCGGCCTCGCCGCGCAGCTCGATCTCGGCGTGGGCCTCACCGTCGGCTACGACCAGGACGAGGTGTTCCTCCTCGTGCGGGGCAGCAGCGGCGGTGGCCCGGGCGAGGAACTGGCGCTGATCGGCGGCTACCGCAGCGTCTTCGGATCCGAGTCCTGGCAGACCTTTTTTGATCTCGGCGCGTCCGTGCGTCCGATTTCTGGGCCGTGGCTGGGGCCTCGCATAGGGTTCGGCGCCAGACACACCCTCTCGGATCATTTCGCGCTGTACGGCGGGCTCGGATTCACCTTCGGGTTCGGCTCCGGACTGCGCGCGGACACCGAGGTCTTCACCGGGCTTCAGTGGATCATCCCGGTGGGCTCGGCTTCGTGAGAAATTCTTGCGGATGTCCGACTCTGTGAGATGGTGTGCGCATCTGTAGGAGGTCGCGCACTTGGACATGAATCCCCGCCTCACCTCGGTCGTGTTTCGTCTCAACCGCGAGAAGCTCGATGCCCTGAAGGAGCTGTCGCGCGCCACGCGCATCCGTCAGAGCGAGTACCTGCGGGAGGCCATCTCGGACCTGCTGGCGAAGTACGAAGCGCGCTTCGTGGACTGAAAAGCGCTGCGCTTCAGCCCGGCGTCCCTCTACGTGAAGGGAGGCGAGTCGGGCAGACCGGGCGGATGGAGGCGCTCGCCGGGCCCGAAAGGGTCCACCGCGGAAGGATAGCGGACCTCCCACAGCACCAGCCCATGCGCCGGGGCCTTGAAGCCGGCCAGGGACGTGCCCGCATCCAACGCCGCGTGCCATTGCTCCTCGGACAGGAGCCCTGCGGCCACCTTCAGCGCGCTGCCCACCAGGTACCGCACCTGGTAGCGCGCGAAGCCATCTCCCTCCAGGCATGCCTCGTACAGCCCACCGCCCCGCTCGCGCAGGGTGGCGGAGGCCAGGGTGCGCGCCTTCTGGGGGCTGGAGCGCTCGTGGAACGCGGTGAAGTCCCGCGCGCCCACGGCGCGCTCAAGCAGGGCCTCCAGCCGCTCCGGCGTCACCGCGCGCCCGCCCTGGAGTGTCCCGTCCGCCGCCACGTCCAGCGCATGCGGCCGCCACGCCTCCGACGGTGGCGCGCCCAGCGTCAGCCGGTACCGGTACACCTTCCCGCTCGCGCTCCACTGCGCATGGAAGGACCCCGGCGGCCGCTTCGCCACGCACAGGCCCACGTCCGGGGACAGGAAGGGCGCGAGCCTCCGGGGCAGCTCCTCCGGGGGCACGTCCTCGTCCAGGCGCAGGCTGATGACCTGCATCCGGGCGTGGACCCCCCGGTCCGTGCGACCCGACGGCATCACCGTCGCGGGCGAACCGGCCCTGGCAAGGGCGTCCTCCAGGGCATCCTGGACGGTCGGACCCTCCACCTGGCGCTGGAAGCCGCGGAAGTTTCCACCGCGGTACCAAGTCCACAGTACGGCGGGAATTCGTCGGGGAGGAGTCTTGGCCATGGCGTTGCGATGGCGCGGGCAGACACACGATACTCCCGCGCGAATGCTGGCCGGACAACAAGAACTCGCGGTGGACAGTGATGTGCAGTGGCTTTTCCGCCAGGGCGACCTGGTGCTGGGGCCCATCATCGCGTCCCAGGTGGTTGAAAAGCTCTATGCGGGGGAACTGACCCCGGACAGCCCGGTGGCGCCCGCGGGCGAGCGGGACTTCCGCTCGCTGCGGGACACCGCCGCCTTCCAGGTGCACATCGCGCGCTTCGAGGCCCAGGGCCGCGTCGCCGCGACGATGCTCGTCGAGCAGGCGAAGAATCAGCGCCGCGTGAAGGTGCTGGGCGGGGTCGCCGCGGGCGTGGCGCTGCTCTTGGGCGTCGCGGGCTGGTACATCGCGCGCAACGCGGCGGTGTACGGCTGGTTCGGCGCGGAGGAGGAGGGCGACGGCATCACCATGGATCCGCCCACCATCCGGCTGGCCCAGTCGCGCGCCGGGGACGAGGACCTGTTCGCCTATCCCTCCAACGACCCGCGCCGTCCGGACCGCGCCCCCGGCACGGGCACTGGCACCAGCACCGGGACGTCAGCGAAGCCGGCGGGCACCGCCGTGGCCAGCGCCACCAGCCGTCCGCCCCGCACGGGCAGTGTCTCCACGGATCCCGACGGCCTGGAGATGGCCCAGCAGTTCGACCAGAGCGCCATCAACCGCGTCGTGTCCGGCAACCGGGCCACGCTCTTCCGCTGCTTCAAGGAGGAGGCCGAGCGCACGCCGGGCCTGGCCGCGAAGATTCCAATGGAGTTCGTCATCGGCAACGACGGCCGCGTGGCGAAGCTGTGGGTGGACAACCCCCAGTTCAAGCAGGGCCCGCTCTACGACTGCCTCTTCACGGAGCTGAAGAAGTGGCCCTTCAAGTCCTACGACGGAGAGCGCGCGACCGTGGGGCTGTCGTTCAACATCGGCAAGCGCGGGTAGGGTGACTTTCTTGCCCACCCCCCGGACGTGCCCGATAGAAAGGGCATGTCCGCCGCATCCGTCGCCGAAGTCGAGATCTCGAAGAAGGCCCTGAGCGTCCCCCCGGGGACGTTCCGCCACACCGTCCTGGTGGCCGCCAAGAAGTTCAAGTCCACCTGGGCGGAGCTGGGCAAGCTGCTCGTCCAGGTCCGGGACGAGGCCAAGTACGAGGAGTGGGGCCACGCCACCTTCGAGGCCTATTGCCTCAAGGAGCTGCACATCAAGAAGCAGACGGCGCTGAAGCTCACGCGCTCGTTCAGCTTCCTGGCCAAGCACGAAGCCCCCGAAGAACTCCAGCAGCAGGAATTCCCCGAGAAGGCCCCGGCCTTCGAGGTGGTGGAAGTCCTGGCCGACGCCGAGGAGCGGGGGCAACTGTCACCCACCGAGTACAAGTCGCTGCGCGACAGCATCTGGAGCCCGGAGAAGTCGCCCACGGAACTCAAGAAGGAGTTCACCGAGCGCTTCCCCCGTCCGCCGCCCGAGCCGCCCCCGGAGAGCCTCCAGGTGCGGAAACTGGCGCAGCTGGCGCGAAAGCTCGCCTCCGAGCTGGCGGGGAGCCGTCGGGTGCCGAACGCTGTCGCCGAGCGGGCGGCCGCCCTGGCGGATGATGTCGAAGAGCTCGCGTCGAGCGTGACGGACGCCTGAGTCGCTGTTATCCAACACCGACCTGACCGGGGCTGAACGCTCCGCGAAGCGGCCCCCTCCGCTGGGCTTCCTGCCTGGAGGGGAGGGCCCTATAGTGGGTCAAGGGCCTGTAGCAGGTGGGCCTGGAGCCGTCTGAGACGTGGGCGGTTTCGAGCGTGGTGGAGTGCGGTGGTCGGCGGAGAAGGCTCCGGGTGCACCGGGGCCTGGCGAACTCGGAGGCGGCAGTGAAGAAGGAGCACCACGTCAACCTGTCCTGCTCGTTCTGCGGCAAGTCGCAGCGCGAGGTCCGGAAGCTCATCGCCGGACCCACGGTCTACATCTGCGACGAGTGCATCAAGCTGTGTAACGACATCATCGCGGACGAGAACGAACGCGAGGAGGGCAAGCCCCAGGTCAGCCTGCCCACGCCCTTGGAGATCAAGGCGTTCCTCGACGACTACGTCATCGGTCAGGACCAGGCGAAGAAGGTCCTCTCGGTCGCGGTCTACAACCACTACAAGCGCATCTACCAGAAGAAGCCCGCCGCCCGGCCGCGCCCTGGCGTGAAGAGCCCCACCGGCGAGGACGTGGAGCTGCAGAAGAGCAACATCCTGCTCATCGGCCCCACGGGTTCCGGCAAGACGCTGCTCGCCCAGTCCCTGGCGCGCTTCCTCAACGTCCCGTTCACCATCGCGGATGCCACCAGCCTCACCGAGGCCGGCTACGTGGGCGAGGACGTGGAGAACATCATCCAGAACCTGCTCCACAACGCCGACTACGACGTGGAGAAGGCGGCGCGCGGCATCGTCTACATCGACGAAATCGACAAGATCGCGCGCAAGGGTGACATGCCCAGCGCCACCCGCGACGTGGGCGGCGAGGGCGTGCAGCAGGCGCTGCTGAAGATCATCGAAGGCACCCGCGCCAACGTCACCCCGCGCGGCGGCAAGAAGTACAACCAGCAGGAGTATGTCCAGGTCGACACGACCAACATCCTCTTCATCTGCGGCGGTGCCTTCCACGGCATCGACGGCGTCATCAAACGCCGCGTGGGTGAGAAGGGCCTGGGCTTCGGCGCGAAGATCACCCACAAGGAAGAGCGCAGCGTGGGTGAGCTCCTGGCGATGACGGAGCCGGAAGACCTGATGAAGTTCGGGATGATCCCGGAGTTCATCGGCCGTCTGCCGATGATCGCGACGCTCAACGACCTGAAGGAGGATGACCTCGTCACCATCCTCACGATCCCGAAGAACGCCCTGGTGAAGCAGTACCAGAAGATGTTCGAGATCGAGAAGGTGAAGCTGTCCTTCACCAAGGAAGCGCTGCGCGCCATCGCCCGCGAGGCGATGCGCCGTCACTCCGGAGCGCGCGGCCTGCGCGCCATCATGGAGGACGCGATGCTGGAGATCATGTACGACGTGCCGTTCCGCGAGGGCGTCAAGGAGTGCAAGATCACCGAGCAGGTGATCACCAAGCACGAGCCTCCGCAGATCGTCATGGAGAAGGAAAAGAAGACCGCCTGAGGTTTCCCCCAAGCGGTCGGTGTTCCCACCCGGCGCCCTTTGCCTTCACTGGCAGGGGCGCCGTGGTGTTTCTGGCGCCCGGGAAGCCCCGGGCGCGGGCCCTGCCGGCGTCAGTTCTGGGTGACGCGCACGGTGGTCTTCATCTCGCGGCCGGAGACGGGGTCCTTCGCCTTCATGGTGAGGATGCCCTCCACGTTCACGTCGAAGATGATCTCCACGTTCACCGTGCCGGCCTTGGACGGCGGGATGCCGGAGAAGGTGAACTCGCCCAGCATGTCGTTGCGCGCCACCACGTCGTGGTCGCCCTGGTAGATGCGCATGGCCAGCTCCGTCTGGTTGTCCACGCTGGTGGTGGCCAGGAGCTGCTTGGCGTTGGGGATGGACGCGTTGCGCGGGAACACGACGTGGAAGCCGCCGTCGCCGCGCTCCAGGCCAATGGCCATGGGGATCACGTCCAACAGCTGGATGCGCAGGTTGGTGTCGTCCTGGAGCGAGTGCGCGTAGAGCGCGGCGCCAATGGCCACGGCCTCGTCCGGGTGGACGCCCTTGCTGGGCGGCTTGCCGAAGAACTTGGTGAGCCGGTCCTGCACGATGGGCATGCGCGTCTGGCCACCCACGAGCATCACCTCGTCGATGTCCTTGGTGGACAGGCCGGAGTCCACCAGCACGCGCGCGACCATCTGGAGGCTGCGGTCCACGAGCTGGTTCGTCAGCTGCTCCAGCATCTTGCGCGTGAACTTCATCTCGATGTTCAGGGGCTGGCCCTGCGCCGTCATCGTGATGAAGGGGATGTTGAAGGGGACTTCCTCGCGCGCGGACAGGTCGATCTTGGTGCGCTCGGCCAGGTCCTTGATGCGCTGCATGGCCACCGGATCCGTGGCCAGGTCGATGCCCGTCTTGGCCGCGAAGTCCTTGAGGACGTGGTGGATGATGGCGTTGTCGAAGTCGATGCCGCCCAGGAACACGTCGCCGCCGGTGGACTTCACCTCGAAGACGCGGTCGCGGATCTCGATGATGGAGACGTCGAAGGTGCCGCCGCCCAGGTCGTAGATGACGACCTTCTCCGCCAGCCCCTTGCCCACGCCGTAGGCGAGCGCCGCCGCGGTGGGCTCGTTGATGATGCGCACCACCTCCAGGTCGATGAGCTTGCCGGCGTCCTTCACCGACTGGCGCTGCCGGTCGTTGAAGTAGGCGGGCACCGTCACCACCGCCCGCTTGATCGGCATCTTCAGGTAGTTGGAGGCGACCTCGCGGATCTTCCCCAGAATCTTGGCGCTGATCTCCTGGAGGGTGAACTCCTTCTTGCCCACGTCCAGGGTGACTTCGTTCTTCGCGCCGGGGCGCATGTTGTACGCCACGACCTTCTTCATCGTGTCGACGACATCACTGCCGTAGGCGCGGCCCACCAGGCGCTTGGCACCGTAGACGGTGTTGCGCGGGTTGAGCTGCCACTGGCGCTTCGCCTCGAAGCCGATGAGCTCGTTGCCCTTGTCGTCAATGGCGAAGATGGAGGGGATGGTGTACTCGCCGCCCTTGTAGGGGATGAGCTTGACGTTCCCGCTGTCCTCGACGATCGCCGCGCACGAGTTCGTCGTGCCGAGGTCGATGCCGATGATGGGCTCCTTGTGCATCGCGTGTGGGCTCCGGGTGGGGCTTTTCCGTGGTTCCGAGGAGAAGCACCCCGGACCGTATCTCACCCGTCCCGGGTGCGCGAATCGCTTACCATCCGCCGTTCGTCCGACGCCTGGCGCCCCATGTGCGCGCCCGCCCCCAGGGCTTCCGGACTTCCGTCTCTGGACCCGACGGGGCCCGGCCGGCCGCTCGCCCCCGAACACACCGGCCCCGGGGGAGGGGGGGCTCGCTTTACATCCCGGGGGACGGGAACGAAGGTCATCCCCCGGGGTTCACATGCGACGGCCGGGCGCCGTGGCTACATCCGAGGGATTCACCCACGCACCAGAGGGGAGCCGCCGTGGAAGCGAAGGGCTATCTGCAGGAGGTAGGCGCTCAGGTCAGCGCTGACTTCGTCAAGAACCGGTCCATCCTCTCGTTCGAGGAGTACCTGACGCTCTTCTTCGCGGACCCGCGAGGCCAGGCGCGCAACGCGGCGCAGTACCTGCGGGATGTGATGGACCACTACGGCACGGAGCAGGTGCCGCACCCCACCGGCACCATCCGGCGCTTCAAGGTCTTCGACGCCCCCTCCACGGACCGGGACGGCCGCGTCGCCGGGCAGGAGGAGATCCAGAACGCGCTCTACCGCCTGCTGGGCAACTTCGTGCGCGCCGGCCGCATCAACAAGCTCATCATGCTGCACGGCCCCAACGGCAGCGCGAAGTCCAGCCTGGTCAACGCGCTGAAGCAGGGGATGGAGGACTATTCCCGCCAGCCCCAGGGCGCGCTGTACCGCATCGCCTGGGTCTTCCCGTCGGAGAAGCTCATCAAGGGCTCCATCGGCTTCGGGGAGCGCCCGGGGACGGGCTCCGGCGAGGGCGAACTGACCACGTTCGCCCACCTGGACGCGGAGTCGTTGGACCTGCGGATGCCCTGTGAGCTGCGCGACCACCCGCTGTTCGCGGTGCCCCCGTCGGAGCGCAAGAACCTGCTGGAGGGCGCGCTCAAGAAGAAGGGCCTGGGCGACGGGAAGACGGAAGACTTCATCCTCTCCGACTACCTGCGCGACGGTGAGCTGTGCGCCAAGTGCCGGCGCATCTACACCGCGCTGCTCAATTCCTACGGCGGCGACTACCTCAAGGTCCTGCGGCACGTGCAGGTGGAGCGCTTCTACGTGTCGCGCCGCTACCAGGTGGGCACGGTGACGGTGGAGCCGCAGATGAGCGTGGACGCCGCCGCGCAGCAGATCTCCGCGGACCGCACCCAGCTGAACCTGCCCGCCGCGCTGCACAGCACCGTGCTCTTCGAACCGCACGGCCCGCTGGTGCACGCCAACCGGGGCCTCATCGAATACGCGGACCTGCTCAAGCGCCCGCTGGAGGCCTTCAAGTACCTGCTGGGCTTCAGCGAGACGAGCGAGGTGCCCCTGGAGCCCTTCGTGCTCCAGTTGGACGAGGTGCTCATCGCCTCCTCCAACGAGAAGCACCTGTCCGCCTTCAAGGAGCTGCCGGACTTCGCGTCGTTCAAGGGCCGCATCGAGCTGGTGCGCGTGCCGTACCTGCGCCGCTACAAGGTCGAGCAGGAGATCTACGACGCGCAGATCACCGCCACCAGCGTGGGCAAGCACGTCGCACCGCACGCGACGGAGGTGGCCGCGATGTGGGCGGTGCTCACGCGCCTGAAGAAGCCCATCCCGGACCGCTATCCGCCCAACGTGAAGCCGCTGGTGGATCAGGTGGCGCCGGTGGAGAAGCTGCACCTGTACGAGGAGGGTGGGGCGCCCGGGCGCTTGAGCTCGACGAACACCAAGGAGCTGCTCAAGCTGCGCGAGGAGATGTACGAGGAGTCGGAGTCCTATCCGAACTACGAGGGCCGCTCCGGCGCCAGCGCGCGTGAAATCAAGACCGCGCTCTTCAACGCCGCGCAGAACCCCGACTACAAGTGCCTGCACGCGCTGGCGGTGCTGGAGGAGCTGCAGGCGCTCTGCAAGGACAAGAGCGTCTACGAGTTCCTCCTCCAGGAGGTGATGGACGGCTACCACGACCACGAGGCCTTCGTGCGCGTGGTGGAGACGGAGTACCTGGACCGGGTGGACTCGGAGGTGCGCGACTCCATGGGGCTGGTGTCGGAAGGCCAGTACCGCGAGCTGGTGGAGCGCTACATCCAGAGCGTCAGCCACTGGGTGCGCGGGGAGAAGATGCGCAACCGCGTGACGGGCGAGTCGGAGAAGCCGGACGAGGCGCGCATGGCGGAGGTGGAGGCCATCGTGATGCCGCAGGGTGAGGCGCCCGCGGACTTCCGCCGGGGGCTCATCGCCTCCATCGGCGCGCACCGGCTGGACAACCCGGAGGGCGTGATGGACTACCCGCGCATCTTCCCGGACATGTTCAAGCGCCTGCGCGACCACTACTTCGAGGAGCGCAAGCGCGTGCTGCGCAAGAACAAGGAGAACGTCCTCAAGTACCTCTCCGAGGACCGCAACCAGCTCTCCGCACGTGAGCAGTCGCAGGTGCAGGGCACGCTGAAGACGATGGCGGAGCGCTACGGCTACTGCGAGTTCTGCGCGAAGGACGCCATCCTGTTCCTCATGCGCCAGCGCTACGCATGAGGTGAGGCGACAGGCACGGGCAGGCACTCGGAGAAAGAGGATGCCTGCCCGCCTGCTTTTCAATCCGGGCCCGGGCTCGGGATGATGGGGACCGCTACCGACTCGCGCGTGTCGTCGTCTCCCGTCCCGCCTCTTCCTGCCTGGAGCGTTGATGAACCGGTTGCTGTTGGGCACCCCCGTCCTGTTGGCCCTCGTGTCGTGCGCCAGTGCTCCCTCCCCGGGCGCGGCGCAACCCCCGGTCGCGATGCACACGCAGGCCCCGCTCGTGGTGGAGCGCGTGCGCTCGATGCCCGCGCCCGTGGCCCAGCCGACGCGCAAGGCGATGGTGCGGCGCATCCTCCCGCTCAACGTGCGGCTGGTGACGACCGAAGCCGGCAAGGTGCGCCGCTCGGCGTCCGGGGTCGTCATCGGCACGGAGGTGGGTGACGCGGGGCCCGTCAGCTATGTGCTCACCAACGCGCACGCGGTGGAGCAGGGCGACCTGGTGGAGCCGGTGCTCAAGGTCGTGTTGGATCGGCGCGCGGAGTCGCACGAGTACGCGGCGGAAGTCGTCGCCACGGGTCAGGTGCCGGACGTGGATCTGGCGCTGCTGCGCGTGAAGGGCGTGACGTGGGCCGTGGCGGACCTGGCCACGGACGACGAATTGGAGCCGGGCGAGGACGTGGTGGTCGCCGCGTCCCCCTACGGCCGCGCGCTGTCCATCTCCGGCGGCATGGTGTCCCAGGTGGAGTGGGATCAGGAGACGAAGCACCCGCGCATGCTGAAGACGGACGCGCCCATCGGGTACGGGGCCTCCGGCGGCGGCATCTTCAGCCTGGAGACGGGCAAGCTGCTGGCCATCGTGGAGGGCTACCGCACCGCGAAGGTGGACTTCGAGGTGGCCGCCCAGAACTTCAGCTTCGATGTCCCCATGCCCGGGGAGACCTTCGCCGCGCCCAGCGCCAAGGTGCGCGGCTTCCTCCAGGCGAAGGGCTTCGGCCGCCTGCTGGAGCGCGGCACGGACGCGGACGGTGCGGGTCCGCAGAAGACCGCGAGTCGCTGATTGGACGTGGCGGGTCCCGCGCTGGATTCGTGAACTGGACAGGGCGTCCCCCGGCGGTAGAGCACGGAGGGCACGTCATCTGGAGGTTCGCGCATGTCCGCTCGGGGCAATTGGGATCAGTACTTCATGGACATCGCCCAGCAGGTGGCCACCCGCGCCACCTGTGATCGCAAGCACGTGGGCGCGGTGCTGGTGCGCGACAAGACCATCCTGTCCACCGGCTACAACGGCGCCATCCGCGGGCTGCCCCACTGCGACGACGTGGGCCACATGATGGAGAACGGCCACTGCGTGGCCACCGTGCACGCGGAGGCCAACGCCATCATCCAGGCCGCGAAGAATGGTGTCTCCATCGACGGGGCGACCATCTACACGACCGCCAGCCCCTGCTGGCCGTGCTTCAAGCTGATCGCCAACAGCGGCTGCACGCGCATCGTCTTCGGTGAGTTCTACCGGGACCCGCGCATCTTCGAATACGCCGCGCGCCTTGGCCTCCAGCTGATCGGCGTGGGCCCCGCCGCCCAGCCTCCCGCTCCCACCGGCACCTGAGAGCGGCGCGTTGTCCGGCGTTGGACAGACCCTGGACACACCCTGAAGCGAGGGCAGGGTCTCCGTTGGCTGAAGGACACTTGGATGCGGTCGTAAGTGTGCGTCGCCACACGGGAATTTCAGAACTCCGGCAAGAATTACCGACCCAGGGTTGCCAATCCCCAGGGTGCTCCCTAAATCCTGGCTCCGGTAGGGCGGCGGCGGGGGCGGGGTGACGGAAATTCCGAGGAGTTCCAGGTGGTTAGCTCATCCGCGATGGCCAGCAGTGTGTCCCCTGTCCAGGAAGTGTCGGATCCCGTGGTGGGCGCTGCCCGCTACGACGCCGTGCCGGCGCTGATGGACAGCCTCCTGCACGACGTCCGCAATCCGCTCAATGCGCTGGCCATCCACCTGGAGGTCCTCTCCGAGAAGCTCAAGGGTGAGTCCGGCCAGGTGCCGGCCACGCAGGAGAAGAACCTCAAGGCCATGCGCGAGCAGATCCAGCGCGTGGACGGCCTGCTGAAGCTGTTCTCGGACTTCATCGTGTTTCGCGGCGCGGGCCCCTCCGGGGACGCCTCGCTGTCGGACGCGACGGGCAAGGCGCTGGACGTGCTGGGCCACGAGAGCCGCCGACGCCGCGTGCAGGTGAAGCGCGACATCGAACCGGACGTGCAGGCGCGGCTGGAGGACACCACCGAGCTGGGCTTCTTCCTGGTGCAGGTGCTGATGCGCGCCTTCAACCGCGCGGACTCCGGCAGCACCGTGGTGGTCTCCGTGCGCGCGGAGGATGCGTTCGCGGTGCTGGAGGTGGAGGACGGCTCCACGGGGCCCGAGCAGGCGTCCGACACCGTGGCCGCCCTGACGCTCCGCGCGGCCCAGCTGGGCATCGAATTCGGTATCCAGGCGGGCTCCTGCCGCCTCGTCTTCCCGCGCGCCTGATCCCCCTTTCGGGCGCTGACGGACTTCTTTTCTATTTTCATCACGCTTCATCGCAGTGGAGGTTTTCACCTTGGGCAGCGCACGAATCCTGGCCGTGGATGACGAACGTGAGACCTGCGAGGCCCTGGCGGAGATGCTGTCCGCGTGGGGCCACAAGGTCGAGACCGCGTTCGACGGGCATGACGCCCTCCGCAAGGCCGGTGAGTTCCGGCCCGACGTCGTCCTGTCGGATCTGGCCATGCCGGAGACGGACGGCCTGTGGCTCCTGCGCAACCTGCGCGAGGAGCTGCCGGATTGTCCGGTGGTGTTCCTCACCGGCCGAGGCACCATCGACACCGCGGTGGAGGCCATCCGCGAGGGCGCGTACGACTTCATCGTGAAGCCGCTGGACACCGCGCGGCTCAAGGTCTGCATCGACCGCGCGCTGGAGAAGAAGGAGACCATGCGCGAGGTGCAGACGCTCAGGCGTCGCCTCAAGCAACTGGGCTCCACGGACCTCATCGCCAGCTCCACCGGCATGCGCAAGGTCATCGAGATGATGGAGAAGGTGGCCCCGTCCAAGGCCAGCGTCTCCATCAGCGGTGAGTCCGGCACGGGCAAGGAGGTGGTGGCCCGCACGGTGCACAACCTGTCCCTGCGCCGCGACAAGCCCTTCATCGCGATCAACTGCGCGTCCATCCCCGCGACCCTCATCGAATCCGAGCTCTTCGGTCACGAGCGCGGCGCCTTCACCGGCGCGGATCAGCGCCGTCCGGGCGTCTTCGAGATGGCCCACGGCGGCACGCTCTTCCTGGACGAATTGGGGGAAATCCCCATCGACCTGCAGGCGAAGCTGCTGCGCGTGCTGGAGGAGGGCCGCCTGCGCCGGCTGGGTGGCAAGGTGGAGATCGAAGTGGACGTGCGCGTGCTGTCCGCCACGAACCGCGACCTGAAGCAGGAGATCAAGAACCAGCGCTTCCGCGAGGATCTCTACTTCCGCCTCAACGTGTTCCAACTGCACCTGCCGCCCCTGCGCGAGCGCCGGGAGGACGTGCCCATCCTGGTGCAGCACTTCGTGGACAAGTTCCGCGGGGACTCCGCCAAGCGCGTCTCCGGCGTGCACCCGGAGGCCATGGAGGTGCTCAAGAACTACGACTGGCCGGGCAACATCCGCGAGCTGCGCAACGCCGTGGAGCGCGCCGTCATCCTCTGCGACGGGGAGCTGATCACCCGCGAGCACCTGCCGCCCGACATGGCCGGCAAGGGCCCGGAGCGCCACACGTTCAAGCTGCCGTTCGGCCTGAGCCTGGACGCGGTGGAGCGCGAGTACATCCTGGGCAGCCTGCAGCGCAACGGGAACAACAAGGCACGCACGGCCGAGGTGCTGGGGGTGAGCGAGAAGACGCTCTACAACAAGCTCAACCGCTACGCGGCGGAGAACCGGGCCCAGGGCACGCCGGGCGGCGGAAACCTGGGCGGCCAGGGCAACGACGGGCCCCTGGGCGCCAACAGCAGCTACCTGACCCGCTGACCCCACGGGTAGGCGGAACTCCCGGGATTTCGGGCCCTTGAAACCGCACCGGAAGATGCGCGGGCAGGGCCTTCCCGGGCGGCCAGGAGGGCAGGGGGAGGTCTCGAAAACCCCTGTCAATTCTTGACTTTTCACCCCTGGACGGGGGATCCTCCGGGCCTCTCCCACCCGTTGGTGAGGGCCCGGCCGGGAAGGTTCTTACCGGGCCACTTCCGCCCCCCTGGGCGCGGTCGTCCGACGTGAGTCATCTGGGGTGCCGCCGGGGGGGCACAGGAAGGCTACACGCAATGAGCGACGCGCGAGTTCTTCACTTCTTCGGCGGCAAGGGCGGGGTGGGCAAGACCACGCTCGCGGCAGCGTACGCGGTGAGGCTCTCCGAAGACGCTCCCAAGCACAAGGTGCTGGTGGTTTCGCTGGATCCGGTCCAGTCGCTGTCGGACCTGCTGAAGAAGAAGCTGCCGACGAAGCCCACCAAGCTGCAGGCGGGCAAGGGCGAAGGCGGGCTGTGGGGCGTGGAGCTGAACCCCGCCGCGCTGCTCAAGCCGTTCCTCGCGGAGTACCTCCCGGCGCTGGCGAAGGCGGCGGTGAAGGGCACGCACCTGTCGGACGAGGAGATGGGCAAGCTCTACCAGCAGGCGGTTCCGGGGCTGGAAGAGCTGGTGGCCCTCTTCCACGTGGTGGATCTGCTGGACGCGGGCGAGTTCGACCGGATCATCGTGGACACGGCGCCGACCAGCCACACGCTGCGCCTGTTCGACATGCCGGCCCAGCTGCGCAAGTTCCTGGGCTTCGTGCGCGCGGGTCAAGACCGCGCGCCGGCCTCCGGGGGCAAGGGCAAGAAGTCCGAAGCGGCCCTGGCCTCCACGGGTGGGTTCCTGGATCAGGTGGGCCAGAAGGCGGAGAAGCTGCTCGCGCTGCTGAAGGATCCGGCGCGCACCGCGTTCCACCTCGTGACGCTGGCGGAGCCGGTGCCGGAGGCGCAGACGCGCTCGTACTTCACCCAGCTGCGTGAGCGCGGTCTGCCGGTGACGGAGGTCATCGTCAACCAGGTGGAGGATCACGAGGGCTGTTCGTCATGTCAGGGCCGCCGCGGCCTGCAGGCGCCCCACGTGCGCAAGTACCAGGCGCTGGACAAGACCGTGCCGGTGAACCTGCTGGGCCGCCGTGAAGTGGCGCCCCGGGGCCTGGACGGGCTGAAGGAGTTCGCCGCCGTGTGGTCGGCCGGCAAGGAGACCAAGGCGCTGGAGTTCAGCGCGGCGGAAGGTCCCCCGGCGCTGGTGCGCGCGCCCTCCATGCCGCCCATCGCGGCGCCCCCGCTGCCGCCCACGCGGCTCATCTTCTTCGTGGGGCAGGGCGGGGT
>NZ_RAWI01001438.1 GCF_003612125.1 Corallococcus praedator
GTTCTGAGTCAACCAAAAATTTGATGTCTCGTGGTCAACGCGAACGCTTCGGACTGGGAAGTGGAGGTCAAGCACCATATGTAGAGAGATTGTCAGGATCATGTGTATCTATGTACCGAGTCGACCCATTCGAGCACACTCTGATGCCAAGCGAGTTTAGCTAGGTTATCTTCGCATGCTAGTTCTCGCGTGTACCGACCAAGTCATTCTTGCGGCCTACCAGTGCTCGTTGACACATCTGCTCCGCCTTGCGTAGCTTGCCTCGATCGTAGTACAATACGCCAAGTTTGTCGGTCGCATGCAGAGTTGAGACGTGGTCTGATCCGACGACTCTTCCTTCCACGGAACGACGCGTCAATCACAAGTCCGTTCGTACCCAGCTGAGT
>NZ_RAWI01001439.1 GCF_003612125.1 Corallococcus praedator
GCAACGGCCAGGTGATCCACGCCTCCACCGAGTCCCGTCCGGTCTACATCACCGACGTGTACGGCGCTGGCCCCAGCCCGTCGGGCCACCGGCCGTACTGATCACGCGTACTGACCACCCGTACGTGGCGCACCCATCCTGATCGAAGCAGCAGCGGCCGTCCGACACCCGTCGGGCGGCCGTTGCCGTCTCCGCAACCACCTGTCCCCGAGCCGATGCCGGAATCCCTTTGATGCGTAGGACTTTGCTGGTCACCAACGACTTCCCGCCACGGGCCGGCGGCATCCAGTCCTACGTACACGCCCTGGCTGAACGGCTGCCCACGGACAGCCTGGTGGTCTACGCCCCGGCCTGGGACGGCGCGGAGGAGTTCGACCGGGCCCAGC
>NZ_RAWI01001440.1 GCF_003612125.1 Corallococcus praedator
GACTACTTTTTCTATTGTTATCTTTTTCATATACTTACACACAGCGTTTTCCTTTACTGGGATGAACATCTTGTCTGGATTTTCTTTTTTCATTCGATACATTATACCTGTTTCTGTCGCAACAACAAATTGGCTACTATCTGATTTTTTAGCATGCTGCATCATTCCTTCAGTAGACAGTATGTGGGCCTTCTTGGATATATCACCAGACGCTAAATTGTATAGAGTTGAAGAGGTGCAACCGCATTCAGGATGGACCATGAATTCAGCGCTGCTGTATTTTTGTAAAATATTATTAACGTCAGCGGCAGTGATACCCGCATGAACATGACATTCTCCTGGCCACACGAACAGATTTTTTCTTCCAGTGACCTGTCCTACATATG
>NZ_RAWI01001441.1 GCF_003612125.1 Corallococcus praedator
GAGCGTTACAACCCCGTCTCAAATCTTCCGGGCGAAGCTGATGGCGTTGTGGAAGAGCAGGACCTTATCGCTATAGGTGCATTCAATTCTGTGGATGCAGCAAGCATGCTGACCGAATTTTGATATCTCTACGAGCAGCGTTTCCAGGATCCAGATACACGTCATCGCACACTTGATGAGATGGCATACCAGACCTACTTGGGTATCCTCGACTTCTTCGATCCTGCATTAGCGGAGACGACTTCACGTCCGTATGACACCAAGGTCATGCCGTACACGTGGCAAAAACCTATCGACGGCAAGAGTGACGTTGTAGAAGATATATTTGCGCTGCAGACAGCACTCATCCTCGATGGTGTGTATCCTCCTGAAGGGAAGGATATGAA
>NZ_RAWI01001442.1 GCF_003612125.1 Corallococcus praedator
ATTTTCTTGATTTTACCATTCCATTTTATGGCTACAATCGCGAAGGGGCAAAGATATCCCTGGGTATCCGTGATAATTGGTGGCGCCAGGGAATGATGGGTGGAATAAAAGCTCACTATGATTGTATCAAAGCTTTTTCAGAAACAGATTTTACCGAAGACCTTAAGAGTGTTGACCTGCCGGTGCTTGTTTTACATGGCGAGGATGACCAGATCGTTCCATTTCAACTTTCTGCCGTAAAGGCGGTAAAACTTTTAAAAAATGGAAAGCTCATTTCTTATCCTGGTTTTCCTCATGGAATGCCGGCAACGGAAGCGGCTACGATAAATGCGGATTTGTTGGCATTTATTAAATCTTAATTGGCAACTAAGTGAAATGAACATAAA
>NZ_RAWI01001443.1 GCF_003612125.1 Corallococcus praedator
GCCTCCTCCAGCACCTTCTGGTGGCGGCGCTGGATCGAGCACTCGCGCTCGTTGAGGTGGACGACGTTGCCGTGGCGGTCGGCGAGGACCTGGATCTCGACGTGGCGAGGGCTCTCGATCAGGCGCTCGATCAGCAGGCGGTCGTCGCCGAAGCTCGCCTGCGCCTCGCGCCGGGAGGCGGCGAAGCCCTCGCGCGCGCCCTCGTCGTCGCGGGCGACGCGCATCCCCTTGCCGCCGCCCCCCGCGCTGGCCTTGATCATCACCGGGTAGCCCACGTCACGGGCGACGCGCACGGCCTCGTCGGCGTCGGCGACGACGCCGTCGTGGCCGGGGACGACCGAGACCCCGGCGCCCGCGGCGAGGCGCTTGGAGGCGATCTTGTCGCC
>NZ_RAWI01001444.1 GCF_003612125.1 Corallococcus praedator
GACCCTGTACGTGGTCCACTTGCCGCCTGCGATCATCACGAGCCCAGGCACGGTGTGCGAGACGTGGTGCTCGCGCGACAGGTTGGCGGTCGAGCCGCCCTCGGGTGCGGCGAGCAGCGGGCGCAGTCCGGCGTAGACGCCCTCGACGTCCTCGCGGGTGAGCTTGGTGGCGAGCACCGAGTTCACGTGCTGGAGGATGTAGTCGATGTCGGCTGCGGTCGCGGCCGGGTGCGCCTTGTCGAGCTCCCAGTCGGTGTCGGTGGTGCCGATGATCCAGTGCCCGCCCCACGGGATGACGAACAGCAGGCTCGACTTGGTCCGGGTGATCAGGCCACAACCCGCGTCGATGCGGTCCCGCGGGACGAGCAGGTGCACGCCCTTGGACC
>NZ_RAWI01001445.1 GCF_003612125.1 Corallococcus praedator
GGTGCTGCACTCGTTCAACGAGACCGCCCACCTCGACTGACGCGGTGGCGCTGGTCGCGCTCCGTCGCGGCGAGGGTTCCGGCCGCCGTGGGGCCGGTCAGGGCCGGCGATCGCGGCCCGGGATCACGAGGAGGCCGCCCACGATGGCCACCATGGCGCCGATCGGCGTGAGGAACGTGGCGAGGGTGAACGAGCCGCTCACCGGGGCGTCGGCCCCGGCCGGCCGGGACTGCCACCACTCGACGATGCCGGGCACGCGGAGCACCCAGCTGGCGAGGATGCCGACCGCGCAGAGGGCGATGGCGACCCCGATGGCCTCCTGGCTGTCGGCGTAGCGGCGGTTGAGCAGGGCCAGAGCCAGGATCACGATCGACAGGAGCAGCAC
>NZ_RAWI01001446.1 GCF_003612125.1 Corallococcus praedator
GGAATAAAGTCGCACATCGCTTTGAGTTTAAGATTGGAGATGATGATGTTGCTCAGCTTCAGAAAGATTTTCCCGAGCCAGTCTTGAAGGATGCAGCAAAGAAAGATCGGTTCTGGCGTGGCTTAGGTCTATCGATTATTGTCCTCGAACAAGAGCGTCGGCGGGATTTAACTCGTCGTGTCATAATGCATAAAGCGGAAACCAATCTAAGGAGGGCAGTCGACGCTTTGGATAAAGTAGAGGGCACCTCAAAGCCTAGCGAGCCGTAGGGTGCGCATTTTGCGCACCATCCGCACTCGCTTCGTGCGCCGCCCCTGCCCGTCGGGCGACGGTGCGCAGAATGCGCACCCTACGGGTGTCGCCCCTCCCTCATGTCCCGATGCAC
>NZ_RAWI01001447.1 GCF_003612125.1 Corallococcus praedator
CGCAAAGTCTGTCTGTGGTTGAACTTTTGGATCGTTGAAGCTGGAAGTCGCGATTCTCCATCAAGCGTTTCGCAAAGAATTATGATCGACGCAACTCCTTCTCGATCTGATCCCATGACCACGATTCAAATCACCATTCCCGAAGAAGTTCTAATCAGCCTCAAAGCAACCCCGGATAATCTTTCCCGCGAATTATGCCTGCTGGCTGCGCTCAAACTGTTTGAACTCGGTCGCCTGTCCTCTGGTCGCGCTGCCCAGCTTGCTGGCCTTTCGCGGGTCGAATTTCTCAACAGTCTCGGTCGCTACCAGGTTTCGCCCTTTGCCCTCAGCGCCGAAGAACTCGCCCAAGACGTGCAAAATGCCTGATCGCAACGTCATCGTCAAC
>NZ_RAWI01000144.1 GCF_003612125.1 Corallococcus praedator
GCGGGGTGGTGGTGCGCCTGGACACCGGTGCGGTGGTGAAGGAACTGGAGGGCTCGATGATCCACGACGCGAGCGCCTTCTCCCCGGACGGCATGCTCTACGCCGAAGGGCTGGGGCCCGACGTGACGGTCTACCGGGTGGCGGACTGGACGAAGGTCCACAGCTTCAGTGAGGCGAAGACGTCCTACGTGAGCGGCCTCGCGTTCAGCCGGGACAGCGCCGAACTCATCGTCGACCTGGGGGTGAACGCCTTCTGGTGCAATGGCTCTGGGCAGCTCTGCGGACCCTGGGGCAACGAGATCCGCATCCATCCCGTCGAGAACCCGGACACCGTGCGGACGGTCTCCCTGGGGCCGGAGATGCAGGGGTTCGTGACCTTCTCCCCGGAGGGTTCGCTCCTGGCGACCCACGCGGATGGCGCCCTGGCCCTGTGGCGGACGTCGGACCTGGGCGCTGTCGCGGCCCCCGCCATCCCGCAGCCGTGGCGCGTGCAGTTCAGCCCGGACCTGGGCCGGTTGCTCGTGAATGGCGGCCTCTATGATCGGGCCTCCGGGCAGCTGCTCCAGGACTCCGTGCAGGCCGTGTCCCCGGACTTCAAGACGGCCGCCCGGCACGAGGCGGATCAAATCATCGTGAGCGACTTCGCGTCGGGCGAGCGTCGAAAGACCTTCGCAGTGAGCGCGGGGGTCTCCGGCTTCTCCCCGGACGGTCGCTTCGTGGCTGCCTTCTCGTACCTGTCGGGGCGCGGCGACCTCCGGCTCCTCGATGTCACCGGGGACAGCCCGGACCGCACCTTCGCGATGGCGTTCTCCAGGGGAGGTCCTCGCGTGGACTTCTCGCGGGATGGCCGGTGGCTCGCGAGCGCGGCCTACGACGGCTCCTCCACGGTCGAGGTCCTGGGCCTCCAGGCCGCGGCGGGGGAGGGCGCGTCCCTCGAGTCCAGCTTCGCCGCGGTGTTCTCCCCCGACAGCACCGTGCTGGCCACGGGCGGCATGGGCCCCGAGGTGCGGCTCTGGAGGACCTCCGACTTCACCCTCCGCGAGCGGTTGCTGGGACACGGCACGTCCATCGCGCAGGAGCAGTGGCCCGAGTCCATCATCGGCGCCGCCTTCTCCTCCACGGGCCAGCTCGCCACGCTCGGTGCGGACCGCACGGTGCGCCTCTGGTGCTCTCCGTAGCGCTCCGGAGCCTGGCGCGGCGAGCGGCCTTGTTTTCGGAGGCGTGCGATCCGCGCGCATGACATCATCGAGGGTCGGCAACTCCAGCGGAAGAGGTCCGGTGAGCGTCGCAACCCTCGAAGAAGGCCCGTTGCTGGGGCCTGGCTTCTTCCTCGACCGGACGGCGCTCCGCGCGCTCGCGTTGGCCCGGCGTGATGCCTACGGCGCCGCGCGGCCGCATCCGCACGTCGTCATCGATGGCTTCCTGGGGGAGCGGCTGGCGTCCGGACTGGCCGCGATCTTCCCCGGTGCCACCGAGGCCAGCTGGAAGCGACGCGATCACCAGGAACAGGCGGCGCGGCTGGGGCAGCTCCAGCGCAAGGCGTTCGAAGGGGTGCCCGGGGCGCTCCGGCACCTGCTCTCGGAGTTCTCCGGCATGTCGTTCATCGACTTCCTGGAGACGCTCACCGGCGTCCAGGGGCTCATCCCGGATCCGCACTTCCGGGGCGCCGGGCTGCACTTGACGCTGCGGGGGGGCCATCTGGCGCTGCACGCGGACTTCAACCGAGACCGCTTCCGGGCGCTCTCGCGACGGCTCACCGTCCTCTACTACCTGAACCCCGGCTGGGAGGCCGCCTGGGGCGGTGACCTGGAGTTGTGGAGCGCCGACCTCGCCCGGTGTGAGACGCGGATCGCGCCGCTCCTCGACCGGCTGGTCGTGATGGCCCATGGCGACGACCACTGGCACGGCCACCCCTCCGCGCTGGAATGTCCCGAGGGGCGGGGGCGGGCCGCGGTCGCGGCCTATTTCTACACGGCGGAAGTATCTCCCGACGCGCCGGAGCCCCACAGCGCCATCTGGGCGCCGCCGCGTCCCTGAGCGGGAGGGAAACCGCCACGGATGACGGCGCGCGTCTTTCGCTGAATCGCGAGTGAATCCAGGCACTTGAGTTCACTGGGCGGGTCCTGCCATCCCCGCCTGTCGCCCAGGGTCCTCGCAGGCGTTGGACACATCCCGGAGACGGGGCCCCCAGCGCGTGGTGCCCCCGCGGTGTTCGAGGAGGCTCCCAGCTTGCGCTGAAATCACGTATAGGCCCCGTACCAAATTTTGCGGCACACGAGCGGCCCGCTGGGGGAGGGAAGTCTGTCCCCCGCGACTGCTCTGGAGGAACGGATGGAGTTGTCGAGTCTCGAGTCGAATTTCTGGACAGTCGCACCGGGCGTCGTCGGCGCCGTGGGGCTGCTCTTCTCTGCGTTCTTCTACTTCCGCGTCAAGGGTCTCCCGGAAGGTGACGCGACCATGAACCGCATCGCGGGCTACATCCGCGAAGGCGCGATGGCGTTCCTCGTCCGCGAATACAAGGTGCTCGCCGCCTACTGCGCGGTCGTCGCGGTGATCATCGGCCTGACGCTGGGATGGCTCGCGAGCGCGAGCTTCGTGCTGGGCGCGTTCCTGTCGCTGCTCGCGGGCTACATCGGCATGAAGGCCGCGACGTACGCGAACGTGCGCACGGCGCAGGCCGCGCGCACCGGCTCGAAGCCGAACGCGCTCCTGGTCGCGCTCGATGGCGGCGCGGTGATGGGGCTCGCCGTCGCCGGCCTGGGTCTGATCGGCATGGGCGGCGTCTACTACGCGTTCCAGGGCAGTGAGCACCTGACCTCCATCCTCCACTCCTTCGCCGTGGGCGCCAGCTCCATCGCGCTCTTCGCGCGCGTGGGCGGCGGCATCTACACCAAGGCCGCCGACGTCGGCTCCGACATCGCGGGCAAGGTCATCGAGAACATCCCCGAGGACGACCCGCGCAACCCCGGCGTCATCGCGGACAACGTGGGCGACAACGTCGGCGACGTGGCCGGCATGGGCGCGGACATCTACGAGTCCATGGTGGCGGCGCTCGTCGCCGCGATGGCGATCGCGCTGACCGCGAGCGCGTCGGACCTCTCCCGCCTCGTGGTGGACCCCTCGGCGACGGGGCTCGGGCGGGTGGCCGGCGTGGTGCTCCCGCTCGTGCTGTCCGCGGTGGGCCTGATCGTCAGCCTGCTGAGCATCTTCATCGCGCGTGCGCTCAAGCACATGAACCCCGCGCAGGTCCTGCGCAGCGCGCTCATCATGCCCCCCGTCATCCTGGTGGGCCTGTCGTTCGTGATGATGAATGTGTTCGGCCTGTCCCAGGCCATCACGGTGGCGCTGGCCGCGGGCGCCTTCGGCGGTGCCATCATCGGCCTCGTCACGGACTACTACACGTCGTCCACGCCGGTGAAGCGCATCGCGGAGGCCTCCGTCACGGGCGCGGGCACCAACCTCATCCGCGGCCTCGCCGTCGGCATGGAGAGCGTGGGCATCTCGATGGCCACCATCGCGCTGGTCGCCTACATCGCGGACCGGGCGCTCGGCCTGTACGGCATCGCGATGGCGGCGGTGGGCATGCTGGGCGGCACGGCCGTCGTGATGACGGTGGACGCCTACGGCCCCATCTCCGACAACGCGGGCGGCATCTCCGAGATGTCCGGCCTGGGCCCCGAAGTGCGCGCCATCACCGACGAGCTGGACGCGGTGGGCAACACCACGGCGGCCATCGGCAAGGGCTTCGCCATCGGCTCGGCGACGCTCACCGTCATCGCGCTCTTCTCCGCGTTCAACCTGGAGGTCAACCACACGCGTCTGGCCGCCGGCCTGCCGGAGATGAGCCTGCTGCTGACCAACCCGAACGTCATCGTGGGCATGCTGCTGGGCTCCATCCTGCCGTTCCTGGTGGGCGCCTCGACGATGCTCGCCGTGGGTCGCGCCGCCGGCGCCATCGTTGAAGAGATCGGCCGTCAGTTCCGTGAGATTCCGGGCCTGATGGAGCTCAAGGCGGATCCGGACCCCAAGAAGATCGTCGACATCGCGACCAAGAGCGCGCTGCGCGAGATGATCTTCCCGGGCCTCGTCGCCATCGTCGCGCCGCCGCTGGTGGGCTACGTGCTGGGGCCCTCGGCGCTCGCGGGCCTGCTGGCCGGCGCGCTCGTCGTCGGTGCCACCATGGCCCTCTACATGGCCAACGCGGGTGGCGCGTGGGACAACGCCAAGAAGTACATCGAGAAGGGCAAGCTGCCGGGCCACGCGAAGGGCTCGGCGGTCCACAAGGCCGCCGTCGTCGGCGACATGGTGGGCGACCCGTTCAAGGACACGTCCGGTCCTGGCGTCGCCATCCTCATCAAGGTCATGAGCGTCGTCTCGCTGCTCGTGGCTTCGCTCATCGCGCTCCGGTAGTCAGTGCTCGCGGTGGCGGCGCCTCTGAATCCGAGGCGCCGCAACCGCGAATGGCAGCTCGCACCCCTCGGCCTCCCAGGAGGCCGAGCGGTGCCCCGGATTTCGGGCTGGATGCGGAGCGGGACGGAACCTGACCGGTGGCGGTATGCACCGGACGGACGTGCGACCCCTCAGCCGCTTGAGCCGTGGATGTAGGACACCCAACACCCTGGCAGGCCGGGCCCTGGGGCAGTCGGTGAGCGCGTGCTTACACTTCATGGTGTTCCGCGACCGTCTGCGCGCCAGGCACCAGGAGCAGCTGCATCCGCCCCCTGTGGCCCTGACGCGCACGCTCGCTCCCTCGGGTGTGAGGGAGGGAGCGTTGCCGCTGAGCCGCTGACAGAGAGGTGTCCCATGGTTCTGGAGCTCTCCCAGCAGCAATTCCACCTCCTCCATGCCTGCCTGGCTGAAAGTATCGACTCGCTGCACGACGAGGTCCTCCACACCGACCACCGCGACCTGCGCGGCGAGTTGAGGGAGCGGCTCGATCGGTTGCAGACCCTCCAGCGCCAGGTGGAGGCCCAGATGCCGAGGGAGCAGCCGGCCCTCTGACTCGGCTGCTCGGGCTCCATACCTGCACGCACCCAGGCCCTGGCAGCGGCCCCTCCGCAGGCGTGCTGGCAGGCCGCCGGCGGGGCGCGTGCTCCCATGGAGATGGGAGCGCCGCAGCCCCTCTCCGGCGGTCGCGTGAACCCGGTTCAATCCGCCGGGCTCCGGCCCCCCTGGGGCGAGTGACGGATGGCTGCTGCAAGGGACGTCTCGCTCCACCGTCTCCTGTTCCTTCAAGAGGGCGACTGCGGTCTCTTCCGAACTCCAGTTGTAGGATTCAGAGACGCCTTACGCGAATCAATCAGATCCGCCCACTTCATATTCTAACTCTGCAAGAGCATCTGCGGGACGTTGAGACTTTATCGAGAAGGGCTGCTCTCCCGTCCAGGGATGCTCAGGACTGATCGTCTTGAGGATCGAGAACAATTCCTGTCGCTCTTCAGGTCGAAGCCCCGAGGTCAACAGTCCCTTTGCGATACTAATGACTGGAAGCCCTTGGACACCCATCCAGAATGCGCTTTGCCGCGCCAGTTCGCGCAATCGGGCGAACCATGCACTCGGAGCGGCCATGACAAGCCGACCCAAGATCTCCTCCCTGTCATAGTGCCACTCCCAGCCGGAGGGCCACTCTGTTGCGATGGTGGACGCGAGGTCCTCCCGCTCCTGGGGTTCAAGGAGATTCACAAGAGCAGATGCTACAACGTAGCGCGCCTTGGGGGCCGATTGGCGCAATCGCTCCAAGAAGGGACGGAGTATTTCCGCACATCCTGCCTGCTCAGCCCATCGGATATAGGCGGCGACCTGTCGTTCTTCCTGCCATCCAGGCACGTCCTGCATTTGCTCAAGACGCCGTCGAACCGCAGGCTGAAGCCAGTCAGGGAAAGGGGGCTGGGGATATGCGAGCAGCGCAGGTTGAATGGCCTCGAAATCCTCCGCCGTGCTCAATTCATGAAGAAGAGTCGCGATTTCGGCGTTGTTCTCCCAGGCGGGACGTAAGGAGTGAAGAACAGATCCGCAAACGGAACTCCAGGCCCGGGATTTTTTCCCGTCGGCGCCATCGTAGAGCTTCGTGGCGTTCTGGATGTACGTGAGTGCCAATGTCTCCGCCACTGGACGGATTTCTGGATGGCGTAGAACAATCGCAGATGGGACATTCATTCCACTTCCGCTCGCGCTCCGAATCCAATGGGAGAGAGGCAGCCATTGGGCATAGAGCCGCGCCGCCTCCATGTCTCCATTCTCGATGAGGGGCTCAAGGGCGTCTCCATGAAATGAGCTGAGAGTCCCTCGTTTTTCCTCTCGCCAGGAACTCAATAGAGCTTGCCTGATGGCCGAGTGCTTCACTGCTGCTTTACCAACCAGACGTTGATCTTGTGCCCGAAGGCCGGAAGGCCAGCGAGGTACTAGCGCCTTGAGCAAAGGCTCTGGTTTGTCCATGGCATATTCGCAGAGGACAGGCAGAATTTCCGAAAGGTTGATCTTGAGTTCCGTCAGCTCCATCGTGCTCATTCGCGCAAGAGCCGGAGCCATGGCCTGGATGACATCTCGGCGGCGAGTTAGTGGCGGTGAGTTTGTCCGCGGGCCCATGATCCGCTGAGGACGCTGGGTGCTTGGTTCCCATGGCCTGGCCTCCTTCCACTCTGGCCACGTTCTCTCCAAGGCGACGCGTCCTGCTTCAGATTCGGCGAGCTGAGCCAATGCACTGGGGATGGCGATGTTGAGTCGACCGAGAGAGCGGAAACACCGGGCCAACAGTTCAGGATCCGCCTCGCTTGGAAGTAGTGCGAGTGCGGCGCCGCCGGAAGGGAGTTGCCATTCCGCGCGGGCAATAGACGCCAACATTGGCACGAGCCAATGCTGAGTGAACGGATCGTCGCGCGGTGCCTTCCGGAGAATCAGTCCGCTTTGAATGGGAATCCAGCGGTCGAAGTGCATTCCTGCGTCAAACAACTGAAGGACGAGGACTTGCTGCACGCTCGGTTCATGAACCCACGTGGCCAGTTGTTCTAGCGCTGCCAGTCGAATCGTCGGGTTGCTGTGTTTGAGAACATGCTCCCAATGGCGCCAGTCCTGTGTTCCATGGGTTGCATGTGAATGGTCCCAGATGCTGGTTGCAAGAGGCTCTCTCAAGTGCCTCAGCATGGCTCGCCAACACGGTCCCTCAAGTCGAGCCATCTCGTGTATGACGCTCGCTACAAGCGCGGGAATCCAGGTGGAATCTTCTCGATCAAGGAGCGGAACCAACGCCTGGGCCAGCCTGTCCGCGAGAGGTGAGGCATTCTCGCCCAGATCCAATGCTGCCCGAGCCGCGACCATTAGTGCCCGGAGGTTGTCATGGGCCAGATTCGGCCCCTCGGGTAGTAGTCGCGAGATCAGGCTGAGCGCGTGCTCAGGGGAGTCGAGTTCCGCAGACAGCCCAATGGCATGGCGAACAGGCTCTTCTGCCCATCGCTTGCTTGCCACCGACAAGATTGCCGCATCGCCTTGGGAATACAGCGCGGCTCCGCCCAGGTGCTCGGCGATGCCGCGCAAGACGAAGCGGGACGTCCCATTCTCCTGTCGCACCAGAAGGCCAAACTTTCGGTGGGCAAGGTCCAGCCACTCCTCTTCACGATTCGGAGCGAACTTGCCCAACTGCTGCCGGAGCCTCCGATGGGACAGGCTCCCGGTACCTTCGCGCAACATTTCCAGGGCAAGCCGCTCGAAAGTGGGAGACATCTCCGCCCAGGACGGCGGAACTTGAGACTGACCCTCACGTGTCCGAACCCAGCCCTGGAACAATTGCGCGGTGATACCGCGGAAAAGCGCTGCGCGACTTCTCAATGCCCCCGGATCCTGGCTGGCGAGGACGAGGCAGAAGGTTGCTGTGAGCGGATGAGACAGAAGTGGGAGCAGCGCCTCGAAGCGGCGAATGGACTCCAGCGCAGCTACCTGCTCAGGGGCGGCCCTGCGCCAACGCTCCAGGAACATTTCCACCTGGGTTCGGCTCCAGGGCGTGAGGCGAAGGATGATTGCTTGCGAGGGAAATGCGAGGGGGCGGGATGGGCGACCGGCCAAGACCAACGCGGCCGTGCCCTGGTGCTGGGCCAATTCGCGCAGGCGGTGTGCAATCGTTGACGCAAGGCAAGGTTCCACCTCGTCGAGCCCATCCACGAGATAGATGCAACCGGCGGAAGAAGGAGTGAGCACTCGCGTATCGCGGAATCCAGGTGCCCGGCGGAGAAAGGCTTCTTCAATGCTGCCTGTCGCGAGATCGGAAGCCACCAGCAGTACTGGTATTGGCGCATCGAAACGATGTTGGGCTTCCTCCGCCAATAGGTTCCGCAAGTATGCCAGCAGCATGCTCTTGCCGGAGCCTACCTCGCCTTCCACTCCAAAAATCGGATGGGTTGCGAGGCGTGAAGGGGTCCTCAGCCAGTCTAGAAGCTCCACAACCTGGGGATGAAGGCCAAGGTTGCGGTGCGTTGGCTCCCGTTCAAGGGATGGATGGGTGAGCTCTTGTGAAAGGAGTTCCTTACGTAACGGATCCAACACAGGATCGGGCCGTTCATGGCGCGACGCCGTGCGCAAGGCAGACATTACGTAGACGTCCTGTATCCGTGGCCATTCCGCCAGATTTTCGTCAGTGGCACCGAGTGGAGAAAGCGACGCAAACTCCTGGGTCACCGCGCGAAGATACTCTGTGCGCAGGTGAGCCGCCCCTGGGCGCGAGACAGAACGGCGGGAGCGTCCTTGTAGGACTTCTTGCTCCAATACCTCGTAGCGAACCGCGATGGATTCACCTGGATGGGAGCTCAAGTAACTGATGATTCCATCGAGCACGGCTTGGGGATCATCAAACTGCCGAAGTCGCAACAACGCGGCCTCCCGCAACGTCCGCTCATTCCCAAGCGCGTGTATCTCCAGACGTCCAAGTACAGCAATGGTGTCTTGAGGACGGGTCAATCCGAGCTGCTTACTGGTCCACTCCAGCCAGCGCAGCTGGGGCGCGTTCAGGTGCTCCAGGAAAGCGTCCAGGTGAAACCCGGGTTCCCGTAGGGCTTCGCAAAGCTCTTCCAGATGTGCCAGCGATCCCACTTGCTGTATCTGGACGAGTGAGGGCAGTGCCAGATGTGCTCGGGTTAGTCGTGAATCTTGAAGTGAGCGGAGTTGCTCGGCCAGTACCTCGGCAGGAAGTGGGGCGCGCTGGCGCTTCACCTGCCAGCCATGCAGCGCGCCGTCGCGCCAGAGTTCCGAGAAGTCGTCCCAGTAGGGAAACCGGGCATCCTCTTGTCGGAGTTCTTCTGGCCCTGAGGATCCGAACTCGTACGCGTCGATCAGCCGAGCACATCGCTCGGCGGCAACGAGAACACCGTATTGGTCATTTCGCCGAAGCTGTGCTTTCCGGTGCATTGTTCTCAGGTCTGGGTACGGAACCTGGGCTGGCAGAGCACACTTTTTCTAGCGAGCGCCACCCTGAGGCTCGTGACGACGACCCCCTCGCGTAATAAAAAAAGCGGGGTTGGACGGTTTTATCCGTCCAACCCCGCTCCCTACTGTGTCCCCGACGGGATTCGAACCCGTGTCGCCGGCTTGAAAGGCCAGTGTCCTGGGCCTCTAGACGACGGGGACGTCTGCACTGCACTTCTACGGCTTTGAGTCGCGGGGGGCTCGAACCCCCGACCCTCGGCTTAAAAGGCCGGTGCTCTACCAGCTGAGCTAGCGACTCGCTATTCTTTTTTTCGCCGCCCCCAACTGCTCGGCTGTCGCGAGGCGCTTCCTACCAGCAGCGCCCCGGGACTTCCACTGGCGATCGCAGCCCCCGCGACCTGACAAGCCGCTTCCCGCCCCCGGGTGAACATCCGCCCGGCCAGCGGCCTCCGGCTGTCAGCGTCCAGGGCTATACACAGGAGCATGGCCCAGGAAGTTCCCGACCCGCCCGATGCCCCCGAGGACGAAGAGGAGGGGGAGCAGGCACCGCTGCGCCGCTACCTCACCCGGGCAGGGGCCGAGCGCATGCACAAGGAGCTGCTCCAGCTCCTCAACGAGGCCCGCCCCAAGGTCACCGCGGAGGTGTCCGCTGCCGCCGCCCAGGGCGACCGTTCAGAAAACGCCGAATACATCTACGGCAAGAAGCGCCTGCGGGAGATCGACCGGCGCATCCGGTTCCTGTCCAAACGTCTGGACACCGCCACCATCGTCACCCCTTCGGAACAGGGGGACCGCACGAAAGTGTACTTCGGGGCCACGGTGACCCTGGAGGACGAGGGCGGAACACGGCTCACGTATCAGATTGTCGGCTCGGATGAGATCGACGCCACCGGAGGCCGCATCAGCGTCGAATCACCCATGGGCCGGGCGCTCCTGCGCAAGTCCCCGGGTGACACCGTGGAGGTGCGGCGCCCCCGGGGGGAGATTGAGCTCACCCTGGTGGACATTCGCTACGACTAGGACGCCCCCATGCCCCGGACACCACAGATCAGCCCGCAGTTGCGCCGCACGTACTCGCGCCTGAACGGCCTGGACCTGTCCTCCGTCGGGGAGGAGTCCCTGTCCCTGGACGACCTGGGCCTGGAGTCCGGTGGCGACCGCGTGGCCCTGGCGTTCGGCACCTACAGCCGCGAGGGCCTTGAGCGCGCCCTGGCCGCCTATGGTTTCACCCAGCGGCTGGAGGAGCGGGTGGGCCCCTTCGAGCTGCGCCTGTCCTGCCAGGACCCCTTCCAGCCGCGCCTCACCTTCTGGAGCCGCCGCTACCACACGCCCGTCGTGGACCTGTCCCTGCGCCGGGCCACGGGCGCGGAGGTGGGCTTCACCCACGCGGCCGCGGAGGCCCCGCTGCTCTACGTGGACAGCCTCCTCTTGCAGCACCCCGGACGCCCCTTTGACTGGAACCGTCCGCCCCTGCCCGGACAGCTCCACCCGGGACTCTCCCTGTCGCGCGACATCCTGGAGCTGCTGCACCTCATGGCCCGCCGCATTGGCGCGGAGGCCGTGGCGCTGATGCCCGCGACGTTCTCCGCGGCGTGCGTCTACGACCCGCGCTACGCCTTCGTGGACGGCGCCGCCCAGGGACGCTTCAGCGCCCTGCGCCGCGCCGGGCGGGGCTGGCCGCGCTGGCTGCTGGCGTGGGCCGTGGAGCTGGGCTGCATGCGGGACGCGCAGGGACAGCCCGCCCTCTTTGCCCCCTCCGCGATGATCAGCCCCCTGTCCCGGCGGCTGTCGCGGCGCCTGGACACGCGCGGCTGGCACGGAGCGCAGCGCTTCCTCGCGAAGCAGCCCCTGTCCCTGGACGAAGAAGCCCTGCAGGCGCGCTTCCCCTGGGCCCGGATGCCTCCCGGCCCCCCGCCCGAAAGGGTGGTGGAGCTGCTGGGGTATGATCCGTTGTCGCCCGAGTCGTCGTTACAGGATGACGCGGACCGCGCGTCAACGCCCCTGCGGTCCACCGCGGGCGTCTGAAAGCGTCTCCCGGAACGGTCGCGCCCGGGCCACCCAGGACGGTGGCCGTGCTTTTCTGGACGTCCCTTCGTCGTCCCGGACGGGAATGCCGGTGGTGCCTGCTCGTTCGGTGCCTATATTGGGACCAGCAGTCGTCCACGTCCGTCGCTCGCCGTCAGCAATCGCACCCGAACCAAGTCAGGTCGCGAAGCCCTCGATGCGAAAGAACTTCATCCTCGACACGAACGTCCTCCTCCATGACCCCCGCAGCATCTACGGGTTCAAGGACAACAACGTCATCATCCCCATCTACGTCATCGAGGAGGTCGATAACTTCAAGCGCGACCTCTCCGAGCTGGGACGCAATGCGCGACTGGTGGCGCGCTACCTGGATTCCTTCCGCGCCGAAGGCTCGTTGAAGGAGGGCGTCCCGCTGCCGCACGGCGGGATGCTGCGCGTGAGCTTCACCGACCGCGCGCTGCCGTCGTCCATGGTGGACAGCAACCTGGTGGACAACCGCATCCTCGCGGTGGCCCTGGACCTGATGGAGAAGGAGCCGGAGACCCAGGCCGTCTTCATCACCAAGGACACCAACCTGCGCATCCGCGCCGACGCCCTGGGCCTGTCCGCCCAGGACTTCGACACCGAGCGCGTGGAGATCACCGACCTCTACACGGGCTTCACCGAGCTGCTCGCGCCCAAGGAGCTGGTGGATCAGCTCTACAAGCCCGGCGGCGAGGCGGAGATTCCGCAGCAGGACCGGCTCTTCCCCAACCAGTTGGTGTTGCTCAAGGACGAACTCAACCCGTCCCATACGGCGATGGCGCGCTTCAACGCGGCCAAGGCGCGGCTCGTGCCGCTCGCGCGCCAGAGCAAGGAAGGCACCTGGGGCATCCGTCCGCGCAACATGGAGCAGGCGTTCTGCCTGGACCTGCTGCTCAACGATGAGATCAAGCTCGTGACCATCGTGGGCAAGGCGGGCACGGGCAAGACGCTGCTCGCCATCGCCGCGGGCCTGCAGAAGGTGACGGAGGAGGGGCTGTACCACAAGCTGCTGGTCAGCCGGCCCATCTTCCCCCTGGGCCGGGACATCGGCTACCTGCCGGGCAGCGTCGAGGAGAAGCTGAATCCCTGGATGCAGCCCATCTTCGACAACGTGGAGTTCCTCATGAACCTGAGCCGCGCGGACAAGAAGGCCGGGCGCGGCCACCACGAACTGATGGACCTGGGGCTGATGGAGATCGAACCGCTCACGTACATTCGTGGACGCAGCATCCCCAACCAGTTCATCATCGTGGACGAGGCGCAGAACCTCACCCCCCACGAGGTGAAGACCATCCTCACCCGCGTGGGCGACAACACGAAGATCATCCTCACCGGCGACCCGTTCCAGATCGACAACCCGTACGTGGATTCGACCAACAACGGGCTCGTGCACGTGGTCAATCGCTTCAAGAACGAGAAGATCGCCGGCCACATCACCATGGCCAAGGGCGAGCGCAGCATGCTGGCCGAGCTGTCGGCCAACCTGCTGTGAGGCACCCGAAGCCCCAGCGCGAGAGATGTCATGACCCAGGACGGCTCCAACAAGCCCTCGGCCCCCGGTGAGGAGAAGAAGCCCCTCATCGAGTACCCCACGACCTACGAGTTCAAGGTGATGGGCAAGTTGACGGACGACTCGGCGCTCGGTTTCGCCGAGCACGTGCGCCAGCTCTTCAAGCGGAAGATGGGGACGGAGGTGTCCCCGGACTCCATCCGGGAGCAGCCCAGCAGCAAGGGCAACTACATCTCCCTGAGCGTGGCGGTGTTCCTGCTGTCCGAGGAGCAGCGCCGCGCCATCTACGAAGCGCTGCACGAGGATCCCCGCATCGTCTACTACCTGTGAGGCAGGCGCCGCGCGGGCTCCATTCCAGGGTGGGAAACGCGGCGTGCGGTGGCTGGAAGTCCGGCCGGGCTGCGTATATGAGGGGGGCATGAGTCCCGCCGAGTCATTCCCGCTGTACCACCCGCCGGGTGCGCAGCGCGCGTTCGGCTCCGACGACGCCACGCGCCGCTTCGCCAAGGTGGCCCAGCTCGACCCGGGCTCGCGCGTGCTCGTGCTCGGCTGTGGTCCGGAAGGCGGCGCGGCCGTGCTGCTGGCCCAGGAGCTGCGCTGCTCCGTGGTGGCCGTGGACACCGACGAGGCCCTGGTGTCCCCCGTGCGCGAGCGCGTGCGCTCTCAGGGCCTGTCGGATCGCATCGAGGTCCGCCGCGTGGCGCCGGATGCGCTGGGCATGCTGGACGGACCCTTCCACGGCATCCTCGTGCCGGGGCGCGTGCAGTATCCGCTGGACGTGTCGCTGCGCGTGTTCCGCGCGCTCCTGGGCAAGCGCGGCCGCGTGGGCTTCACCTTCCCGGCGCGCGTGGGCCGCTTCACGCCGAAGCCCGTGCTGGACTTCTGGGAGAAGCGCCTCGGCGCGCCGCTGCTGCTGCCGCGCGAATTGCTCCAGGCGCTGGAAGGCGCCGGCTACGAGCCGGAGTCCGTGGAGTCGCTGCACGACACGGAGCTGGACGCGCTCTACCGCGACATGGAAGCGCACCTGCCCGAAGGCGCGTCGCCGGAGAGCGCCGCCTTCCGCGAGGAGCTGGCGCTGCACCAGGACCACAACCAGAAGCCAGGCGTCAGCTACGCGTTCGCGGTGGGCCGTCGCAAGGAACCGGGAGAGAAGCCCCCCGCGTCGCGCGACCGGGGCTGACCGCCGGTCCTGACGGAGGGATCGGCCGGAGGGCCCGTGAGAACGGGCCCCGTCCCAGCAGCGCTACTGCACGCCGTTGAAGTCGAGCAGCTCGATGGACTCGGAGGCCACCGACAGCGTGAGCTGCTCGCGGTAGCCCGCCGCGTCGCCGCCGACCTGGAAGGGCATGGGGCGCGCGAAGCGGATGGTGACGTCCTTCGCGTGGAAGTCGTGCAGTCCTTCCGGGGCCCAGCGGCCATTCCAGAGGCGGGGCAGGTTGGCCAGCACCTGCGTGGGCGACACCTGGCCCAGGCGCAGCTGCATGAAGCCCCGGCGATCATTGGCGTAGGGGAACATGCGGAAGCCGTAGCCGTAGAAGGGCATGGTGCCCGCGGCGGCCATCATCAGCTTGCCCCGGAAGAGCACGGCGCCCGGCGCGATGGGGCCGCCCACCTCCTGGCCCTCCGCGCCCAGACGGTATGCCTCCGACGCGCCGTTCACGACTTCGCACTCCACCAGCACGGAGCTGGTGAGGTAGTGCGGCACCGTCTTGAAGGCCACCGCGGAGAAGTAGCCGCCACCGCCGGACATGACCCGCTTGAACATGCCCTTGCCCAGCGTCTCCTTCACGGAGATGTAGTCGTTGAGCACCTTGCCATCCACGCCCAGCCCCGCGAAGGGCGCGCGCTGGCCGTCCACCTGCACCAGGTCCATGGTGCGCACGCTGGGGAACTCCGCCGCGCGCGCCCGCACCACGTCGTTGAGGATGCCGTCGCCCCGGGTGCTGGAGGCGTTGACGAACGCCGCGATGCCGTTGCCCGTGCCCAGCTTGAGGATGCCGAAGCGCGGCGCGGCCTGGCCGGCGAACTTCCCGCGCGGGCCCACCTGCTGCAGCACCTCATTGACGAAGCCCATGAAGGTACCGTCGCCGCCGCCGGTGAACACCGTGGGGTAGCCCCGCTCCAGCACCGTCTGCGCGATGCGGCGCGCATCCAACGGAGAGCGCGACAGGAAGAGGTCCTCCTCCGGCACCACGTGCGACAGCAGCTTGACCACCCGGGCGTCCACCTTGCGGGCGTTCGCGTTCAGCATGACCGCGACCTTCGGTTCAGCGGACGGAAGCGCCGACGGGGAGCGGCGGAAGTCCGTGGAACGAAGGGGCTGGACCAGCATGGACGACTCCAGGGGGAGGGGGGCAGGCATGACAGCGATGACGCGGTTGGGACTGTGCACTTTTCTCGCCAACGACTGACGCGGGGCGTCAGTCAATGTGCTCACTGGAGTTTCAAGGGGTTGCACGGTTTGCTGGTGGCCAATGTGGACGCTCGGTTGCTACCGCCGGGTGACGGCGGTGTAGAGCGCGTTACGCACCCATGGCGGGTGGATGGCGAGCGGATGGCGGGCAGGTGACAGGGCCCCCGTCTTTGCCTGCGCACTGCGCTACGCAGGGGGCGTCATCACCTTTGCGCTGGGTACCCGGTCCCACGGGGAAACCCGCCCTTGCGTTTGACACGACAGGGGGGGTGGTTACGTTGGGCATACATCGGGATTTCGCAGGAAAAACGCAGTCATTTCCGGAGGATGGGAACCGTGGGCAAGATTATCGGAATCGACCTGGGCACCACGAACAGCGTGGTGGCGATCATGGAGGGTCGCGAGCCCAAGGTCATCGTCAACGAAGAGGGTACCCCCACGACGCCGTCCGTGGTCGCGTTCACGAAGGATGGGGAGCGCCTGGTCGGTCAGGTGGCGAAGCGTCAAGCCATCACCAACCCGGAGCAGACCATCTACTCGGTGAAGCGCTTCATGGGCCGCCGGTACGAGGAGACCACCGAGGAGGCGAAGCTCGTCCCCTACAAGGTGGCCCGGGGTCCCAACGGCGATGCGCGCGTGGACATCAGCGGCAAGCAGTACAGCGCGCCGGAGATCAGCGCGCAGGTGCTCTTGAAGCTCAAGCGCGCCGCGGAGAACTACCTGGGTGAGAAGGTGACGGAGGCGGTCATCACCGTCCCGGCGTACTTCAACGACGCCCAGCGCCAGGCCACCAAGGACGCGGGTGAGATCGCCGGCCTCACGGTGCGCCGCATCGTGAACGAGCCCACCGCGGCCGCGCTCGCGTACGGCATGGACAAGAAGAAGGATGAGAAGATCGCCGTCTACGACTTCGGCGGCGGCACCTTCGACGTGTCCATCCTGGAAGTGGGCGAGAACGTCGTGGACGTGTTGGCCACCAATGGCGACACGCACCTGGGCGGCGACAACATCGACCTGCGGATCATGGACTGGCTGATCAGCGAGTTCAAGAAGGACACCGGGCTGGACGTCAGCAAGGACAAGATGGTCCTCCAGCGCCTGAAGGAGGCGGCGGAGAAGGCGAAGATCGAGCTGTCCAGCGCGATGCAGACGGACATCAACCTGCCGTTCCTCACGGCGGACGCCTCAGGTCCCAAGCACCTGAACGTGAAGCTCACGCGCGCCAAGTTCGAGCAGATGATCAGCGATCTGGTCGAGCGTTCGCTGGAGCCGTGCCGCAAGTGCCTGAAAGACTCGGGCCTGGACCCGAAGGACCTCAACGAGGTCGTGCTCGTGGGCGGTTCCACGCGCATTCCGATGGTGCAGGAGGCCGTGAAGCGGCTGTTCGGCAAGGAGCCGAACCGCACGGTGAACCCGGACGAGGTCGTGGCCGTGGGCGCCGCGGTGCAGGCCGGCGTGCTCTCCGGCGAGGTGAAGGACATCCTCCTGCTGGACGTGACGCCGCTGTCGCTGGGCGTGGAGACGTTGGGCGGCGTGATGACGAAGCTCATCGAGCGCAACACGACCATCCCCACGCGCAAGTCGGAGACCTTCTCCACGGCGGCGGACGGTCAGACGCAGGTGGAGATCCACGTGCTGCAGGGTGAGCGCGAGATGGCGGGCGACAACCGCAGCCTCGGCCGCTTCCACCTGACGGGCATGCCTCCGGCGCCGCGCGGCGTGCCGCAGATTGAAGTGACGTTCGACATCGACGCGAACGGCATCCTCAACGTCAACGCCAAGGACAAGGCGACGGGCAAGGAGACGAAGGTCACCATCAGCCACTCGTCCGGTCTGTCGAAGGACGAAGTGGAGAAGATGGTCACCGACGCCCGGGCCAACGAGTCCGCGGACAAGGCGCGCCGCGAGCTCATCGAGGTGAAGAACCAGGCGGAGAGCCAGGCCTACGCCGCGGAGAAGATGGTCAAGGAGAACAAGGACAAGCTCACCCCCGACGTGGCGAAGGCCATCGAGGACGGTGTCGCGGAGCTGAACGCGGTCCGCGAGGGGCAGGACAAGGACGCCATCAAGGCGGCCCTGGACAAGCTCCAGCAGGCCAGCTTCAAGGCCGCGGAGGAGATGTACCGCGCCACCGGCGGCGCGCCGGGTGCCACGCCTCCTCCGGGTGGCGAGCCGAACGCCGCGCCGGGCTCCAGCGCCCAGCCGGCCGCGAAGGACGACGTGGTGGATGCCGAGTTCCGCCAGTCGTAAATCCGTGAGGTCCCCGCCGCCGCGCGGCGGGAACTGAACGCCAGGGCCGGGGCTCCGACGAGGGGCGCCGGCCCTGCTTTTTTGGGCCCCCCGGGTTCCCTCCGGGGCGGTGGACGGTGGTGCCGGACGCAGGATGTGGTGCCGGGACAACCCCGCGATTTCACGCGGGCTCGGGGTGGCGGAGGCGCTGCAAGGGGCGGGCGGGTTCCTCGCGGTCCTTTGAAGGTGTCCTGCCATGTCCCGTATCGAGTCCCTGGTGTCCGGCGTCCTCCCTGAGCTCACCGCAGCCGAAGTCCCGCCGGGCCCCGCGTCCGCGAGTCCTCCGTCCGCCTTCCGTCCACCGTCCGTGGCTCCGGCCAATTCCGTGGAGGTGTTCCGGGGTGGTGGCGTGCCGGCCGCGCCTTCTGCTCGGGCCTCCCAGGTGGCTCCCCGGGCGCGGGAGGACAACGGCTTCGACTTCGGCGTGGGGGGCGCTTTTCCGCCCCGGCCCACCGGCTCCTTGAAGGAACAGGTGAAGCAGGGGGCGCTGCTCCTGGAACAGACGCAGGCGGCGGCGGTCAGCGTGACGCTGGACGTGGGCACGGCGATGGACGCCTACGCGCGCAAGCACCTGGGGCACCTGGAGCCGAGCCCGCCCATCGCGGGCGCGCCCACTTCGCTGACGGACTACACCAGCACCATTCCAGGCGTGTCCGCGAAGGAGGCCTACGCGGCCTTCGTGGGCCACCCGGAGCTGCTCTTCGGCGCGGCGGGCATCTTCCTCCGGCCGGCGGCGAGCGCGCTGACGGACGGCGCCCGGCTGTTCCTTGAAGAGCAGGGACCGCCGCCGGTGTGGGCGCCCATCACCGTGAAGCTCGATGCGGAACAGCGCACCGTCCACATCACCACGCTGGATGGCCACCCGTTGCGCGGCACCAACCGTTTCATCTTCGACGACGACGGCACCGGGGGCACGCGCATCCGACAGTATTCAGCCTTCCAGGGCAGCTCTCCGGCGACGTCGGTGGGCCTGGCGCTGATGGATCCCATTGAACGACAGCACGACATCTGGCGCAGCGTTCATGGCCAGCTGCATGAAATGCTCAAGGCCCGCTAGCATAGAAGGCAGGCAACGCCCGTGGGGAGGTGACGCGTGACGACGCTCCAGACAACGCCGCCGGGACATGACGTGGTCCTCTACGACAGCCACTGCCGCATCTGCAGCGGAGCCGCCAGGGAGATGCAGAAGCTGGTGGGCAGCCAGGGCACGAAGCTGCTCTCGTTCCGCGACGAAGGCGTCCTGGATGCCTTCCCGGGCGTCACCGCCGAGCGGTGTGAGAAGGCCATGCAGCTCATCCAGGCGGATGGCCGGGTGTTGGAGGGGGCGGAGGCCATCGTCCGGGCCATGGGGCGACGCCCGCTGGGCCGGCTGCTCTACGTGTACTACGTGCCGGGCCTGCGCCACCTGGCGGATGCGGTCTATGGGATGGTGGCCCGCTACCGCTTCCGCATCGCGGGTCGCAATTGCCCCGACGGGGCCTGCGCGGTGCACTTCAAATAGGGGAAGGGGGGCGGGTAGCATGCGGCCTTCCCCGCTCTCCTCTGGCCCTCCGTGACCTCGCCTCCTCCCTACCTGCAGGCCGCCCAGTCCTTTCGTCGCTTCTTCGGGGAGCTTCGGGAGACGTACCTGGAGCGGGAGACGCTCTTCACGCAGATCGAACTGGCGCTGCTGTGCCGTGAGCACGTGCTGGTGGTAGGGCCTCCCGGGACGGCCAAGAGCGCGGTGGCCAGCGCCGTCCTGGGGCGCATCACCGACGAGACGTCGGGACTGCCCTCGCTGTTCTCCAAGCAGATCGCCGAGTCCACCCTGCAGACGGACCTCATCGGGCCGGTGGACTTCAAGGTCCTCACGGAGACGGGGCGCACGGAGTACCTCACCGACGAGGGCATGCTGGGCTCGGTGCACGCGTTCCTGGACGAGGTCTTCGACGGCCGGGACATGCTGCTGCGCTCCATCCTCAACGTGATGTACGAGCGGGAGCTGAAGCATGGCCGCAAGGTGACGGCCGGACGCACCGAGTGCGTCGTGATGACGAGCAACCGCTACCTCACGGAGGTGCTCGCGCGCTCGCCGGAGCTGCTGCTGGCGTTCGCGGACCGGCTGAGCTTCATCTGCTTCGTGCCCAAGGCCTTCGCCCGGCGGGAGAGCCGCGCCGCGATGCTGCACCGCTTCGTGCACGGCACGCGGCCGGACCTGCACGCCACGCTGACGCTGCAGCAGTTGGACCTGCTGCAGGACGCGGTGGCGCAGGTGAAGGTGCCCGGCAACGTGCTCGAAGGCGTGGAGATGCTGACGGACGCGCTGGAGCGTTCGCTGGTGGCCCAGGTGTCGAAGCTGCCGGACTACGTGCCCACGAAGTACTTCTCCCAGCGCTCGGTGGTGAAGGCGCTGTGGACGCTGAAGGCGGCGGTGGTGCGCGATCAGATCTACCGCCGCCCGGACCGGCCGCTCGAAGCGACGGTGGAGGACCTGGACGCGCTGCGCTGGTTCTTCCTGCTCGGCGGCCCGCCCGCGGCGGAGGCGGACGCGCTGCTCAAGGCGGCGGTGGATCCGCGCGAACGGGCGCAGTTGGAGATCGTCCGGCTGGAGCAGCGCACCTTCGACGAGGTGCTGGGCAAGGTGCGCCAGGAGCTGGGCGGAGGCGTGGAGCGCGAGGCGACGACGCTCGCGGCCGCCGACGATGTCACGGCCGCCGAGGCGCTGAGCCGCAACTGGCAGGCGGGCGTGGTGTCCAGCACCGCGCGCGGCGTGCTGGGCAAGCTGGTGCCGGGGCCGCGCCACGGTCAGAACCGCGCCCCGCTGCTGGTGGCGGCGCGCGCGCTGGTGGCGGCGCTGGAGCAGCGGCTGTCGCGGGGCATGGCGGGGCAGGGGG
>NZ_RAWI01001448.1 GCF_003612125.1 Corallococcus praedator
GCCTCGATGTCGGCGGTCTGCTTGGGCGCCGAGTTCTGGCCGTCGGACTCGATCAGGGCGACGCCCTCGGCCTCGGCCTCGACCTTGATCTGGTTGAGCATGTGGACGAAGAACGGGAACCCGAGGCTCGGCACGGAGCCGAGGATGGTGATCCCCTCCTGCGCGAGGGCGGGGCTCGCGATCGCCAGCGCGCCGAGCGCGGCCGACGACCTGAGGAAGCGGCGTCTGTTCATCGGTGGTCCTCCCTGAACCAGGCATGGTGGCGGCCCGGATTTTCCGTGTGGCGCCAACACGGTCGAGCCTAGCGGTCGGATCATGGCCCCGGCAAGCGCGTTCGACGGGGCGCCGGCGCCCCGCAGGGCCGCGACGTCGCGGGGTCCGTGGG
>NZ_RAWI01001449.1 GCF_003612125.1 Corallococcus praedator
ATGCAGCCCGATCGCGAGCTTGCGGAATGGTATCGCTTGGTCGCGGCCAGCAAGTAATCGAGTGCCGCCCAATTATTTGCAAATTGAGCAAAATTAAAGAGAGCAGAAATCACGAGGCGGCAAAGTGCGTAATCCTCTTCAGCGACTCAAAGCGTTTCCCTGGCTGGAACTGGCGCAGGCGGCAGCAGTGGCAAGCGTCCTTGATACGCTGCTGGCGATCGGCTTATCCAACGTCGCCGCTTTGCAGGAAATTGCGGTCATGCTGTTTAGTCCGCCGCTCGGTCTGCTGATGATTGTGGCGATCGCGTTTGGAACCGGAGCGCTTGCCGTTTATGTAATGGAGCGACTGCATCGCCAGGTTTTTTTGAATGCGGGCGTTCTGTGG
>NZ_RAWI01001450.1 GCF_003612125.1 Corallococcus praedator
GCCCGTTGAGCGTGTTCGTTTCGTTTTCAAGCTGCCGCTGAAGGTCGTTGTATTGGCCTGCGATCGCTGGAAAGCCAGCCAGTCGCTGATTAAACTGACCGCGTGCCTGCGCCACCTGCTGATTGCGGACTTCCAAAACTTGAACCTGGTTAGCTGCGGCGACGAGCTGGTTAATCAAGTCAACGCGGACTGAATTTTGAAAGCCCAAAACGTTGGCTCCTGGGGATGCACCAACAACTTGCTGAGCTTCGCGATCTCGCAGAGCAGTTAGGTTCGCCTGTTGCTCTCGCAGCCGCTGCACAAATGGACTTTCCTCGGTCGAGCGGGCAGTTTCGATCGCAAGCTGGCTTTCTACAATTTGAAGCTGCTCTAGCGTGGCGAGGTA
>NZ_RAWI01001451.1 GCF_003612125.1 Corallococcus praedator
GTTTTATTAAAGACGAGAATTAGCGGCTTGTGGGCGGCTTGCAGTTCTGCTAGGGCGCGATATTCGGTACGGGTAATGTCTCCGGCGATTACGAACAAAATTAGATCCGCCTGTTCGATCACTTCTCGCGCCATTGCCTCACGCAATTGCCCGCCGACTTCATCGAGTCCGGGTGTGTCAATCAGTTCGACGTTGACGTTGAGGCCGGAAGTCGCGGGTGACCAGTAGATCGATCGCGGATACTGCGTGACGCCATGCAGCGGGCCAGTTTGCAGAATCTTTTGTCCCAACAGGGCATTGAGAACCGCCGACTTGCCGCGACTGACCAGCCCAAATACGGCAATGCGAAAGATGCCGCTGTTGAGCTTGTCGAGGGCGGTAGAAA
>NZ_RAWI01001452.1 GCF_003612125.1 Corallococcus praedator
GTTGCTGGCCTTGAAAGTCCCGCGTCGTCGCGTCGCCGTGAATGCACTGGCGGTGCTGGGTCTGATTTTGGGCGGAGTCATCGTCGCCTCCGGCTGGCTGGCGGATGCGCGCATGACGATGAAGGAACCGGCGTTGGTGGTTGCGAAGGAGGGAGCCGAAATGCTCTCCACGCCGTCCAACAATTCGACGCCCGTTCTCTCGCTGCCGCAGGGCGCGACGGTCGATGTGCTTTCCCCGCGCGGCGCCTGGAGCTATGTGGATTTGAATGGAGCGGTGCGCGGCTGGGTGCAAACGGAACGTCTCGAACCGCTCGTTCCTGGTGAAAGCCTTTAGCCTCATTTCCGCCCTCTGCCTACTGGCGCTCGCCAGTGCGCGAGGCGGCGA
>NZ_RAWI01001453.1 GCF_003612125.1 Corallococcus praedator
TCCCTGAAGTACTCTTCTTCCAGGGCAGTCGGGTTAGCCATCACACGGTAGCCGAAGATTTTAGGCCGCTAGCGGAGCGAATGCTGCAAGACCTCGAATCGCTGGCCGCAGACAAAATTACCTATCACAATCCGAGCCGAACCGCTATCAGGCTCGATCGCACCTCGCTGGCCGACTACCTCGACGCCGCGCCGATCAGTCCGCCTTTGCGCGAACTGGTGCGCGTCGCCTATATCACGGAGATGGGGCTGGACATCGAAGCGCAATCTTGCCTGAATCTGTTGTTCCTGATCGGTACAGAAGTCGGCGGCTGGAGTCCATATGGGATCAGCGATGAGCGCTATCACGTCATTGGCGGCAACGATCGCATCCCCCGCGCTCTAGC
>NZ_RAWI01001454.1 GCF_003612125.1 Corallococcus praedator
GCGTAGAGCTTCCCGCCCAGCAATCGCCAGCGCGCTTCCGCCGCGCCCAGGTAGCGCGCTCCGGGCTGTCCCGCCCCCACCGCGAGACCCTTCAAGGCGACTTCAACGGAGCGGTTAAAGAGCTGCACCGCCACGCGCCCGTCCATGTCGAAGCGGCCCCAGGTGAAGGCCTCCACCCCCAGCGACAGCTTCAGGTGCTTGGAGAGGCCGCCGTAGCGGACCGCGTCCCAGCCCACCTCCGCCTCCCCATAGGCCGAGTACCCATCCGGGAAGGGGGCCTTCGCCAGCGAAACGCCCTCAGGCCCTGCTGCCTTGAATCGAGCCAACTCGTAGTCCGGGCCGAAGTATCCCTGTCGGAAGCCGCCATGCTGCCTGCGCACCTCCC
>NZ_RAWI01001455.1 GCF_003612125.1 Corallococcus praedator
GCCCCCGGGGCTCACCCACAAGCAGCTCGGCGGTGGAGCGGCGCTGGCCGGCATCGGCTTCACCATCTCCCTGTTCATCGTCGACCTGGCGCTGGACGATCCGGCGCTGCAGGACCAGGCGAGGGTGGGGGTGTTCGCCGCCTCCCTGATCGCGGCGGGCCTCGGCGCGCTGGTCTTCTACCTCGGCCGGGCCGACGCCGCCCTCAGCGGACCACCAGTGCAGCTGCTGCGTCCGGTCGACCCCGAACGCGACCACTTCCGCGGCCCGGTGGATGCACCGTTGACCCTGGTGGAGTACGGCGACTTCGAGTGCCCGTTCTGCTCCAAGGCGACCGGCTCGATCGCCGAGCTCCGTACCCGACTGGGCGATGACCTGTGCTACGT
>NZ_RAWI01001456.1 GCF_003612125.1 Corallococcus praedator
TCCGATCTCAACGCCCGCGTCTGCGCCCTGGCGCCGGTCATCCCCGTACTCGTGGTCGATGACGCGGAGACCGCCGCCGACCTCGCCCGCGCGCTGATCGCCGGGGGCCTGCCGGCGCTGGAGGTGACGCTGCGCACCCCCGCCGCCATCGACGCGATCCGCGAGATGGCGGCGGTCCCCGGCGGCGTCGTCGGCGCCGGCACCCTGCTCACCGAGGCCGACGTGGAGGCCGCCAAGGAGGCCGGCGCCACCTTCGGCGTCTCGCCCGGCGCCACGCGCCGCCTGCTCGACGCCTGCGAGGCCAACGACCTGCCGTTGCTGGCGGGCGCCGCCACGCCGTCCGAGGCCATGCACCTGCTGGAGCGGGGATACTCCGTGCAGAAG
>NZ_RAWI01001457.1 GCF_003612125.1 Corallococcus praedator
CTTGATCGATTAGACTGCTTGAGCAATGGAATTTTTGACAATTTTACTTTCAGCCCTGATTGGCTTGGTGTCGCCTGTGGGTCTAGTGGCCGATCGCCTTGCCGAAGATCAGATTCGCAATCAGTTTGACTCGGTTGAAGATCTGCAAGTCCGTATCGACAGCGTACCAAGCTATCGCCTTGCCCAAGGCCGAGTCGATCGCGTCCGCATTGCCGGAAGAGGCTTGTCAATTCAGCCCAATCTCCGCATTGCCGCCTTGGAAGTCGAAACCGACCCGATCGCAGTTGATCTGAGTGAGGGCGTGGAACTTGAAGCGCCTTTGCAGGCCGGAGTGCGAATCGTGCTGACGCAGGAAGATTTGACGCAGGCATTGCGATCGTCCAC
>NZ_RAWI01000145.1 GCF_003612125.1 Corallococcus praedator
CCGGGGGGGGGGACGGGGGAGTCGCCGGACATGGCAGCATGGCCTAGCACCGAAGCGCACGCCGCGCCCCTGACGAATCGTGTGGGCGCCTGCGCGCCCGGTGCTCCTGGAGGGATTATCCCTGCACGCCCATACGCACCTGCACGCCAATGATCGGCAGGGGCTGGAGCGGCTGTGCCGCTATGGAGCGCGCGGCGCGTTGGCGCTGGAGCGTTCGTCACGAGCGGAGGACGGCCGCATTGCTTGGCGGATGAAGCGTCCGTTGCCAGACGGCACCACACGCATCTTCTTCACCGGACTGGAACTCTTACGTCGCGTGGCGTCCCTGATACCTCCGCCTCGGTCGAACCTCACGAGGTTTCACGGTGTCTTCGCTCCGGGCGCGAAACTCCGGCCATTTCTGCTCCCTCAAGCGGAGGCAGAGGCGAAGCCGGAAGAGGCAAGCGAGCTGCCTTTAGCAGCGACGAGACAGGAGCCGACCCAGGAGCGCACGCCGCAGCTGGATTGGGCCGGGTTGCTCAAGCAGGAGTTTCGCGCTGGACGTGTTCGCCTGCGGCAGGTGTGGAGGCAGGCGCCGGGTGCTGGGGTATCTGACGGCTCCCAGTGGGGTGCGTGCCATCCTGGAGCAGCTGGGACTGCCCACGCTGCCTGGGAGACTGGCCCCAGCACGGGGGCCACCCCAGAGCGCGTGGTGTTGAGCGCCAGGCCGCAGTGGCCCCCATGTCCAAGCCCCGTGCCGCGCCCCTGAGGGGAGCGCGGCCTGAGCGGGCGTGTGCCCCCTGAGGGCTGCACGGCTTCTCCACCGGCCAGGCGCACAGCTCGGCGGCACCCGTCAGCGCCCCTCTTCGGCACCTCTGCTCCAGCCCCCACCCTCAACAGGCCTTCTATTCGCCCTATGCGTCCTGGGGCCATCGGACGGATGCCCCAACACGGAGCGCGAGCCATGAAGAAGATATGTCCACACCTGGAAGTGACCGAGCGTCACCGGACGGCGCCCATCCACCCCAGTGGCCACGGATGTGTGGAGTGTCTGAAGGACGGAGGTGACTGGGTCCACCTCAGGATGTGCCTGACCTGCGGGCACGTGGGCTGCTGCGACGACTCGCCGTCACGCCACTCAACCCGGCACTTCCACGCCAGCTCCCACCCGGTCATCAAATCGTTCGAGCCTGGGGAGGACTGGGCCTGGTGCTTCGTGGACGAGCAGTTCCTCGAGCGGATCCCCACCTTCCCAGGCGAGTCGCCGCCGGTGCACTACTCGGCCCCCATGAGCGCGCCGTAGGCACCTGGCCTCGGACGCCTGCGCGACCTTCGTTGAGGGCCGGGTGGCGGGCCGCGTTCATCACCCGACCGGGGCAACAGCTCTACCCGCTCGCGCCCGAAGTCACCGTGGGGCGGTGCTGGAGGTGTCACCGGATCGCACGGGCTGGAGGAAGAGCAGGTAGTGGACCGGGAGGTCGTTGAACTCCGAAACGACGGCGTAGCCCGCGGCCTGGGCGGCGGCGACGAGCGGGGGACGCATGGCCCGGAGGTGCGTCACTGCGATGCGACCGTTCGGGGTGAGGGCGGGCCTCAGGCTTTCGAGGAAGGCCACACGGTCCGGCAGGAAGTGGTCCACCTCGGCGAGCAGGATCACGTCGTAGGTTCCCGGCTCAAGGCCCGGGGTGTCCGGGGTTACCTTGCGCACCTCGACGTTCTTCCGCCCGAAGACACGTTGGCGAAGCTGCTTGAGGGCCTCGTCATTGATGTCGGTCGCGACCACCCGTCCCGTCGGGCCGACGGCATCCGACAGTCGCAGCGTGAAATAACCCAGGCCTGCTCCGACATCCGCGATCCGTTGTCCTGGGGAAAGCCCCAGCGCGGCGACGAACCTGGAGGGCTGACGGGATTGGTCATACGCGGGATCCACGCCTTCGACGCCCCCGACACCGTGAAGTTCGGCCGGTGCTTCCGGCGTGGCAGCCTGCGCCGCCGCGGGAGGGACGTCCTGGCGCGCTCCCTCCTTGTTCTCGGAGCGACAGGCGGCGGTCGCGACCGTGACAAGGCAGAGACACCACCGCACCAGGTGACGGGACGCTGCCTGCGCACGAAAGAGAGTCATTCCAGCCTCCGGAGCCATCAGGGATGCGGTGCGCATCCCACCAGGGAATCGCATTCGGGTCGACCCCTGCTGCCTGGATGCGCGAAGGATCCGGATGAGCCTGCCCCGCTGTGAGGGGCAATGCGCGCTTCGCAGTGCCTCTCACGGGCGCCTTCAGCTCAGGCCTTGAAGGTCATCAGCGACGCGAGGGCCCGCGCGTCGCCTTCCAGCGGCCCTTCACCAGCCCACCCCCTCAAAACAGGGCCCCCATTCCGCCTATAGTCTGATTTCATGCAAGGGCTCACGAGCTCCGGCCGGGCAATGAGGGTGAGCGGAAGGAGAACTTCACGCGGGGGGGCTGATGGATATGCCCACAGGCGGAGGGTCCGTCCTGGATACACGGGTGCGGGTCTGGGAGGGTCCATGAATTCCGAACCGATGAGTCGCACTGTCAAACGCCTGGGGCTGACGTTGCTGGTGTGCTGGTTCGTGCCCTCTACCTGCGTCGCCGTGTCGCTCGGCTCGGTGGGGGCGCTGCAGGCGCTGACGGCTGAGCCAACATCCATCCCGGGCGATCCGCCCATCGATATTCTCCTGGGGGGAGCACTTTGTGGCTGGCTGTTCATCCTGATCGGTTTCTGTGGATTCTTCGTGGCCCGACATGAGGCCGACCCGATCGTCCGACTCTGGCGGCGCGTGCTTCCCTCGCTGACCGTGCTGTCGCTCCTGGCGCTGTCTCCGACAGTGGCCCAGGTTGGCGGACGGCATTTCGGGGAATGGCGCCGTCTCAAATCCCTGCTCAGGGAAAACGAAGCCAGGGTTCAGCAGATGATCGGGCGGACGGAAGGGTCGTTGTCGGAAGAGGAGAGCGCACTGGTGCGGGCGTGGTTTCTAGAGCATCCCGTGTCCCTCCGGTTCGAGTCGGAACCCGAGCCCGTGCGGATCCGGCTGATGCACTCCACACCTCCCTACGTCGGAGTCGACTTCGGTCGAGGACGGAACGCGGTCTTCGACCCGGTCACGATGCTTTGCCTGTACTCTGATTGAGATGCCCTACGAATTGACGGGCCTCGCCCGTGATCTCCACGAATCCAGGGGCGGAGGACTCCTGGGAAACGTGCCACGGAGCGCCGCGCCGCGAGCGTTGGCGGCTTCCCCCTCTTCCGTTGTGCGAGGCAAGCGCGCTTGAATGCGGCATGCTTCCGCCTACCGAGCCCCGGCGGTCCTTCCCACCGGGTGTCCGCTGGAACCTCCTCATCGTGGCGGTCGCACTCTGCCTGGGGATTACCGGGGCCGTGCTCTTCGCGCGCTCCCGCCCTTCCCTCCGGGACGCGGCCTGCACGGGCGCGGGGACCTTCGCCGCCGGAGCCTGCACGGTGACCGGAGCCTGCTGCGCGGCGGCCACGGGCTGCGCGGGCGCGGACGCACTGCTCTCCGCCGAGGAGAACTCCTGCACATTGCTCGTCGCCCGCCGCGCCGCGCGCGCATCGCTCTCCGGCGGGAACAGCTTCGCCAAGTGCTCCGCGAGCTCCTCGTGCGTCGGCAGCTTTCCAATCGCCTCCACCAGCGCCTCGCGGAACGCGAGCGTCGACGGGTAGCGCTCCAGCGCGCGCTTCGTCGTCGCGCGGCGCACAACCACATCCAGCTTCAGCGGCACGTCCGCAGGTATCGGGGGCAGGGCGCGGTTGAGCACCGCATTGTCAGGATCCGCCGACTCCTTGAACGGCAGCTTCCCAGTGAGGCACTCGTGCAGCGTATATGCGGGATAGAGGCCATGAGGAGGGTGAGGGCAGGAGCGGAGGTGCCGCGGAGGGCCGCAGATGGGGCTGCTCAAGCAGTGAGCCAGGCGGGTGGAGGAGCGGCTTGAGCTCCTTGTGGGGTACACGCTGGCCCTGGCCGCCCGCCCATGAGGTGCGCGGCAGGGGCTTGGCTGCACGGATGTTGCGACCGACACCGGATGGCCGGACTGGACCGTCACCTTGGACATCCTTCCCTGGCCTTGCAATGTGGAGACATGGAGCCACCCGATAAGAGGGGACGCTGTAAGGTCGAGCAGCACGAACCGGAAGAGTTCATGGGAGACGTGGGTTCGCCCGCGCTCGACCAGGTCTTCACGATCGGCGCCGACGAAGAGCCTGTCATCTGTGGCCGCCGCTGGCACTGTGGCTGTGATGAAGCGCCACCTGAATGATTCACGGCTCTGGGACGCGCAGGTCCCGTGAGCGCAGCAGCATGGCGGACGCCGTGGCCGAGGCGAGTGCCTGGGATTGGAACGTCAGAGGGGCTTCATCCCGGTGTAGGTGGAACGTTTCTCGGAGTACTCTCCGGACCTGAATCGAGCCCGGCAGGGCAGGAGTCATTTGGATGAAGGCACACCCTTGGGGTGCATGGATGGCCGCGTCAGCGCTGGCACTGGCCAGCACGCTCCTATCGAGCTGTTCCAGGACGGAGGCGCCCTCCTCAGCCCCCCTCTCCTCAGCCCCCCTCTACTCAGGCCCCAATGATCCGCGAATGGAGCTGTGGGCCCAGCGCCCCTGTCCTCCTCAGGCGGAGCCCATGGAGGAGACGGATTCCCTGTGGGGCCGCGTTGTCTCGTGTTGGATCCAGGTTCCCCAGGGCCGTGTCCGGCATGGCGCCTTCACGCTCTTCCAGGCCAATGGAAAGCCTCTGGAGGAGGGGTTCTTCAAGGCAGGTCAGCCCCATGGCCCCTGGAAGCAGTACCACCTGTCAGGCGCCATCTCTTTGACGGGCGGTTTCTTCCTCGGAGGCAAATCCCAGGTCTGGGAGGCGAAGGACCCGCAAGGAAAGACCCTGTACACCCTGTCCTTCCCCGGGCCGGCCTATGAGCCCAAAGGCCCCATCTATGACGGCACCGACATCCGGGGTGTGGACGCGAAGGGCCAGCCCTTCACAATCGGCGAATCGGGCAACCCTCCTTGGGTCGATCGCAAGACCGGCGCCTTCGCCCCTTACTTCGTGGGGCAGAGTTTCTCCAGCAAGCCGAAGCCCTGATCCGTCAGAAGCAGGGATGAGGATCCGTCACTGCCTCGCGTGGCGTCTGTCCTCGGTCGGGAAGACGCGGCCTTCAGAACGCGTTGGGGGGACCTGATTCCGTGCTTTGGTGCACACCCCTTTTCGTCGGGAGAACCCCTGTTCATGCGCAACCTCTTCTTCGCCAGCGCGGGTGTGGCCGCGCTCGTCTCCTCCGGCTGTGCGACGACGTCCCCGGAGGCCCGCCCCGAAGTCGCCGCGCCGGCCCCCACGAGCGAGGCCGCCGCGCCGGGTGCGGCCCGGATGGCCCTGCCGGGGAAGTGGCCCGGCCCGTACGGCGGCGTGCCTCCCTTCGCCCAGGTGAAGGTGGACAACTTCAAGCTCGCAATCTCCGCGGCGATGGACCAGTACCGCCGGGAGCTGGACGCCATCGCCAGCAACCCCGCCGCGCCCGACTTCGAGAACACGCTGGCCGCGCTGGAGGACGCGGGCCGGACGTACGCCAAGGAGAGGACGCTCTACGGCATCTGGGGTTCGTCGCTGAGCAGCCCGGAGTTCCAGGCCGTGGAGCGGGAGATGGCACCCCGCTTCGCCGCCTTCGAGGACGAAGTCTTCCAGAACGAGGGCCTCTTCCGCCGCATCGAAGCCGTCTACCAGTCCCCCGACAAGGCGAAGCTGACGCCGGAGCAGCAACGCCTGGCGTGGCTGCACTACACGCGCTTCGTGCGCTCCGGCGCGAAGCTGGACGCGGCGGCCAAGGCGCGGATGGGCGCCATCAACCAGCGCCTGGCGTCGCTCTACACGTCCTTCAGCCAGCACGTGCTCGGTGACGAGGAGGGCTACACCGTCGTCCTGGAGTCCGAGGCGGACCTGGCGGGCCTGCCGGACTCCGTGCGCGCGGGCGCCGCCGCCGCGGCCGAGGCGCGGGGGCAGAAGGGCAAGTGGATCATCACCAACACGCGCTCCTCCATGGAGCCGTTCCTGACCTACTCGTCGCGCCGCGACCTGCGCGAGAAGGTCTGGCGCAACTACGTCAACCGGGGCGACAACGGGGATGCGCGCGACAACAACGCCATCATCCCGGAGGTCCTCAAGCTGCGCGCCGAGCGCGCGAAGCTCCTGGGCTACGCCACGCACGCGCACTGGCGCCTGGAGAACGCCATGGCCCGGACGCCCGAGCGCGCCATGGAGCTGATGGAGGCGGTGTGGAAGCCCGCCGTGGCCCGTGTCCGCGAGGAGGTGGCGGACATGCAGAAGGTGGCCGACAAGGAGCGCGCGAAGCTGAAGATCGAGCCCTGGGACTACCGCTTCTACGCGGAGAAGGTCCGCAAGGCGAAGTACGACCTGGACCAGAACGAGGTGAAGCCCTACCTCCAACTGGAGAAGCTGCGCGAGGGCATGTTCTGGGTGGCCGGTGAGCTGTTCGGCTTCGCCTTCACGCCGGTGACGGACGTGCCCGTCTACCACCCGGATGTCCGTGTCTGGGAGGTGAAGGACCAAGCCTCCGGCCGTCACGTGGGCCTGTGGTACTTCGACCCGTACGCGCGGCCGGGCAAGCGCTCCGGCGCGTGGATGAACGCGTACCGCAACCAGGAGCGGTTCAAGGGTGAGGTGACGACCATTGTCTCCAACAACTCCAACTTCGTGAAGGGCGCGCCCGGCGAGGCGGTGCTCATCTCCTGGGAGGACGCGAGCACGCTGTTCCACGAGTTCGGCCACGCGCTGCACGGCCTCAGCTCGTCGGTGTCCTATCCGTCTCTGGCCGGCACCAGCGTCGCGCGCGACTACGTGGAGTTCCCCTCGCAGCTGCTGGAGCACTGGCTGTCCACGCCCCAGGTGCTCAACACCTTCGCGCTGCACTACCAGACGGGCAAGCCCATCCCCCAGGCGCTGGTGGCGCGCATCGAGAAGGCCGCGACGTTCAATCAGGGCTTCGGCACGGTGGAGTACCTGTCCTCCGCGCTGGTGGACATGAAGCTGCACCTGGCGGGCGACGTGAGCATCGACGCGGATGCCTTCGAGCGCGACACGCTCAATGCGCTGGGCATGCCCAAGGAGATCGTGATGCGCCATCGCACGCCGCAGTTCGGCCACGTCTTCGCGAGCGATGGCTACTCGGCGGGCTACTACAGCTACCTGTGGTCCGACACGCTGACGGCGGACGCCTTCGAGGGCTTCACCGAGGGCAAGGGCGCGTACGACAAGGCGGTGGCGGAGAAGCTGCGCAAGAGCGTCTTCTCCGTGGGCAACACCGTGGACCCGGCGGAGGGCTACCGCGCGTTCCGCGGCCGCGACGCCGGCATCAACGCGCTGATGCGCAAGCGCGGCTTCCCGGTGCCCGCCGCCGCGCAGACGAAGTCGCAGCCCTGAATCATTTGGGATTCAGGGGCTTGAGCACGAAGGCCTCGCGATATTCATCGCGAGGCCCTTGATGTGCTGCAGAGAGGCAACGGCGGCACCACAGGGTACCCAGGCAGGTCTGAGCCCGTTTGGCAAAGCTTGCTTGCTATCCCACCCTCCGTCCGTGCCAGTCTTGCCAGATGAACCGCGTCCTCCTGCTGGCTGGACTGTTGAGCCTCGTTGCGTGCAAGGGCACCATCGAGCCAAGCACCAACAACGGAGACCCCAACAACCCAGGTGAGCCTGGCGAGCCCGGCGGGAACCTGGGCGCCGCGTGCGTGGTGCAGTCGGTGCTCGCCAATCGCTGCGCCAGCTGTCACGGCGCGCTGCCGACCCAGGGGGCGACGATGCCGCTGCGCACCCTGCACGACATGCGGGTGAGCTCGGCGATGGATGGGAGGCTCAGCAACGCCCAGCGCGCGCTCATCCGCATGCGCGACGACGCGTCTCCGATGCCGCCGGCCCCGCATGAGCGCGCGAGCGCAGCCGAGCTCGCCGCGCTCGATGCCTGGATCGGGCAGGGGATGCCCCTCTGCAGCGGCACGGACGGCCCGCCCGTGACCGTGGTGTCGGAGCCCAACCTGCTCGATCAGTCCGCGCTCTTCAGCTGCACCGAAGGCGTGCGCTCGGATGCGCCGACGCGCATCCGCCGCATGAACCGGCGCGAGTTCACCCGCAACGTCGGTGGCTCGGTCGAGCGCAGCTGGACCGGGTTCAGCTTCTACGACAACCCGCTCGATCCCAGCGCCATCGAGCAGTACAGCTCCTGGGCCACGGACGAGACGCTGGACGAGGCCACGGTGGAGCTCTTCCTGCCGGTGGTCGGCGCGGCCGCCTCGCCGTGGACGATGAACTACCCGGACGGCAACCGGATGGAGCGTGTCTACACCAACAGCCGCTTCAACTGCATGTTCAGCGACTCGAACCCGAGCGACACCTGCAAGCGCTTCCACCTCGGCCAGATGCTCGAGTTCGGCGTCTTCTTCCGCCCGCCCACCGAGGATGAGCTCACCCGCCTCACCGCCTTCGCGACCGCGGTCATCGCGCAGGAGCCGAGCAGCTCCCCGCAAAACCGCGCGGACTCCATCACGCGGATCTCCAACGCCGCGTGGATGATGACCGGCGCCATGTTCCGCCGCGAGATGGGCGGCGAGCCGGCCGACGGTCGCGTGCAACTGACCAGCCTCGAGCTGGGCTCGCAGCTGGCCTACGCGCTTGGGGGGCGCGCGCCCTCGGCCACGCCGAGCTTCGTGTGGCCGTACTACTCCGCGCCCCTCGAGGGGCATCTGGCGGACGTGGCCCTTGCCGCGAAGGATGGCTCGCTCACGCAGGATGCGACGACCACCGCCCTGATCAAGAAGCACCTGGGCGGCGTCGACGCCAACCAGAACGGGACACCGCGCTTCGATCTCGTGCAGGACTACAACGAGGAGCAGCGCTCCAAGCGCGGGCAGTACTGGCTGGGTGACGGCGTCGCGGGCTTCTTCCGCGAGTGGCTCGGCTACGAGCACGTGTCCGCGGTGTTCAAGGAGTCCCCGGCGGCGACCTCGCGCTTCGAGCTCGAGGGGCTCGGCTACATCAGCTCGGTCTCGTACGACAACCTGCTCACCAACTTCCATCCGCTGGAGCCGACCTTCATCCAGCAGTTCGACGATCTGATCGCGCGGGTGGTCGTCGAGGATCAGGACGTGCTGGCGAACCTCCTCACCACGCGCACCTTCTACGTGCCCTCCATGCAGGACGCGGCGTACGACTCGCATAAGGGCCTCTCGCACCCCTACAACGTCAGCGAGATCCTCCCGGCGACCGTCGCGGGCCGCTGGAAGAAGCTGCCTGCCACCGAGCGCGCGGGCGTGCTGACCCACCCGGTGTGGCTGGCCGCGCACGGCGGCAACTTCGAGGACGATCCGTCCATCGTCCACCGCGGCAAGTGGGTGCGCGAGAACCTACTGTGCGGCTTCGTCCCGCCGCTCAGCAGCGTGCAGGTGGCAGCCCAGGTCGGCGCTCACGCTGCCGACAAGAACGCGCGCCGCCGCCTGCAGGAGGCGACCGCCGGAGCGCAGTGTCAGGGTTGTCACCGCCTGATGGAGCCGCTCGGCCTGCCCTTCGAGATCTACAACCACGCGGGCTTCCTGCGCGCGCGGGATCACTCGACCAGCGGAGGCTGGACCACGCCGGACGGAAGCTCGACGCTCACGTCGATGCCGGACCCCGCGCTGGACGGCGCGGTGCGCGACGCGGTGGAGTTGAGCGAGCGCCTGGCGACGTCGCGGCACGTGAAACGCTGCTTCGTGCGACAGGCCTTCCGCTACTTCATGGCCCGTCCGGAGAACCCGAGCGACGCCTGCACGCTGACGCAGATGGAGCAGGCCTATGACCAGAACAACGGCTCGTTCTCCAAGATGCTGACCACGCTGATGACCAGCGACACCTGGAAGACGCGGCGTGTGCCGCAGGCTGGAGAGTGACTGTCATGTTCTCGCGACGAACCGTCCTGAAGGGCATGGCCGCCGGCCTCTTCGCGCCCTACTTCCACGACGTCTACGCCCAGTCGTCAGCTTTGCCGGCGCGCCTGGTGCTGGTCCTCGAGTGCAATGGCGTCTACCCCCGCGCGCTCCTGAGCACGGGCACCCGCGCGGCGCTGGGTGGACGCGCCAACACCTCCGACCGCCTCTTCTGGGACGCGTACAAGGACACGCCGCTGGTGCGTGAGGGCGACAATCTCGCCAGCGCGATCAGTCTCGGGCCGCTGGCGGCGTCTTCCGGCAACCTCGACCTGGTGAACCGCTCCGCCGTGCTGCTGGGGCTCTCGAACCTCATCGCGGGCGGCGGGCACTCCAGCGGGACGGGCGGGCTGAGCTGCGCGGTGAACGGCGCGGGCGCGACCTTCGACGCGGTGATCGCACCTCGCCTGCGCCGGGGTGCACCGTTCGACGTGCTGCGCCTGGGCACCAGCTCCGCGCGCGTGTCGATCGTGTACGAGACCTGCGCGCTCGGACCCCGCAAGCCCGCGGGCATCATCGTCAACCCGTCGCTCGCGTTCGACAGCACCTTCGGCTCGCTGCTCGGCGGCTCGACGAATGGGCGCGATCGCAAGATGCTCTTCGACTTCGCGCTGGCCGACTCGCGCAAGGCGCTGGCGGAGTTCCGCGGCAACTCCAACGAGCGGCTGAAGCTGGAGCGCTACCTCTCCTCGCTCGAGTCGCTGCGCACGCGGGAGGATCAGCTCGCGGGCATGGCGGACCGCGTGCGGCCCTACCTGCCGCTGGCGCCGAAGGACAACCCGCTCATCACCGGCGCGGGCTCACCGCCCGACTCGCTGAAGTGGTTCGAGGCGCAGTTCCAGATCGCCACGGCGTCCCTCCTGGGCGGGCTGACGAACACGGTGGTGCTGGCGACGGGCACCTCGGGCTTCGACGTGGCCTACGGCCCGGACGTGACCGACATCCCGCGACACAGCCTGCAGCACGGCCTGGATGCGGGGCAGAACTGGGAGCGCGTCGCCGAGGTCACCCGCCGCCACGTGCAGCTGGTGGCGAACCTGGCGAGGACGCTGGCCGCCACGCCGGAGGTCGGCGCGAGCGGCTCGATGCTGGATCACACCGCGATCGTCTTCATGTCCGACAACGGCGAGCAGCACCACTCGACCTCGCGTGAGTGGCCGAAGCTCGTGGTGGGCGGCAACGCGCTGGGCCTGAAGACCGACGGGCGCACGGTCGTGTACCCGAAGTACGACGCGGCCCGGAACCGGCAGGTCTCCAACCTCTTCAACACGCTCGGCCACGCGTTCGGAGACGCGGACTTCAACACCTTCGGGCAGGAGGGCAGCACGCGCATCGCGCCGGGACCGCTGAGCGAGCTGTACGGCTGAGCCGCGAGAGCGGGCTGGGCGGCTGTGACACCGCCACAGGCGCCCGACAGGAAGCGGCGCGGGGCCCTCCGATGGTGGAGTGCCAGCCGCGCCGCTCGGATGCCGCGAAGTTCGCTCGATTCACCGGCGCGAGGCTCGCTGCGCAAAGAACTCGCCGCCTGCCTGCGCACAGGCCGGACCCAGCGCCGGCCCAGCAAGCGCAACGACGTGGGCGGACAGCTGCGCGATAGGTTGATGCTCAGCCAGAGGCCGTCAGAAGCCGAGGACCGCGCGGTCGCGGGCCACTGGGAGGGCGACCTCGTCATCGGCAAGGCAGGCAGGTCCGCTGTCGGCACCCTCGTGGAGCGCCACAGCCGCTGCGTGATGTGACTGGAGTTGCCGCACGGCCGGACGGCAGAGCGCGTCCACGAGGCCATGACAGAGCAGATTCAGCGGCGGCCCGAGCATCTGCGCCGCTCGCTCACGTGGGACCAGGGCAAGGAGATGGCCGAGCACGCACGCTTCACCATCGACACCCAGGTACAAGTCTCCTTCTGCGACCCGCACAGCCCCTGGCAGCGCGGCAGCAACGAAAACACCAACCGGCAAGCAACTCGACGCCATCGAGCACGAACCTAACGGGCGCCCGCGTCAAACGCTGGCATGGCGAACGCCTGCCGAAGTATTCGCGTCAGCTGTTGCGACGACCGCTTGAGAGCGCCCCTACCGCCCATGTCGTATCTGCTGGCGTACGGGCTGGCCCCCGCCCAGTCTGTCAACCACTCCTCGAATATATCGTCGCCCTTACATTATCCCGGAGTACCAGCCCTGCGCCTACGTCCATCGCGGCGGGACGTTAGAGGTGATGAGAGCGGGAAAGAATGCGATGGGCAGCCAAAGCACTCCAGGGATGCACCCAACGAGCCGCCTCCCTGGCGGCCCCACTTTCGTCCAGCACCGGTGAGAACGTGGGCGCCCCCTCCGCCACGCTGAGCACCATCTTCCTTCAGTGCGGGCAGTGCGGGGGCGACGGCCTTCCAGCCAAGGCGCGGGTCGTTCGAGCGGGTGAGGGAAACCGTGCTTGACGAGGGTCAGCACGCGGCCTGCGTCGACGCCTGGCTGGACCGAGCCGCCAGGAATCTATCGACGGAGGCCTTTCTCCAGCTCTTCGAGGCGGCACTCACCGTGCTGTGGAAACAGACGTTGACCACGCTCGGCGAAGTGACGCTGACCGCCATCGCCGAACGCGTTCTGCACAATGCCTCCGAGCGGTTCCCGCTCTTCGCGTCCCTCAACGTCGAGCGGGTGGGGGGGCTCCGGTTCGGAGAGCTTCGTGAGCAGGTCCACTCCGGGCACGACTCCGGGCTGAGGGAGGGCAGTCGATTCGTGCTCGTGGAGTTCCTCACCGTGCTCGGCAACCTGACCGCTGAAATCTTAACGCCGGAGCTGCATGCGGAACTCTCCAAAGTCGCACTTCCGGAGGCGGTCCGCCCACGCGTCACCGCGGGCGAGGACACAACGTCATGACGAAGAGAATCGACATCCCGCGCCTCCAGACCGGCGTCCCCAACCTCGATGAGCTCTTCAAGGGTGGCCTGCCCAAGGGCTCCGTCACCGCCGTGTGCGGCCCCCCCGGCTCGGGCAAGACGACGCTCACCCAGCAGATCTGCTTCCACAACGCCTCGGCCGCCCACCGCGTCCTCGCCTTCAACACCCTCTCGGAGCCGACCGCGAAGACGCTGCGGCACCTCCAGCAGTTCTCGTTCTTCGACCCGAAGAAGTTCGAGGAGGGCGTCCAGTTCGTGGACCTCGGCGCCATGCTGCGGCTGAGGAGCTTCGATGCGGCCCTCGCGCTCATCATGGACAACCTCAAGCAGGTCAAGCCAGACATCGTCGTCATCGACAGCTTCAAGGCCTTTGATGACCTGGCGGCCTCCAGGGAGGAGCTCAGGACGTTCGGCTATGAGATCGCCGTGAACCTGATGGCTTGGGAGACCACCGCGCTGCTCCTCGGCGAGTACGGGCCCGCCGACTATGAGAGCAATCCCCTCTTCTCCATCGTCGACGGCCTCCTCGTCCTCTCTCAGCGCGTGTCCCAGGGCGAGCACCAGCGCTTCTTCAGAATCGTCAAGATGCGGGGGACGGACCACAGCCGGGACGAGCATCCCTTCCTCATCACCTCCAACGGCCTGGAGATGTTCGCGCCCCGCGAGGCCATCAAACGCGAGTTGATTCCGGAGGAGCCGCAGGAGCGCTGCAAGACGCACATCACCAAGCTCGACGAGATTCTCGGGCCCGGGATCCCCTGGGGGTCGAGCCTCCTGCTCAGCGGCGTCGCGGGCACCGGAAAGACCGTCCTCTCTCTCGAGTTCATCTACCGGGGCGCGCTCGCGGGCGAGAAAGGCATCCTCTTCTCTTTCGAGGAGAGTGAGGAGCGCCTCCGCGCCGCCGCGAAGGGCCTCGGCTGGGAGCTCGACAGGGAGATTGAGCGCGGCATGGTGGAGATCGTCTTCATCCCCCAGCCCGACATCATGGTGGAGGCCCACCTCTTGATGATTCGCGAGCGCATCAAGGCCATGAAGGCCCGGCGCGTGGTCATCGACTCCGTCTCGGTGTTCCTGGACAAGGTGACGGACCCGCAGCTCAGCCGCGAGAAGGTCTTCCACCTCTGTAGCATCGTCCAGAACGCACAGGCCGTCGGCTTCTTTCCCACCGACATCCCCTACGGCTCCCGTCAGGTCAGCCGCATGGGCGTCGAGGAGACCGTGGTGGACGGCGTCATCATCCTCAGCTCCACGGAGGAGGGCCTGGAGCGGGAGCGCTACATCGAGGTGTACAAGCTTCGCAACACCGCTCACCTCAAGGGCCGACACTCCATTGCCATTGGCGCCGGGGGGGTCTCCATCTTCCCTCGTTACGGGGAACAACTCCGCGTGGAGGCCCCTCCCCCCGCGTTGGAGGCTTCCTCCCGGCTGGGCTCTGGCACTCCCGGGCTCGACGGGCTGATGGGCGGTGGGTTGCTCAGGCGAAGCACCACCCTCGTCTCTGGCAGCGCGGGCGTCGGCAAGAGCACCTTCGGAATCCAGTTCCTCCTGGAGGGCGCCAGGGCTGGGGAGCCGGGCCTCTATGTCTCGATGGAGGAGGGGCCCGAGCAGCTGCTCGCCAGCGCCGAGGCCCTGGGTTTGCCGCTGCGCGCGCAGCTCGACGCGGGCCTCATCCAGGTGCTCTACGTCTCCCGGGAGCATTTGCGCGCGGGTCAGTTCCTCACCGTGCTGTCGGACCAGCTCAAGGCGCTCAAGGCCTCACGCGTCGTGCTCGACGCCGTGACGCAACTGCTGACGGCGCACACCCCCATCGACGAGTTCCGCCACGTGCTCTACAAGCTGGTGGTCCGCTTCAAGACCCTCGGCATCACCAGCGTCCTCACGCTCGAGTCGTCCTCGCTCTGCTCCATGGAGCGAGTCACGGACCAGGGGCTCTCACCCATCGCCGACAACCTGCTCATGCTGCGCTACAGGGAAGCGGCCGGCCGGCTGGCTCCTACGCTGACGGTCGTGAAGACTCGTGGCAGTGAGCATGAGCGGCGCACCCACTTCATGACGGTCGCGCGGGGAGGGCTGCGAATCGGTGCGCCCGTGAGCGAGCTCCCGACGCCTTCCTGGGCCGCCCCCGAGGATACCAAGCATCTGTCACAGCACGAGGATACGAGACAAGGATGAACCCTGGTCGGCGAAAGAAGGCATCTCGCCATGACATGCGAGAGGAGGCGAGCGGACAGCGCACGCGTGGCCTGCCCCCCGCCGACCCTTCGTTCGGGAGCCTGGAGCAGGCCTATCGACGGCTCGAGCACCTGTATGAAATCAGCAAGCTCTTCGCGAGCTTCAAGAGCGTCGCGCAGTCCTTCGACCCCGCGCTTGGCATCCTCGCGAAGTCGCTACCCCTGCGCAGCGCGGTCCTCATCCAGACGGAGAATGGCCAGTCGAGGATGATCATCTGGCCGTCCGAGCTTCAGGACTCCGAACGGCTGCGAGCGGTCAAGGAACACGCGGAGGCCTCCTATGCCTACCTCGTCGGGGCGAAGTCGACCGAGTCCCTCGGACTCAGCGAGCAGCCGGGTGAGACCCTGCTGCCCCGGCAGGAGCGGAGTGAAGGGGATGAAGAGAAGCGGTTCATCGTCATCCCGCTCGTGGTGGCCGAGCACTCGCTCTTCGGTGCCCTTCAGCTCGAAGGGGCCATGTCCCTCGACAAGAAGGACCTGACCTTCGTCAATGCCATCGCCAATCAACTCGCGATCGCGCTCGAGCGTGACCGCGCGTGGCGGCGCGACATCACCCGACGCGAGGACGCCGAGGAGGAGCGTGCCCAGGCGGAGACACGAGGCGCCGCATCTGAACGAGACCGCCTCGTCGCCGAGAGCTCGAGTGACAGATACGAGGCGCTCGCCAGGGAGAACGCCCAACTGTACAGACAGGCGCAGGTCGCGGTGAGAGAGCGTGAGCAGATCCTCGGGGTGGTGTCTCACGACCTGAGGAACCCCCTCTCGACCATCATCATGACCACCGACGCGCTCGCACGGCAAGAAGCCACCGCGAGGCGGCCCGAGCTTCCAGTCCCCAAGGCGGTCGAGCGAATCCAACGCGCGGCCGAGCGCATGATGCGGCTCATCGACGACCTGCTCGACTTCGTGAACATCGAGCGCGGGCACCTCTCCATCAAGCGTCAGCCCAATGACGCGGGCGCGCTGGTCAACGAGACGCTGGCGAGCTTCGAGCGCGTCGCGCAGGAACATCGGCTGACGATGACCGCGGAGGTCGAGCCGCGCCTCCCGCCCATTCTTTGCGATAGGGTTCGCATCCTGCAGGTCCTGTCCAACCTGGTCGGCAACGCCGCCAAGGTCACCGCCGAGGGCGGGCACATCACCCTCAAGGTCGAGGCGCACGGGAACCAGAGCGTGTTCGCGGTCGCGGACGATGGTCCTGGGATTCGCGCGGACGACATCAAGCATCTTTTCGACCGGTACTGGCGCAGCGGCGAGGCGAAATACAGGGGGACCGGCCAGGGGCTCGCCATCGCGAGAGGAATCGTCGACGCGCATGGTGGCCGCATCTGGGTCGAGAGTGAGTGGGGACACGGCGCGACGTTCCGCTTCACGGTTCCCCTGGCCGAGGACGTCAGCGCGGTCGCCACGCCGTGACGGAGCGCCTGCCTTTGCTGCTTTCCCTCGGCCTCGCACCCAGTGCCTCCCGTCGAGCAGGGTGCCATGGTGAGCACCCGAGTGGTGCGTTCACCGCTTGAGACCGCCTGTACTTCCTTCGCTCTCGTCTCGGCATCGTCGTGGACATCCTTCGGTCACCTCATCTCGGGTGTCCACAAAACCCGGGAAGGCTCAGTACTGCCTGTGAGCCGGCAGCTTTGTACGGGCTGCCAGGCGGCGCAGGACCATGAAGCTGCCTGCGAGAGACAGGCTGAGGCGCAGAGGCAGGGGGCGCGCGGAGGGAGTTCGTCAGCGCCACGCCCGTCGCGATGATGCAGAGGGACATGGGCGTCGTGCGCCGGATGCCGAACTTCTGCATCAGCGCCGCAGCGAACGGCCCCGCCAGCCCGTAGGGCACCCGGTTCACCGATACGGCCGGGGAGACGAGGGCCCGGCTCCAGTCGAACTCTCGCGCTGGGGGGACGATGAAGACGCTCGGGGTCGCCCACCCGCCCGCCGCGCACAGGAGCACCACGAAGAGGGCCGCGGCCATCACCCAGGCATCGTGGAACCGGTGGGTGGGTCCTCATGCGCGTGTCTCTAAGCGGACTCGCGCGGGCCCACGTATACTTCCCGGTAGCGATGTCTCAAGACGACCCTCTGCGCACCCTCTGCAATTGCCTTGCGCTGCGGCAGGCCAGCCGCCACGTCACACAGTTCTGAGCGTGCCCCACGAAATCGGGGCAAGCCCAAAGACCTCGTATCCCGAGTGAGCCCCTTGCCATGAGGACACTGCCCATGCAGCCAGCACGGAAGTCCAGCAAGAACACGATTCTCATCATCGCCGCGGTCGCGGTAGTGGTCGGCGGCATGTCCGCAGCGGTCATGCTGCTGGGCCGGAAGCCGACCGACGTCGGAATGATCGGGATGACCGACGTGGGGGGCCTTCAGGCGTTGGCCGACATTCAGGCGCAACTGCGTCCCCTGCGTGCATGTGGCGTCGAGTACGGGGAGCGGGGAAGGCGAGGGAAGGTGGGTTCGCACACGGACGTATGGGTCAGCGCGTGTGAGAATGACCGCTTCGCGGGAGTCCGCATCGCTGTCCCCACTGAACGGCAGGTGGAGCGAGTCGCCTTCAATCTGGAGCGAGGCTCCGTCTCCGAGCCCTGGAAGATCCTGGTCGACAAGAATCAGGTGCCATTTCCGGAGCTCGAACGGGCGCTCGAGCAGCTCTCGCCCTTCCTCGCCGAGGAGGTTCCCTCGAGGCTGGCCCAAGCCATCGAGGCGAAGCTCGCTGCTCACCGCGAGTGGCAGGAGAGCCAGGCCGCGGAGCCCGGTCGCAGGGATGCGGCGAAGAACTCGTATCCGGAGTGAGGCGCCTGACCGCCCCGTCCACTCACGGGAACTTGATGTCGCCGAGGATGATGGGGCGCTTGCCGGCCTCCCCCCACAGCGTCAGGGTGAAGGCACCTCGGGGCGTACCCTCCACGGGCTCGGTCTCCACCAGGACGCTCATTGTCCCTCCGGGGTTGGGTTGAGCGTGAGCGTACCCCGATTCCGTGGCTCTCCCGCGCTTCATGTGAAGCGCCAATTCAGGCAGCGAGCAGCACGCGACGGCGCAGCAGGTCGAAGCTGGCGCGGCCGTACATCTGGCGCTTGAGGAGCTTGAGCTTCGTGATTTGACCTTCGGATTGAGCATTGCTCCAAGGCATAGTCAGCGCGGCTCGGACGGCATCGCCGTCCTGTTCAAGTCCCTGCGCAAAGGATTCCACCGCGCGCACGCCGCACGTGCGTGCCTCGCCCAGCCACTGCTCGAAGGCGGCGCAGGAAGTGGCCGGCTCAGCACCGCGCGTGACGCCCCGCTCGCGCACCAGCTCACCGAAGCGACATGTCAGCGCAACGACGCGTGCAGCCTCCTCATCCTGCTCGATGCGAGTCAGCGTGGCTGCCTCGGTGGATGTGAGCGCGGACCGCGGTTGGACGCAGAGCCACGCGAGTTGCTTGGGCGATGGGAGGCTTGTGACGGGGCGCGGGCTCTTCGGGATTGAATGGGAGCCGCGACGTGTACGGGGCGTCGAGCGCGACGGCGCCGTGCGCCGTGCGCCGCGTTTGGAGCCACCGATGGACCTGCCGCGACGTGCCGCCGAAGCCCTTGGCGCGAATCTCACAAAGGGGTCGAGGATGCTCGGACCGGGCACTCGAACCGCGCGCTCTGGAAAGGTTTCTGCGCAGGCGTACTTGCGTACCGTTGCTCGCGCCAGCCCCAGGGTGCGGCTGATTCTCAGCAAGGGCTGTCCAGCCAGGTGCAGACGTCGCACCGCTTCGTACGCAGCAACTCGACGGATCCTACTTTCCTCTCCGGTGCGCACTTCGGCGCGAGTGCGCGGGAAGCTTGCGTGACGACGCACAGGGGAGGCCTCCGCGCTCGCCACGTCGGGCAGTGCCCGCAGGCGCGCGTGAGTGCCAGTCAGCCAGCGCTCCACCATCTGCCGCCCATTGAGCAGCAGGTGCCAGCGGTCTGCGACCTGTCGAGCGTCGGGAGCACCGAGAGTTGCCGCGCGTGCATACTCGGTGGAACGGTCCCTGGCGATGAGCTCGACGCCTTGGTGCTTGCGCAGCCATGCCGCGACAGTCGATGCCGAGCGGTCAGGCAACAAGTCGACGACGCGGCGTGCCTCCAAGTCGACGAGGATGGAGCCGTAGGTGCGACCTTTGCGCAGGGCCCAGTCATCCACCCCGAGCACCCGAGGCCTTGTCGGCGGAGGCAGAGGGGCGCTGTGCATCAACCGAAGCAGCGTGTCGGGACTCGTCGGCATGGCGAGCGGCGTGAGAAGCCTTGCTCCGGCTTCAGCTCCAGCCGTCATGCCCACTGCGCGCTGCGCGGTGGCGAGCCGATGCGTGCGCCGGGCACGAGGAGCGAGCAGACGAGGCAGGTGCTCTGCGAAGGTGCGGCGTGTCGCTAAGCACCTTGCACGAGGGACATCGCGCGCCTTTAGCCTCCGGACGCACCACGACGACAGCGCCTACTGCACTGCTACGTGCCACGCTCTCCACACGACAGCCAGGCGTCGAGTACAACTCTTTCATTCCCAGGAGTACTCGCTGCAACAGCCTCCTGCTGGCACCGCCTGCCTCCTCGCTCGTGAATCACATGAAGCGCGGGAGAGCCACGGAGCCGGGTCACGCCCATTCGACCGCGCGGCCTCCCTGCTCCACATGCTCTCCGACGACTTGTCGAGCTGAGAGAAGTCTGCGGGGGCTCGACGCGTACTCACTCCCTGTTGTTCGCCGTGCTAGCGACCCTGCATGGATTCGACCCTGTCAAAGAGGGGCGCCAGCGCGCGTTCCATGGCGTTGGCGGTCGCATCGCCGCTCTGGTTGGTGATGATGAACACCCCCAACTGATACTTCGGCACGAGGTAGAGATAGCATTGCGCGCGAGGCACGCCGCCGTGATGCACGTAGTGGGTGCCCAACTGGCTGCTCTGGCCGATGTTCCAGAAATAGCCAATGCTGAAGTCCTCCGCGAAGCGCACCAGCGGCTTGTGTGACTCTGTCACCGCGGGATGGTTGCTCAACTGCAAGCGCAAGTACTTCACCATCTCCGGCATCGTCGCCTTCAATGCTCCCGCCGCGCCCCAGGGCAGGAGTGGCATCGGCGTGGTGCCGACCGGGTTGTCGCTGTGGTAGCCAGGAGCCAAGCGGTTGGCGTCCTGGGCACGCAGGCGCAGCCACGTGTCGTGCATACCGGCTTCCCGCGCCAGGAACTCCGCGAGCAACGACTCGTAGGGAGCCCCGTGGATCTTCTCGAGGGTGTGCGCGACCAACTCGGTGCCGGCGCTCGAGTAAGCATAGTGTGAAGTTGCCCCGGTTTCGTGGAGTCCCACCCGCTGTGCGAAAAGGGTCCCACGATGCCGAAGTGAAGTTGCCCCGGTTTCGTGGAGTCCCACCCGCTGTGCGAAAAGGGTCCCACGATGCCGAAGTCACGCCCCCCATACCCTCCGGAGTTCCGTGAGCGGGTCGTCGAGCTGATGAAGGCCGGCCGGT
>NZ_RAWI01001458.1 GCF_003612125.1 Corallococcus praedator
TCGTAGAGCCGCGTGCCGATGGCGTTCACCACGACGTCGCGGCTGGTGCGCACGTCGGCCACCGGCTCGGCCTGGGCGGCGAGGAAGGCGGCCGCGTCCTCGTCCGTGCGCAGCGACAGGCCGTAGAGGCCGTTCAGCGTCGTGCGGTTGATCGGCATGGGCAGGCGCTGGCCCGCGACCTGGGCGAGCACCCGGTGCTCGTAGGGGCGCCATTCGGTGAAGCGGGAAAGGTAGCTGACCACCTGGTCGCTGTTGGTGTGGAAGATGTGCGGCCCGTAGCGGTGGATCAGCAGGCCCGCCGCGTCGTGATGGTCGTAGGCGTTGCCGGCGACGTGGCTGCGCTTGTCGACCACGAGGACGCGCGCGCCCGAGCCGGCGGCGAGG
>NZ_RAWI01001459.1 GCF_003612125.1 Corallococcus praedator
GGCCACGCATCCGGTGCAGTTCATGACGCCGGACGATTTCACGGCCCACGAAGCGCGCACCTGCATTGCAGAGGGCGAACTGCTTGCCAATCCGCGCCGCGCCCGTCGTTTCACGACCGAACAGTATTTCAAGACGCAGGACGAGATGTGCGCGCTGTTTGCCGACATCCCGTCCGCGCTGGCCAACTCGGTGCAGATCGCGCAGCGCTGCAACCTCAAGCTGGAACTGGGCAAGCCCAAGCTGCCGCTGTTCCCGACGCCCGATGGCATGTCGCTGGATGACTACCTCGTCCAGCTCGCCAAGGAAGGGCTGGAAAAGCGCATGGAAGTGCTGTTTCCCGACGAGGCGGTGCGCGAATCCAAGCGCGCTGAGTACTACGCCCG
>NZ_RAWI01001460.1 GCF_003612125.1 Corallococcus praedator
AATCAGACGTGCGGGTAATGCCCGATCGCCCGACAATCACAATGTCGTTGCTGCGTAAAGCGGGGTTGTTCTCTTCGCTGATTCCGGCTGAAAAGTCAACCGGGATTTCGCGTCGCGCCACCGTTCCATCCGGGTTAAGGCGAACGAGCTGCACGTCGGCAGTGCGAGCGCGGCGATTGTCGAACCCGCCTGCTGCCAAGATGGCCTGATTGAGCGTAACGTTAGGCGGTACTTGCACCGTACCTGGTTCCACCACTTCACCGACTACATTCACGGCGATCGTGTTGGGCGAGAAGCTTGCTGATGCTAGCTCTGTGGCTTCCTCTGCCGTCACTGATGTAGCCGTGGGAATATAGACGGTATCGCCATCGCGCAGCGCTAGAT
>NZ_RAWI01001461.1 GCF_003612125.1 Corallococcus praedator
CCCTTTGTTATTGCCTAGCCCGCGGCCCGCAACCAAGTCGGGCGCAGAGCGTTGCACCGCGAGCGCGGCCCACCAGAAGGCCGCTCCGCCCGGAGGAAGGACTTCCATGACCCATCGACCGATCCGTGCCGGCACGGCGCTGGCGGCCACGTTGTCGCTGCTGCTGCCCCAGGGCGTCCTGGTCCCCGAGGCGCAGGCGCAGGAGGCGATCCGCCTCTGCGCCGACCTCAGCACCGTGCCGCCCTGCCCGGCGGGAGAGCCCGAGGACGGGCAGGCGTTCGCGCTGAACGCCGACGGCACCCTGTCGGCGATCGGCGACGGCACCGCCGAGGCCGACGCGGCTGCGGCGGCGGACGCGGCGGCGGCGGCGGCTCAGGCAGAGGC
>NZ_RAWI01001462.1 GCF_003612125.1 Corallococcus praedator
GTTGAGGCTTATACTGAATTGGAGTTTCTGACTTTGTTGCTCGCTGACCCGCTTCACCCAGCTACAAATCGCATCAGTTGTTGGAAACATTTCAGGCTGCCCTCATGAAACGGCTTCGATCGATCGCGCCGCAGCTCAATCGATGGCAAATTGCTCCGCTTCAGCAGGTCGTTAGGCGCTGGAAACATCTGCGGCGAATCTACCTCAAACGTTGGCGGCAACTGCTCCTACCTGCCCTGCCCCTGCGTCGGAAAGTCGAGCGTTCTGGATTGTCGCGTCCCTTGCTGCTGCTGGCGATCGCCTTGCTCACCAGTGCGATCGGGCATCGCTTTTATAACGAGCCGCAGCTTGCCGTGAATACGATCGCGCCGCAAACCCTGAGA
>NZ_RAWI01001463.1 GCF_003612125.1 Corallococcus praedator
CCTACAGGCTGACCGGCGGCAACACCGCCATGTTGCAGAGGGTCTCCGCGACGGCGCCGGGTGCTCGCCAGCTCGATCCCGTCCAGGTGCAAGGCAACGCCGTGCCGCCGCAGGCGACGATCGACAACCTGCCGCCGGCCTATGCGGGCGAGCAGGTCGCGACCGGAGGGCAGGTCGGCATTCTCGGCGAACGCAGCTTCAGGAACACGCCGTTCAACCAGACGAGCTACACCTCCGACCTTATGCGCAATCAGAACGCGCGCACGTTGGCCGACGTCGTCGCCAACGATCCCTCCGTGCGCTACGCCTGGTCGGCGTCCAGCTACACCACGCCGCTGGTGATCCGCGGCTTCAACTTCAACAACAACGACGTATCCTTCAAC
>NZ_RAWI01001464.1 GCF_003612125.1 Corallococcus praedator
GTTCGCGGGGTTCGAAGGGTTTGGCCATGTAGTCATCGGCACCCAGTTCCAGGCCGATGATGCGGTCGGTCGGTTCGCAGCGCGCCGTCAGCATCAGGATCGGGATGTCCGAGGTGCTGCGCAACCAGCGGCACAGGGACAAACCGTCTTCGCCGGGGAGCATCAGGTCCAGCACCACCACGTCGAAGGTCTGGTCGCTCAGGGCCTGGCGCATCTGGGCGCCGTCGGTCACGCCCTGGGCCTGAATGTTGAAGCGCGTCAGGTAATCGCACAGCAGCTCACGGATCGCCACGTCGTCATCGACGATCAGGGCGCGCACGGCCCAGCGCTGCTCGGTCGAGCTCGTTTCGGAGGTGCTGTCGGGAAATGCCTGCATGGTACGT
>NZ_RAWI01001465.1 GCF_003612125.1 Corallococcus praedator
TTCCACTGGCGTAGTTCTCCGAGATACTGACGGGATATTTGTGGAAATTATTTACCGTTTGGGGGCGTTTAGACGATACGATACGGATTGGAAAAAGGCGGCGGCGCGGCGGCATTTTCTCCACCCCTGTACTTAAGAACGCGATGGAGGACGACGCGGATATGTCTGTTGTTTTGCAACCGAAAACCAGTGATGACGATCAAGAGGCGCGGGCGCGGCGTCTCATAGACGGCGTTTCCGAAGGCGGCGCGGCGGGCGACGAGGGCGCGGTTCTGATTCGCGAGTCCGCCGATATGATCGCCGAGGAGGGGCACATCTTCGGCAAACGCGATGTGGTCGTGACGCAGAAAAAAGTCAGCGTTTACGACGGCGCGGGCGTCGAA
>NZ_RAWI01001466.1 GCF_003612125.1 Corallococcus praedator
CGCTTCGGGTGTGCCTTCCTGGTCGATTTGGCCTTGAGACATGACGACGACGCGATCGGAAATCGACAGCGCTTCTTCCTGGTCGTGCGTGACAAAGAGCGTCGTGATTCCTAACTGCTGCTGAATGCGGCGAATTTCGTTTCGCAGTTGCAGGCGCACTTTGGCATCGAGGGCTGAGAGGGGTTCGTCTAAGAGCAAAACGTGCGGCTCGATCGCCAATGCCCGCGCCAGAGCGACTCGCTGCTGCTGTCCGCCTGAAAGCTGGTGCGGATAGCGATCGCCCTTATCCCCTAGTCCGACTAGCTCCAGCATTTCACTGACGCGCATTCGCTGCTGCGATCGCGCCATCCGCTTTACCCGCAGGCCAAAGGCGATATTCTGGC
>NZ_RAWI01001467.1 GCF_003612125.1 Corallococcus praedator
GATTTGCTTAACGACCTGAAAGCCTTACTAGCTCGACAGATCTAATCTGTTTTCTAGTGCTGCTAACCGAGATTCTGTTGCTGCAAGACGAGACTCCATAATTCTCAAACGGGCTTCTAGCGACGGCTGATCCTCGCTGAGATAGTACCGAATGGCATCATTAACGATCGCTGTAACAGGTCTGCTTGTCGTCTTGGCGTAAGCCTCTAGCGTCGCCCACACATCATCGTCATACCGAATGGTTCGTTTCTCTCGTGCCATGTATCGCTGCTGTTACGACAGAGCGATCGTACCTTAGCGGCAGTCTGCCAAGCTCTCTGATAAGTACCTGACCACAATCAATTCGTCAATGCACAAATGCCCTCACCCCTAACCCCTCTCCC